>DATBEL010000015.1:0-35837 GCA_036276135.1 Candidatus Dormiibacterota bacterium
ACCGCGTCGAGGTAATCGCACGCCGCGGCGAGGCCGGCGGCGGCGCCGACATCGGGTGTCCCGGCCTCGAACTTGTGCGGCACCGTGCTCCACGACGACTTCTCCAGGGAAACGCGGAGGATCATGCTGCCGCCGCCGAGGAAGGGCGGCATGCGCTCAAGCAGCTCAGGCCGCGCCCAGAGCACACCGGCGCCCATCGGCGCACACATCTTGTGCCCGCTGAAGGCGAAGAAGTCGCAGTCGAGCTCGCGCACCGACACCGGCATGTGCGGCACGCTCTGAGCGGCGTCGACACAGACGAGAACGCCGCGCGCATGCGCCGCCTCGATCACCTGGCGTAGCGGCACCACGGTACCGAGCACGTTCGACTGGTGGCTGAGACTCACCAACCTGGTTGGCGGGGCGAGCAGTTCGTCGAGCGCGGAGAGGTCGAGCGTGCCGTCGTCGTTGACGCGAAGGAAGGCCAGCTCGAGCCCGGCCCGTTCCGCTGCAAGCTGCCAGGGAACCAGGTTGCTGTGGTGCTCCATCTCGGTGAGCACGATGCGATCCCCCGGTGCGAGCAGCTCGCGTGCGTACGATGAGGCAACCAGGTTGAGCGCCTCGGTGGTGTTGCGCACGAAGACAATGCCTTCGGCCGGAGCATCGATGAATGCGGCCACTCGCTCACGCGCGCGCTCGAAGACATCGGTGGCCTCATTGCCCACGGTGTGCACGCCGCGGTGCACGTTGGCGTTGTGGAGGCTGTAATAGCCGTCGACCGCGTCGAGAACCTGCTGCGGCTTCTGCGATGTGGCGGCGGAGTCGAGGTACACCAGCGGATGGCCGTTGACGGTTCGCTGCAGCAGGGGGAAGTCGGACCTGATCGCGGCGACGTCGAGCGGGGCTGTGGCGACCTCGAGCCCGCTCATGCCGCTTCCTCGCTCAGAGAGATGCGGATGACACCGTCGGCGACGTCCACAGCGTGGGAGCGCACCGGGACAACGGCCGGGAGGGACAGAGGGTCGCCGGTGGCGAGGTCGAACGCCGACCCGTGCAGCGGGCACTCGATGGCGCAGCGCGAGATGTCGAGGTCACCATCGCTCAGCGACGCCTCGGCGTGGCTGCAGGTGTCGTCGAGGGCATAGAACTGACCGTTGCAGTTGAAGATGGCGACCGGCACCTCGTCGATCTCGACGCGGGCGGCGTGGCCGGGAGGGATGTCCTCGATCCGGCCGACCTCGACCCAGGTGGCCACGCTCATGCTCTCACCGGGGCGACGCCCGCCACCTCATCGCCCTCGAGCTCGTGGTCGAGGAGGCCGCCGATCAGGTCGGCAACGCCGGGGTCGGGGCAGTGCACCAGGGCGTCGTCGAGGAAGCCGCGGACGATGAGCCGATCGGCGTCCTCCTCGGTCACGCCGCGCGCCATCAGGTAGAAGCGGTGATCGTCGTCGATGTGCCCGGCGGTGGCGCCGTGGCCGCAGCGCACGTCGTTGGCACGGATCTCCAGGCGCGGCACCGAGTCCGCGGTGGCGCCGTGGCTGAGGATGAGGTTGCGGTTCTGCACGTACGCGTCGGTCTGCTGCGCGACCCTGTCGACGTCGATGAGCCCGCTGTAGACGCTGCGGGCGCGGTCGCGCACCGCCACCTTGAGCTGGAGGCGGCTCGTCGTCTGCGGAGCGCGATGGGCCTGCAGGGACTGGTGATCGAGATGCTGGGCGGCGTCACCGAAGGCAACTCCCGCGATCTCCGCCTCGGCGCCGGGACCATCGAGGAGCACCTCCCAGTACGCCTTCTGGAGCCGCGACCCCAGCGTGGCGCCGAACATGCGCAGGCGCGCGTTCTGACCGAGAACGGTGCGGTGCAGGGCGATGTGCCAGGTGGCCTCGCCCCACTGCTGCAGAACATGGTGGTCGAGGCGGGCGTCGCGGCCCACCACGGCGATGGTCAGCGCGTCGCTGAGCAGCTCGTCGGTGCCCACCGCGCTGAGGTAGTCGTCGACGAGCGTGAGAGAGGAGTTGTCCTCGAGGAGGACGACCGTCGCCGGGAACGTCGCGGAGTGATCACCGGCGGCGCTGTGTGCGACCCAGATGGGCACAGACGCGTCGATCGAGCGCGGTACATAGACGAACGCTCCGCCCTTCCACATCGCGTTCCAGAGCGCCATGAACGCCGACTCGGCGACCCCAACGGAGGCCAGGACCCGCTCGACCAACGCGGGATGGAGGCGGACCGCGTCCTCCAGCGAGCTGACGACGACGCCGGCTGCCGCGAGCTGGTCACTCTGCTCGATGCGGGTCCCCGGCGCGGCGTCGACCACCAGGGCCGCGGCCGGCGTTGCCCGGTCGCGCCGCTCACGGATCGCGGCGACCAGCGAGTCATCGACGGGTTCGCCGTCATGGAACAGCGCCAGCCTGAGCTTGCCGATGTCAGTCCGGCGCCAGTCCTCGTCGCGCTGCGACGATGGCATCGGCATCGCGGTGAACGCGTCCCAGGCAGCCTGGCGGCGGTCGCGCAGCCAACCGGTCGACGACGCGATCCGTCCTTGGGCAGCCTCCTCGAACGCCGGTGCGTCCGTGGCGACGCCGGTTGCGCCGGTGATCACCCGACCGACCCCTCCATCGAGAGTGCCAGCAGGCGGTTGAGCTCGACGGCGTACTCCATCGGCAGCTCCTTGACGAACGGCTCGAAGAACCCGTTGACGATCAGGGCCGTCGCCTCGTTCTCGTCGATGCCGCGCGAGGTGAGGTAGAAGATCTGGTCCTCGCCAACCTTGCTCACCGACGCCTCGTGGCCGATGGTCACATCCGGGCTCTCGACGTCCATGTACGGATAGGTGTCGCTCTGCGACTCCTCGTCGAGCAGCAGCGCGTCGCAGCGCACGTTGACGCGCACGTCGTGCGCCTTCGGGTACACCTTGATGTGGCCGCGGTACGAGGTGCGACCGGTGCCCTTGCTGATCGAACGCGACACGATGTTGCTGGTGGTATGAGCCGCCACATGGATGCACTTGGCTCCCGCGTCCTGGTGCTGACCGGGGCCGGCGAAGGCGGCCGAGAGCACCTCACCGTGCGCCCCCTCGCCCATCAGGTAGATGGCCGGGTACTTCATGGTCACCTTCGAGCCGAGGTTGCCGTCGACCCATTCGACGGTGGCCCGCTCGTGCGCGATGGCGCGCTTGGTGACCAGGTTGTAGACGTTGTCGGACCAGTTCTGGATCGTGGTGTAGCGGATCTTGGCGCCCTTGTGGGCGATCAGCTCGACCACCGCGGAGTGCAGCGAGTCGCTCGAATAGTTCGGCGCCGTGCACCCCTCGATGTAATGGACCGAGGATCCCTCCTCGGCGATGATCAGGGTGCGCTCGAACTGGCCCATGTTGTCACTGTTGATGCGGAAGTACGCCTGCAGGGGGATGTCGACCTTGACGCCCGCGGGAACGTAGACGAAGGAGCCGCCCGACCACACCGCGCTGTTGAGCGCGGCGAACTTGTTGTCATTGGGCGGGATCACCGTGCCGAAGTACTTGCGAAAGATCTCCGGGTGCTCCCGCAGCCCGGTGTCGCAGTCGCAGAAGATGACGCCGAGCTTCTCGAGGTCGTCGCGGATGTTGTGGTAGACGACCTCTGAGTCGTACTGCGCTGACACGCCGGCGAGGAACTTGCGCTCGGCCTGCGGGATACCGAGCTTGTCGAAGGTGCTCTTGATCGACTCCGGCACATCGTCCCAGGAGCGCGACTGCTCACCGGCGGGCTTGACGTAGTAGTAGATGTCGTCGAAGTCGATGCCGGAGAGGTTGGCGCCCCACGCCGGCATCGGCCGCTTCATGTAATGGTCGTACGCCTTCAGCCGGAACTTCAGCATCCACTCCGGCTCGTTCTTGTGGTCGGAGATGGCGGCGACCACCTCGGGCGAGAGACCCTTCTCGGTGCGGAACACCGAGATGTCGACGTCGTGGAAACCGAACTGGTAGTCCTTGGTCAGCTCGTGGGCCTGGACTGTCATGCCTGTGCCTCCGCGACCACGCCGGTCAGTGACTTCTGTGAAGCCGCTGCCTGTACGGCGACCGGCCCGGTGATGGGCTCATAGCCCTCTGCCTCGATCTGGTCGGCGAGCTCCGGGCCGCCGGAGGTGACCACGCGACCCTGGTGGAGCACGTGCACCTTATCGGGCTTGAGGTATTCAAGGATGCGCGGATAGTGGGTGATCACCAGCACGCTCATGTCCGGCCCGGCCAGCCGCATCACCCCGTTGGCGACGGTGCGCAGCGCGTCCACGTCGAGCCCGGAGTCGGTCTCGTCGAGGATCGACAGGCGGGGGCGCAGCATGGCCATCTGGAGGATCTCGGCGCGCTTCTTCTCGCCACCGCTGAAACCATCGTTGATGTACCTGGCGCGGAAGCTCTCGTCGATCTTCAGCGCAGCCATCTCCTCGTTGAGACGGCGGATGAACTCGCGCGCCGGCATCTCCTTGCCCTGGGCGCGCAAGGCGGCCCGCATGAAGTTGACGGTGGTGACGCCGGGGATGGCGGTCGGGTACTGGAAGCAGAGGAACAGGCCCAGCCGGGCACGCGCGTCGGCGGGGAGAGCCAGCAGGTCGGTGCCGCCGAACCGCGCCGTCCCCGCGGTCACCATGTACTTGGGATGACCGCTCAGGGTGTAGGCGAGCGTGCTCTTGCCGGACCCGTTGGGGCCCATCAGGGCGTGCACCTCGCCGGTGGGAACGGTCAGGTCGACGCCGCGGAGGATCTCCTTCTCCTCCACGGACACGGTGAGACCGCGGACAACGAGGTCGGCGGCCGCGGGGGCGGCGCTGGCTTCAGTCATGAGAAGTCTCCGGATGTGGTTCGGCCGGGGCCATCGCTTCGAGCAGCGACTGGTCATGGATCAACTCGGCGAGGGTGGTCTGGCGAAGCACGGCGTCGATGCTCTCCTTGAGACGCATCCACAGCCCACGCGAGGCGCACTCGCCCTCGCGCGCGCAGCTGCCGCTGACGTAGTCGGTCGACACGCACTCCACCGGTGACACCTCACCCTCGACGGTGTGCACCACCTCGAGCACCGAGATCAGCTCCGGGGAACGGGTCAGCGAGTAGCCGCCGTGGACCCCGCGGGTGCTTTCCACCAGGCCGCCGCGGCGCAGCTGGCCGGCCAGCTGCTCCAGGTACGCCAGGGGAAGGTGCTCGATCCTGGCCACCTCGGCGATGCTCAGCGGCCCTCGACCGTAGGCGCGGGCGAACTCGGTCATCATGCGCAGCCCGTAATGGGCCTTCGAGCTGACGCGCATCGAGAACGAGGAGCTCGGGGGGGCCTCCGAGCGGGGGCTGGTGGAAATTCCGACCGTCATGGTCAGGATTGTACCGCAGCGGCCAGTCCCCAAGGTGATAGGAAGCCGGGGAGGGAGGCGGCCACAGGCGCCTTCGGTCAAAGCCTCGCGGGCGCTCCGAGCTCGCCCGCTCGGCGGGCGGATCTCTCCGCTGCTCGGCACATTCCCTCTGGCGCCTGTGGCCACGTCCCTCCCCTCTGGCAGCACCTGCCGGGGCTTGATCGCTCTTGGGCGGTGGGTGCTTAGAAGGCCTTTAGTGTGGCGACCGCTGTTGGCGCTTGGGTGGCCTGAGCTACTGCGGCCACTATCGCGGCAGTTGCGACGCCTATCTCTTCTTCGGTGGTGCCTCGGCCCAGTGAGCAGCGGACCAGGGCGGTTGTGCGGGGGTCCTCGCCGATTGCTCTGAGGACGTGGGAGTCGCGCACTGCGCCGCTGGAGCAGGCGGAGCCGCCTGACACCTCGATGCCCGCCTGGTCGAGGGCGGCGATCAGCACCTCGGTCGAGGCGGCATCCACGAGCAGGGCGGAGAGGTTGGGCAGCCTTGGTCCGCCTGCGGCGGCGACGCGGACGCCGGGCAGCGCGGCGCGGACGGCCGTTTCGAGGCGGTCGCGAAGGGCGCTCTGCCGGTTCATCTCGGTGGCGCGCTCGCGTTCGACAAGGTCCGCGGCGGCCGCGAAGCCGACGATCCCGGCAACGTTCTCGGTGCCGCTGCGGCGGCCGCGTTCCTGGCCGCCGCCTTCCTGCTGCGCGCGGACGAATGTGCCCCAGCGTGAGTAGAGGAGGCCGATCCCCTTGGGGCCGTAGCACTTGTGCGCCGAGAGGCTGAGCAGGTCGACACCGAGCGCGGTCACGTCGACGGACAGCCGCCCGAATGCCTGCACCGCGTCGGTGTGAACCAGCGTGCGCGGGTTGCGCTCGCGAACCGCGCGCGCCGCGGTGGCGACATCCGCCACGGTGCCGATCTCATTGTTGGCGAGCATCAGCGACACCAGCACCGTGTCATCGCGCACGGCGGCGGCGAGCTCGCCCGGGTCGACCCCACCGTTGCTGTCGCAGCTCACCACGGTCAGCTCGCAATCCCCCTGGCCGGCCAGCGCGTGCGCGGTGGCGAGCACCGCCTCGTGCTCGATCGCGCTGGTCACCACGTGGCGGCCGCGCTCCGCGCCCCACCGGCCCAGCGTCCCGCGAATCGCCAGGTTGTCGGCCTCGGTGCCGCCGGCGGTGAAGGTGACCTCTCTCGCCGCGCACCCGAGCAGCCCCGCCAGCCGATCGCGCGAGTCGTCGATGGCGCTGCGAGCCCGCCGCCCACGAGCATGCGGCGACGAGGGGTTGCCCCAGTCGGCGCGCAGGTACGGGAGCATCGCGTCGATGACCTCGCCGGCCGGCGGCGTGGTGGCGGCGTGGTCGAGGTAGGTGCGCCGGATCTCCATCAGCTCATGCCCAGTGAGCCCCACAGCTCCAGCTTGTTGCGCACCGCGTCGATGACAGCGTCGGTGAACTCGTCGGTGAAGGAATGACCACCGAGGTCAGCGGTCTTGGTGCCGGCGCGAACGGTCTCGAACGTCGCCTCGTAGATGGCACGTGACGCCGCCGTGCAGGGGGGATCGCCGACGAAGCTCAACAGCGACGCGGCGGCAAGGATCATCGCCATCGGGTTGGCGATGTTCTTGCCCTGGAGCGCGGGGGCTGTCCCGTGGGGTGCCTCGGCCATGACCACGTCGGGCTTGGTCGAGTCCTCGGTGAAGCCGAGCAGCAGCGACTCGGCGCCGGCGATGCTGCCGAAGAGTTGGAGGACGAAGTCGCTGAGGCAGTCGCCGTCACGGTTCAGCGCAGGGATGACCAGGGCGTCGCCACCGTGGGCCAGGAGGAGCGCATAGGTCGCGTCGATCAGCTGGGGCTCGTAGGCCACCTCCGGGAACCGCGCGGCGGCTGCGTCCATCTCCTCTTTGAACATGCCCTCGTACACCGGCGACACGGTGTACTTGGGACCGCCGAAGACGCGCGCGTGGGCGCGCTGCGCCTGGACGAAGGCGAAATCGGCGACGGCGCGGCAGGTGGACCGTGAGATGTGCTCGGTGCGGAAGGCGATCTCATCGCCGTCGAGCTGCTCGCGCCATTCCCTGGCGTCGTAGGCGTCGTCCACGGCCATCCTCACCACGCTCATCGGCGCGCTCGCGCCGCCGACCGACGCGACACCGGGGATGCGCCTGCCGGTGCGCAGGATGACCTTGCCCCCGACCCGCTGACGGAGCAGCGCGTTGGGGCTGCCCACATCCCCTGCATGCTCCGGCGTGATGGTGGCGGCCTTGATCCCAAAACCACACTCCACCATGGCCAGAGCCGCGTCGATGACGACGGCGTTGGCGGTGGCGCGGCGGTTCTCCAGCGACAGGTCGAAACGGCGCAACACCAACTCGACCCCGATGACCTCGGGCGCGATGACTCGCAGCGCCTCGTCGAGCAGCTCCTGGCCGGTCTGGTCTCCCTGCAGGACGGCGATGGTCGGCGTCATCGGCGACAGCGTAGCCGCGTCTCGCCGCCGGTCGCTGCCGCCGCCCTCCCTATGATCGGCGCGTGCAGGCCAAGGCGCAGAGCGAGACCGACGAGGAGAAGAGGCCCGCGGTGATCCTGGCGATCTACAGCTGGGACATGCTGCTCGCGATCCTGGCGTTGCTCGCCGCCCTGGCGGCCTTCGCCGGCCAGGCCACCGTGGGCAGCCGCACCGTCAATGTCACCGTCGGCGAACAGGTTCTCGCGGCGGTGTCGGCCGCATCCCTGGCGGCTCTGCTCATCATCCTGGCCACGCTGCTGACCCGCCGCCAGCGCTGGATCCGGCGCGCGCAGATCACGACCTTCGCCACCGCCATCGCGCTGGGGGCGGCATCGCTGGTCGTCGCGCTGCTGCCGGGCCAGGGGCTGCAGGCGGTCAGCGCCCTGACCTCCGTCCTCCTGCTCCTCCTCGACGCCATCGCCATCGTCGCGCTCACCGGTCAGCGCGTCGTGGCCTGGTACAACGCCGGCGTCGCCATGCCGCGCTACATCAGCGCGACGATCGGCTTCTGGGCGGCCAGCAGCGCCGTGCTGATCGTCATCCAGGCGCTGCGCTGAGCGAGCTCAGATCATCGAGAGCAGGTCGCCCACGACCGCGACGATGGTGTCGTCATCGATGGGTTTGGCCAGGACCGCGGCCGCACCGAGCTGCTGGGCGCGCTCCTTGGTGCGCCGATCGCCGGCGGGGGTGAGGATGACGATGCCGGCCGGTGGATGCTCAGGAGCGAATCGCACCGCCTGGAAATACTCGAGACCATCGGTGTCGAGCGTGGTGTCGAGCAGCAGCAGGTCGGGGGCGTAGTCGGTCATCTCCTTGCGCAGCTCACGCATCTGGCGCACCCAGCGCACCTCGTGACCGGCCTCGTTGAGGCACTTGGCGACCGGGGCGGCAACCGAAGCCTGGTCCTCGGCCAGCAGGATTCGGGCACGTGTCCCCATCGCCCGCCGATGGTAGCGAGCGCGGCCGTCCGCTGGTCACCGGCCCCCCGAATCGGTCCTCGCCGAGCGCGTAGACTGAGGGCGATGCCGTCGCGCACCGCCCTTCCCGTGTCCACCGCGTCGGCGCGGCTGCGACGGCTTCAGCAGCGACTCCCCCTACTCTCCGTCCCTGCGCTCCTGCAGGTCCGCGAGGCCGTCGAGCAGGCCCTTGCCAGGGAGCGGGTTGGCTCACGGGATGTCGACGTCGTGCTCGAAGCCGCCGGCGGCGACTGATGCGTGCCCCACGACTCCTGCGCCGCGTCTTCGCCCGCAGCTCGGACGAGTCGTCGCCCGTCAGCATGACCCGCCTCCCCGCGGCAGAGCGACCCCATCTCGTCGACTCCCACACGCGCACCTTCTGGAGCCACGGGGCGATGGCCCCGGCGACGCTGGTGGAGGCTGAGCGCGCCGAACCCGCAGCCGCGACGGGGCGGGCCTCGACGCTGGTCGCCGACCACGAGCGCGGCGTCAGCTCGTCGGGCCGCCCCCGCTCCAACCCGGCGTTCAGCGAGGCGGTGTTCGTCGAGTTGATGCGGGCGCGCCAGTACCGCCGCGCCTTCAGCCTGCTCAGCCCCGAGTGCCAGCAGAGCTGGGGGACGCTCGAGGCGTTCATCGCCGCCCAGCGGATCGGGGCGCTGGCCACGCTCCGCGGCGTCAAGGTCAACCAGGTGCGCCACCTCGCCGACTGGCGCGACCCGGACTCGGGGATGGTCCACGCGCATGCCGCCGAGCTGGACGTGGAGTACACCATCGGCGACGCGTCACGCATCATCGGCCTCCCCCGAACCGTGCACCTGGTGGCCCACCGCGGGGCATGGCGTTCGCTCTGTTACCCGACCGCGACACGTCAGACCTGACGCGGCTCATCCCAAGCTGGCGCGCGCCCCCGGGCTGGCTACAATGCGGCGATGGAGAACGCAGCGCTTCCCCGTCGCCTGCCCGCGGGCGCGCAGGAAGCCGTCTTCCGCAGGCAGTTCGCCGGACCCATCGAGCGCACCGTGTTCGAGCTGCGTCGCATCGACCGTGACGCCGTCTGGCGCCGACCGCGCGTGGGGCGCACGCGCCTGTTGCTTCGCGAATCCGATGCGCTCATCGACCTGCTGGAGCGCTGCCGCGAGCGCGGCGATCGCCTGCTTCCGACGCAACTGTGGAGCGCGGTGGTCCGCTTTGTCGGAGCGCTCGACGGCGAGCTGCGCGACCAGCTCGGCATCAACCGCGAGCCGGGGCATGTCTCCGACGTGCTGTTCGCCACCCAGGGGCTGCTGCTGGAGCGCGCCCTCGAGGAGCGGGCGCCGGTGACCGCCCGGATCATCCCGCTCTTCCGCGACTGAGACACCCGCGCGCCGTGGTCAGCCGCGCACCGAGGCGGCACGCGCGGCGGTGACCTGGGAGATCGCCGTCGCGGGCACGGTGCACGTCGATGACATCACCACCCCCGCGGGGCACCATCCCTTCGAGCTCGGTGGCTCGGCTGTGTACTTCGCGCTGGCCGCGGCCGGCTCGGCCACCGTCCACCTCAACGGCATCGTCGGGCGCGACCACGCCGGGGCATTCACCGATCTGCTGAGCGGCACACGCATCAACCTCGACGGGCTGGTGATCAGCGACGAACCCACCTTCCGGTGGCACGCCCGTCACGACTTCGACCGATGGATGGCCGTCGACACGGTCAGTGAGGATGGCTGCGACGGCACTTGGCAGCCGGATCTGCCGCCGGCCGCGGCACGCGCGCCGGTGTTGTTCCTGGCGAGCATGCGTCCCGCGCTGCAGCGCGATGTTCTGGCCCAGAGCTCCGCGCGGCTGGTCGGCGCCGACTCGATGACGGAGTACACCGGCCCCGAGCGCGACGCGGTGCGCGACGTGGCGCACGCCTGCGACGTCCTCTTCCTCAACCGCAGCGAGCTGGCCAGCCTCACCGGCGCGCCGGTGACCACCTGGCGGCAGGAGGCGATCGCGATGTGCGGCGTGGGCCGCCTGCGGGCGGTGGTGGTCAAGGGCGGCCCGGACGGTGCGGCGGTGGTGACCGGCGACGGGGTGATCTCGCGACCCGCAGCCCGCGTGGACGGTGTCATCGACCCGACCGGTGCGGGCGACGCCCTGGCCGGCGGTTTCCTGGCAGCCTGCGCCGCCGCCGAGCGCGAGGACTCGGATTTCTTCCCGACGGCGCTGGAGGCGGGGTTGCGGAGCGCGGCCAGGGCGATCTCGCATTTCGGCGTGGCCGGGCTGGTGTCGTAGCGGGGCGGGTGTCACGCCGGGCGATCAGGCGAGGGTTCAGCCGATCACGCCCGGGAAGAGCGTCGTGAAGACGAGCACGGTGGTCAGCAGGATCAGGACGGACGCGAGCGCCACCGCGATGACGTTGTAGATCGGACCGTTGCAGCGGTTGCCCAGGAGCCGCCGATCGTTGGCGAGGATGATGATGAAGACCAGCAGGATCGGCAGCAGGATGCCGTCGAGGGTTTGCGTCCCGATGGCCACCCCGGCGATGGGAACGCCGGGGATCAGCATGATCCCGGCGCCGATCACCAGCAGGCCGATGAACAGCGCGAAGAACACCGGGGCGTCGCGGAAGCTGCTCTGCACGCTGCGTTCGGCGCCGAAGGCTTCTGAGATGACGAACGCCGTGCTCAGAGGCAGCACGGCCGCGGCCAGGAGCGATGCGCCGACGAGCCCAATGGCAAACAGCTGCTGGGCGTGCACGCCCGCCAGGGGAGCGAGAGCCGAGGCCGCCTGCTGCGCCGAGTTCACCCCGACACCGGCGAGCCCATGGGGATATGCCGACGATGGGGCGAAGAGGGTGGCCGAGGTCGTGATCACGATGAACATCGCCACGGCGACGGCAAAGATCGATCCGCTGATGACGTCGGCTCGCACCAGGCGGAGGTCCTTTTCCTGCGTCCCCTTGTCGACGATCGATGACTGCAGGAACAGCTGCATGTACGGAGTGATCGAGGTGCCGATGAGCGCGATGAGGTCGACGAAGTAGGCACCCTGGCCGACCAGGGCCGGGTGGGTGAGGTCGGGAACGACGGCGCTGCGCGCGATCGCCCCCCAGTTGGGATGCACGGTGACAGCTGTGACGATGTACGACACAAAGGTGAGACCGAGTGCGAGGAAGACGCGCTCGACGATCCTCCGATTGCCGCGCATCACCAGGACGCCGATGAGGACGGCGGCGCCGATGACCGCGATGGGCAGCGGCACACCGAGCAGTCCAAGCCCACCGGCGACGCCGGCGAATTCGGCGAGGGTGGTGCCGCCGTTGGCGATGAGGACGACGACCGCGGCAAAGAGCGTCCAGCGGACGCCGAAGCGCTCGCGGATGAGGTCCATCAGGCCCTTGCCGGTCACCGTTCCCAGGCGGGCCACCATCTCCTGGGTGACGATCAGCGCGACGAGGATGGGCAGGAACGCCCAGAGCAGGTGGTTGCCGTACTTGGCGCCGGTGTTGCTGTAGGTGAAGACGCCGCCGGCGTCGTTGCCTGCGTTGGCCACGATGATGCCCGGACCGATGACGGCCAGGTAGCGCCACGCCCCGGCAAATCGCCGCGGGCGCGCACGCCGGCGGTCACGCCGCTGGGCAGCGGCCTCCGCGGCGCGGCGGCGCAGCGTGCTGGTCTGACGGGGGGCCGTCTTCACGTGCCTTTCGCCGCCGCATCACAGTGCCCTGGCGCGGCGTCGCACGCCGGCCGGCATCACCTCGTCCATGGCGTCGTCGATGGTGACGATCCCCTGCATCCGGTCTTCATCGTCGACGACCGGGACCGCGAGCAGGTTGTACTTGGACATGACCGCGGCCACGTCCTCGGGGTGGCCGTCGATCGGGACGGCCACGACGCGCTTGATCATGATGTCGGCGATCGGCGTCTGTGGCCCGGCAACGATCAGGTCACGCAGGGAGAGCACGCCGAGGAGACGCTCCTCCTCGTCGACGACGTACACGTAGTAGATGCTCTCCGCGTCCGGCTCGAGCTCGCGGAGCCGCTCGATGGTCTGCTGAGCCGTGAGTGTGACCGGCACGGCGACGAACTCGGTCGTCATCAGGCCGCCGGCCGTGTCCTCCTCGTAGCCGAGCAACTCCTCGACGTCCTCCGCCTCGTCGGCCTCCATCTTGGCGATCAACTGCTCGCGTCTCTCCTCGGGGAGGTCGCCGAGCAGGTCCGCGGCCTCATCAGGCGACATCGCCTCGAGGATGTCGGCAGCGCGATCGTCGTCGAGCCGGGCGAGAATCTGCGCCTGGACCTCCTCGGACGACTCCTCCACGACGTCGGCGGCGACCTCATCGTTGAGCGAGGCGAAGATCGCAGCGCGGTCCCTGCCGCCAAGCTGTTCGACGATCTCCGCGATGTCCGCCGGGTGCATCTTGCTGAGCTTGCGGTGGCTGATCTTCAGCCGCACGCTGCTCTCGTCGCTGTGCACCGGGTCGACTGCGTCCCACGAGATCAATCGCTGCGGGAAATCACGGCCGACGAGGTGGGTGACACGGCGGCCGAGCCGCTCCATGCCGAGGCGGCGCAGCAGCCCGCGGGCGCCGATGTCGACGCCGACCAGGAGCATCTTGCCGTCCTGCGGCTGGAGCTGCAGGTCGTTCACCCGCACCACTCGACGACCGTCGGTGTCGACGATCTGCTTGTCCAGCACGTCGCGCGCCAACCAGATCTCCTGGTCCGCGTGCTCGTAGAGCCGCAGCTTGCTGGTGGGCACGTTGAGGCTCAATTCGCCGCCCTCGCCGGCGCGCACCGCGCCCCAGTCGATGACCGCGGGCAGATCCTTGTTGCGTCCCCTGATGGCGACAGCGGTGACCACGGGATACGGTTCGTCCATGCGCACGATCACGTCGCGCACGGAGCCGACCGTCCGCTGATCGACGTCGACGACGTCGGCGCGCAGGAAGTCACTGAGGAAGATCACAGCCCGGTGATGGTGCCACCTGAGAGGTGCTCGCGGGGCAGGTATGATCGGCGCCCCATGGCTCGAGTCAAATCCTCTCGCGACCTCGGTACCCCGATCGACCGCAACATCGCGTTGGAATTGGTGCGGGTCACCGAGGGCGCGGCCATGGCTGCGGCGCCCTACATGGGGCGCAACCGCAAGAACGACGCGGACGGCGCTGCGGTGGACTCGATGCGACGCAGCCTCAACTTCGTCGACATGGACGGGGTGGTGGTCATCGGCGAGGGCGAGAAGGACGAGGCGCCGATGCTGTTCATCGGCGAGCAGGTCGGCAACGGCAACGCCCCGCGCGTGGACGTCGCGGTGGACCCCATCGACGGCACGCGCCTGGTGGCCCGAGGACTCCCGGGCGGAATCGCCACCGTCTCGCTCGCCGAGCGGGGCTCGATGTTCTACACGCACATCCCCTACATGGAGAAGCTCATCGTCGGCCCCAAGGCTGCAAAGGTCATCGACATCACCGACACCGTCAAGAACAACCTGAGCCGCATCGCCAAGGCTGAGGATCGCCATGTCGAGGACCTCACCGTCGTCGTCCTCGACCGTGGCCGCCACGAGGACCTCCTCGAGGAGATCCGTTCGGCGGGCGCCCGGGTCAAGCTGATCATGGATGGTGACGTCGCCGCCGGCGTGATGGCGGCGATGGAACACCGGACCGGCATCGACGTCCTGATGGGCATCGGTGGCGCGCCCGAGGCGGTTCTCGCCGCGTGCGCGATCAAGTGTGTGGGCGGGTCGATGCAGGGGCGGCTCTGGCTGCGCCCGGGCGACCAGGCCCTGCTCGACGCCGAGGGCAAAAGCGCCGATCGCGTCCTCGAGCTCGACGATCTCGTCGCCGGCGACAACGTCTTCTTCGCGGCCACCGGCATCACCGGTGGCGAGCTCCTCGAGGGGGTCCGCTTCCTCGGCGAGAACCGCGCGCGCACCCAGAGCCTGGTGATGCGCAGCTATTCGGGGACGATCAGGTACATCGACGCCGAGCACAACCTCGCCAAGCTGCGCATGCGTCGCGAGGAGGCAGAGGCCGACGGAACCGAGGCGATGATCACCGCCAAGGCCAACGAGACCGGGCGGCGGCTCCAGCCCGGCTGACACCCGGGCGCCGGGCTCGCTGCCGTGTCCGCCGTGGGACAATCGCGCCAACCATGAAGGTGTTGCGCCCGAGCCCCTCCTTGATGCGCTGGTTCATCCCGGGGCTCCACATCAAGCGCTGGCTGCTGCTGCTGTTCGCCAGCATCGTGATGATCAGCCTGGCCGTGGGCTACGTGCTCAGGGACATCTACAGCAGCGACGTGCGCTTCCCGTCCTGGGTGCAGACCATCACCCTGCAATTCCTGCCGCGCGGGATTCGTGCGGTGCTGTTCGGCGTCCTCGGCATCGCCATCCTCCTGCTCTGCTTCTACAAGCTCGGCCAGTCACTGCTGGGTCCGTTCCTGCGCGGCAACACCAGCGAGCGGCGCAACCTCATCGAGCATCTCTACGCGCACCGCCAGCTGGCCAAGGGGCCTCGGGTGGTGGCTCTCGGTGGCGGCACCGGGCTGAGCACCCTGTTGCGCGGCATCAAGAAGTACACCGGCAACATCGTCGCCATCGTCACTGTCGCCGACGACGGGGGATCGAGCGGCCGGTTGCGCGCCGAGTACCGCGTGCTCCCGCCGGGCGACTTCCGTCAGTGCCTCACCGCGCTGGCCGAGACCGAGCCGCTGATGACCCAGCTGTTCCAGCACCGGTTCACCGGTGAGGGTTCGCTCGGGGGGCACTCGTTCGGCAACCTGTTCATCATGGCGATGGCCGAGATCACCGGTGACTTCGAGCACGCGCTTCGCGAGTCGGGGCGAGTCCTGGCGGTTCGCGGGACCATCGTGCCCAGCACCCTCCGCGACGTCGTGCTGTGCGCGACCTCCGGGTCCGAGGTCCGCGTCGGCGAGTCGCATGTCCCGATGGGCATCGAGCGGATCGACCGTGTCTTCCTGCAGCCCGATGCTCCGCCGATCAACCCCGAGGCCGAGGCCGCCATCCTCGACGCGGAGCTGGTCATCGTCGGGCCCGGCTCGCTGTACACCTCGATCCTGCCCAACCTCCTGGTCGACGGCATGGTGGAGGTGCTGCGCGCCACGCCGGCCGTCAAGGTCTATGTCTGCAACGTGGCCAGCCAGCCCGGCGAGACGATGGGCTACACCGTCAGCGAGCACCTCACCGCCATCGAGGACCACGTCGGCGGCAACCTGTTCGACTACGTGATCGTCAACAGCAACATGTCGCCGGCCCTGCCGGCGTCAGCGCAGGCAGCGGGGACGTCGCGCATCCTCTTCGACCGTGACGAGGCTTCGAAGAAGCCTGTGCATTACATCCTTGCCGACGTGGTGTCGCCCGCGGTGTCGTCGCACCATGATCCTGAGAAGCTGGCTCGGGTGATCATGAAGCGTATTTGGCGGTAGGGCGGAGGCAAGAGACCTATACGCCGCCTGCGGTTGTCCACCTCTGGCCGTCCCAGGTCCAGATCAGGTCGAGCTGGTTCGGTTGGTCGCCGATCAGGATGGGGTGACCAGATGAGCTGTCGGTCAGCGCGGACGTTGCTCCGTAGAAGCTGTCGACATTTGGTGCTTGGGTGCCCTCGTTCCACGCTCTGCCGTCCCAGGTCCAGCTGGAAGCGGTTCCTGCGTCTTGCAGGCCCACCAGGACGACTGTGCCGACGGATGGGTCGCCGGCCATGGTCGCGCTCAACGGGGTGTAGGGCGGGGTGTCCCCCTCGGCCTGCTCTGACCAGGTGGCGCCATCCCAGAACCATGTCTGTGACCCGGTCGCGGTTCCGAAGATGGCCAGGACGCCCGGTCCGCGCCCGGCAGGTGCCGGCCGGCTGATCGTGGCCAGGGAGGGTCGGGTGACGCCACCGGCGAATGGATCAGTGTGCCGGAGCGTCCAGGCGTGTCCGTCCCACGTCCATGTATGCATGGCGGGTGGGCCTGCGTTCGGGGCGGTGAGGAGCAGCGGGTGCCCCGTGGTCGGGTCGACCGCGATGCCCTGGAGATTCTCGTCACCGCTGAAGCGCAGATCGGAGAACCGTGCCCAGGTGGTGCCATCCCAGCTCCACGTCTGCAGGATCGGCTCCCCGAGAACCGACCCCTGCACGAAGCCTGACGACGGCAGGCCGGCCAGGATGCACGTCTTCGTAGGGGCGTCGAACACCATCAGCTCGTCGGACATCGCCGGCGGGTGGCTCGGGGGATTGCGCTGGCTCCAGCGTCGCCCCTCGAGCACCCACGTATCGGTCAGCGGAGGCGCCGATGAGTTGTCGGCGGCGTCGCCGCCGAAGAGCACCACCTCATGGCGACGGGAGTCGAACGCCATCGCCGCGTCATCGCGCGGCGGCGGCAGCGGCGGGGCCAGGTGACCCATGAGCAGCGGGACGGTCGACGAAGCCGTCCGGACCTCACCTGGACCGGCGCCGCCGGCGCGGACGGTGGCCAGCGCGACCGCCAGCGCGCTGACGGCCATCAGTGACGTAGCGGCCCATCGCCAGGGATCACGGCGGCCCGGCATCAGGCGAGTGTCTCTCGCCTACCTCAATACAGCAAATCCCGGTGACGCCGCCAGCGCAGGCGTTGCGTGGCGGTTTCGCCGAAGCGCCGCCAGGCGGCGTAGGCACGGGGCCGCAGAGGCAGGTCCCAGGTGCCGACGAAGTCGGTGATGCGGTCGCTGAAGCCGGACTTGAATCGGTAGATGCCGTAGAGCGGATGTCTCTCGGTCAGCTGCGAGGACGGCGGCACGGCCACCAGGTCATAGCGGGACACGCCACGGTTGCGCAACCAGCGCATCACCTCCCACTGCAGGAGGTGCGGAGCCATCAGGTCGCTGTGCAGCTTGGTCGAGCCGCCGTCCTTGTACCAGGCGCGGTCGCCAAGGTGGACGGCGTAGAGGCCCGCGAGAACCTCGCCCTGCCACGACGCGAAGAACAGCTGTCCCTGCCCGCTCGCCGCCTGCAGCTCCCAGTACTGGCGAAAATAGCGAGCGCTGCGCAGCACGAACCCGGCGCGGTCCTGGGTCGCCGCCATCAGCGAGTACATGAGCTCGATGTTGGCGTCGGTCAGGGGTACGGCGGCCACCTCGACGCCACGTCGCGCGGCCAGGCGGATGTTGTAGCGCGTCTTGGGCTTGAACGAGGCGAGCAGCGCGTCCTCGTCGCCGCTGAGGTCGACAACGATGGTGGCACGGCTCATCTGCACGTCGCTCGCCGCCTTGCACAGGCCGGCAGCCCGCCAGGCGCGCGGATCGGCGGCGGATTCCTCAACCTCAGGCTCGATCTTGACCGCGAAAGCGCCACGAAGCACCGCGCGGTCGGCGAGAACCTCCACCAGCTCGCCGGCCTTGGCGATGGCGGGCCCTTTGGGGGCGTACCAGAGGTCTCCGAGAGCGGGGATGCGACGGCGCAGGAAGAGCACCGCGACGTCGCGACCAGCTGCCTTCGCCATCCAGTACGTGGGCGTCCATCCCCACCGGCGCTTGAACTCGCCCCACGCCCTCGTCTGCAGGAACTGGCCGCCGCCCGGGTTGGCCGCGACCAGGTCGTCCCACACGACAATCTCGTGCGCTGTCGCCTGCCTCATCGGGCCACGGACGTGCTCGTCCCGCGCACCGGCGAACGCGCACGTGTGTGAGACACCGCTTCACCGTAGCACAGCACGCATGCCCCGACACTTTTGGGGCGGTTGGCAAAAGCCCTTGCGGATCCTTACAATTCCGCGAGTTTGTGGCAGACCAACCTGGAGAGAGAAGATGGCCAATGTTGTGACCCGCGACGTTCTTGCCGAGCAGCTCGCGAAGCGCGCCGAGATCACCATGAGCGCCGCACGCGATGAGGTGCGCTGGTTTTTCGACACCCTTTCGCGCGCGCTGGAGAAGGGCGACGAGGTGCGCATCCACGGTTTCGGGTCGTTCAGGACCGCGCAGCGTGCTGCACGGATGGGGCGCAACCCGCGCACCGGCGAGGCTGTGCAGGTGCCGGCCCGCCGCGTGGTCCGTTTCGCACCGAGCACCACGCTGAGCAGCGCGCTCAAGGCCAAGGGCGGCAAGCGCAGCAGCAAAAGCTGACGTCGTCCGTGGCGTGATGGCGGGGATCCCGGCTCCGGCCGGGGTCCCGCGGCTGCACGGGCGCTGCGCTCGAACGCAGTGGTGCGGCAGGATTCTCGTTCGTGCGCCATCCGTTCCGCGTCGTCCTCGCCGCCGCCGTCATCGCCGTGGTCGCGATCGCCTGCGTGGGCACGGTGCGGTTGCTCGCGGCGGCGCCGACGCTGACAGCCACCGCCACGGCGACGACGCCGTGGGTACCGGTGGGCGGAACACCGCCAACGGTGGCCGCGCCGCCGCAGGGCAGCCTGGCGGTGGACGCGCTCGTCGGGGCCGCGGCGACACACCTGGCGTCCGCGGACGCCGATGCCGTTCGACCGATCGCATCGGTGGCCAAGACGATGACCGCGCTGGTGGTGTTGGACGTTCACCCGCTGCAGCCCGGCGAGGCTGGCCCGCTGATCACCATGACCCAGGTCGACGTCGACGATTACCTGCGCATCGCCTCGCAGAACGGCTCGTTCGTGCCGGTTCGGGTCGGCGAGCGGTTCAGCGAGCGAGAGCTGCTGCTCGGGCTGATGCTCCCGTCGGCGAACAACCTCGCGCTGAGCGCGGCCCGCTGGGTGGACGGCACCGTCGCTGCATTCGTGGCGCGACTCAACTCCCGCGCGTCAGCGCTGGGAATGTCGCGCACCCATTTCGCCGACCCGGATGGACTGGACGCGCGCACCACCTCGACGGCCACCGACCTGCTCCGTCTCGGCGAGGCCGCCGTGGCCAGCACGTCGCTGGTCGAGGTGGCGTCGCAGACCACCGCCGGCCTCCCCGACGGCACGGTGGTGGCCAACCTGGATCGCCTCCTCGTCCTCGAGCCCGGGTGGATCGGCATCAAGACGGGCTGGACGCCGCAGGCCTCGGGATGCCTGCTCTTCGCCGCGCGGCGCCAGCCGGTGCCGGGTGGTCCCGCCCTGACCGTCGTCGGCGCAGCCCTTGGCCAACCGCCCGACCTGACCTCGGGCTGGGCCCACCCCGAGCTGGGTGGCGCCTTCGACGTCGCCCGCAGCGCTGTCCAGACGGCGTTTGCGCGGTACGCGGCCGTCCGTATCGGCTCGGACTCGATCCCGGTCGCGGCCCGCCTCTCGGCGCCGTGGGGCACATCCACCGACGTGCTGGTGAGCGGTCGCGACCGCGTCGTCCTTCTCCGCCTCGGTGATCCACTGGTGGTGACCACCCACCTGCGGGCGGTCACCGTGCCGGCACCCGCGGGCACCTCGGCAGGCACCGTGACCGTGTCCGCCGGCGGCACCGTCGTGGGTCAATGGACGCTGGTCACCACCGCCGCCGTCGACGCACCGTCGGCAGGCTGGCGGCTGCTCAACGGCTGAGGGCTGTCAGCTCACCACGCGGCGTCGCTGCGCTCGGCTGCCGCACGCAGCGCGGCGAGCGCCTCCTGGTCGCGGGTGCTGAGGTCGGGCGCCAGCCTGATCGATTCGAGCCGGTCCCGCGCCGTCACCAACTCCAGCTCGTGCAGGCCGAGATGCGCCTTGGCGGCGGGGTGCCCCGTGAACGCCGCCAGCGGTTCGCGCCATCTCTGGCGGAGCGCGCGGGGCGAGAGCTCACCCGCCCGCACCACCAGCCCGGTGCCATCCCGGCGCGGTCCCAGCCGGAAGCGCAGCGCGATCCGGCCATTCTTGGCGCAGCTCTCGCACCGCCCGTACCGTTCGTCGGGGATCTCCGGGCGCTTCAGGCAGACGCGGCACACGCCCGCAGTCTACGCAGCAGCGCCGCCATTCCGCGTTGACAAAACCACCTATCCGTCATACTCTCGGCCCGGTCATGAACGTCGAAGTGCGCGCCGTAGGTCTTCGTGCCATGCGCGATCGCCACAAGCTGACCCAGCGCGAGCTGGCGCGCCGCCTGGGCGTCACCCAGAACTACATCCCTGCGCTGGAGGCGGGGACGCGCAACCCCGGCCCCAAGCTGCGCCAGTCGTTGATGCAGCTCTTCCAGTGCGATTTCGAGGACCTCTTCGTGGTGGTCATGGTCAACCCGGTCGACAAGCGCGAGCAGGTGTTGCGCCCGGAGCGCACCTCAGAGGCGAGCTGATCAGGTCCTGCCCCGCTCGCGCCGCTCCGTACAATCGGGGCGATGGCGGAGGACCGGTTGCTTCTCGAGGGACTGCAGTTCTTCGGCCACCACGGCGACGTGGAGGCGGAGCGAGCGCTGGGCGGACGGGTCGACGTCGATGTGGAGATCCGCGCCGACCTGCACGTTGCCGGCCACAGCGACCAGCTCAGCGATGCCCTCGACTACGTGCGCTGCTACGAGACCGTGCGCCAGGTCGTCGAGACGCGCCAGCACAACCTGCTCGAGACCGTGGCCGAAGAGGTCGCCGCCGCCCTGCTGACTGACCCGCGGGTCAACTCCGTCCGCGTGCGCGTCGCCAAGCAGCCGCCCATCGCCGGCGTCTTCCGCCGCTTCGCGGTCATCATCGAGCGCGATCGGGGGGACCCCCCCCGATGAGCGCGGTGATCATCGACGGGAGGGCGGTTGCCGCCGCGGTCCGCGCCGACGTCGCCACGCAAATCGGCGAGCTGGCAGCGGCCGGGATCATGCCCGGCCTCGGCGCCATCCTCTGCGGCGACGATCCGGGGTCAGCGGTGTACGTGCGCAACAAGGGACGGGTCGCGGAGGAGCTCGGCATTCACTTCGACCTGCAACGGCCCGACGCCGCCAGCAGCACCGGCGACATCCTCGAGCTTGTCCACGAGATGAACGAGGACGACCGCATCGACGGGATCCTCGTGCAGCTGCCGCTGCCGGCGCAGATCGACCCCGACGTCATCCAGGTGGCCACCGATCCGGACAAGGACGCCGACGGGCTCCACCCATTCAACTTCGGTCGGCTCGCCCAGGGTGCGCCGGCCAGGGTGGTGGCCTGCACCCCTGCCGGGTGCATGGAGCTGCTCCGGCGGTACCAGGTGCCGCTGCGGGGAGCCCGCGCGGTGGTGGTGGGGCGCAGCGCGCTGGTCGGCCGGCCGCTCGGGATGCTGCTGCTCAATGCCGACTGCACGGTCACGTTCTGTCACTCGCACACCACCGACCTTGCGTCGGTGTGCCGCGAGGCCGACATCCTCGTGGCCGCTGCCGGACGGCCGGGGATGATCACCGCGGAGCACGTCAAACCGGGCGCCTGCGTGCTCGACGTCGGAACCACGAAGGTGGGAGACAAGCTCCGCGGGGACGTCGACCGCGAGGCCGTCGAGCCCCTGGCGGGATGGCTCACCCCTGTTCCCGGTGGCGTCGGCCCGATGACCGTCGCGATGCTGATGCACAACACCGTCGCCCTGTGCGCGGCGCGGCGCGGCGCCGGGCTTGCCGCCCCCTCGCGCTGAGGCTGCGATGGCGAGCCTGCAACTGCGCTGGTCGATGCACGAGGCCCGCAAGCCGTACGCCCGGCCTTTCATGGTGACGTTCGTCAACGACAGCGGCGAGCAGCTCGGCAGCGTCGCCGTGAACGGCTCCGACCTGCTGTACTGGCGTCAGTTCGTCGCGGCCGTCGCCGCGCTGACGGGGGAGCTGTTCATCCGCGATGACGTCGACTCCGCCGCCGACCCGCAGCGCGCGTGGCTGCACAAGCTCACCGAGATGATGCCGCCCGCAGTCGACCTGTCGGTGACGCCGCGCTCCACCTTCGACCACGACCACGGCCGGGTCTTCGGCTTCGCCGTCGCCTGCGCGGACGACCGTGCTGCTGCCGTCGATGCGCGAACCCTGTTCGAGTACCAGGAGTTCCAGGCGGCCATCGCGCACCAGTGCGGTGTGCTGCTCCGTGTCGCCGCGGTGGAGGAGATCGACGACGCTTCTCCACGACAGCGCGCCTGGTTGTCGTGGCTCAGCGCCACGGTGGCCCGTCCCTCCGTCGAGGAGGCGATGTCACGCGAATGGCCATGGCGCTGACACGCAGCTACGACGAGGCGGTGGCCGCACTGGCTCGTCTCGAGGGCCGGGGGATGAAGCTGGGGCTGGAGCGAATCGAAGCGCTGCTCCAAGCCCTCGGCAACCCTCATCACGGCCTCGCCGGCGTGCTGGTGGCGGGGACGAACGGCAAGGGATCGGTCTGCGCGCTGGTCGAGTCGATGGCGCGGGCAGCCGGACGCAGCACCGTGATGATGACCAAGCCCCACCTGGTGTCCTGGTGCGAGCGGATCGCGGTGGGCGGTCGTCCCATCGACGAGGAGCGCTTCGCCGAGCTGGTCTTCGGGGTCCTCGACGCCGCCCAGCGCATCCCCGGAGACCTCGGCTCCGCGACGGTCTTCGAACTGGTCACCGCCGCCGGGGTCGTCGCCGCGCGCGACGAGGGCCCGGACCTGCTGATCACCGAGGTGGGCCTCGGCGGCAGGCTCGACAGCACCAACGTCCTCGACCTCGGCGTGGCGGTGGTGACAGGCATCGCCCTCGATCACCGCGCCGAGCTCGGCGATGACATCGCCGGCATCGCCACGGAGAAGGCCGCGATCATCAAGCCGGGCAACGACGTCGTGACCGGCGCCACCGGCATCGCGCTCGACGTTGTTCGCGACGCGGCCGACCGGGTCGGGGCCGCGTCCTTCTCAGCGGTCGGCACCGACATCGCCTGGGAAGGCGAGGAGCTCGGCCGCGCCGGCGTCGCCGTGGAGATCGCCGCCCCCTTTCTGCGCGTCCGCGCTCCGCTGATCGGCGGCTTCCAGGAACGCAACGTTGCCGAGGCAGCACAGATATGCCGAACCCTGACCCGCCGCGGCACCCCCATCCCCGATGAAGCCATCGTCCGCGGAGCCGCATCAGTGGTATGGCCGGGGCGCATGCAGTGGATCGACGGAGCGCCACCCCTGCTGGTCGACGGCTGCCACAACGCCGAAGCAGTCGCGGCCATGGTCGCCGCCGCCACCCCGCTCTGCGCCGGCCGCCACACCGTCGCCGTGTTCGGCGCCATGGCCGACAAGGACATCGACGACATGCTTCAAGCGCTGCGCCCACTCACCTCGGAGGTGGTCTTCACCGAACCATCAACGGCCCGAGCCGCCCCCGCCCACGACCTGGCGGCGCGCTGGGGCGACGGCGCCATCGTCGCTCCGAACGTCCCAGCAGCCCTGATCACTGCGCGTGCGCTCGCCGGCGCGCACGGCGTGGTGGTCGCCGGCGGCTCCCTCTACACAGCCGGCGAGATCCTGGCGGAAGAGCCGCTGGAAGCCGCGCAGATCCTCAACGGAAGCTGAGGCACAGAGGCGCGAGCGAATGTCACGCAAAGAGGAGCTTCGCCCGCGAAGCGGCGAGCTCCGACAAGCCGAGTAATACCTTGAGGGGAGGGGGTGGAGGCACAGCGCCCAAGAGGGAATGTGCCGCGCAGAGAGGAGATCCACCCGCGCGCAGCGGGTGAGCTCCGAACGCCAGCGCGGCTTTGACCGAAGGGGCGCTGTGCCTCCACCCCCTCCCCGGGACCAGGGTGCCACGAGGCGGCGTCGACGAGCCGTCGAGTGGCGCTACGCGACAAGCACCGCGTCGAGCTTGGCCTTGAGCGACTGCTTCGGCTGGTAGCCCACGATGCGCTCCTCGGCCTTGCCGCCGCGGAAGACCATGAGCGTCGGGATGCTCATGATGCCGAACATGCCCGGCGTGATCGGGTTGGCGTCAACGTCGACCTTGGCGACCTTGACCCGACCGTCGTACTCGGCTGAGAGCTCCTCGACGATCGGGGCGATCATCTTGCAGGGCGAGCACCATGATGCCCAGAAGTCGACGAGCACCGGCACGTCCGAGTCGAGGACTTCCTGCTTGAAGTTGGTGTCGGTGACGACGACGGGATGGGCCATCGGGTATCTCCTGAGGTTGAGGGGTTGTCAGTCGGCGGTTGAGGCTGCCTTGGGAGGGGCGGTCTTCGAAGGGGTGGTCGGGACTGCAGACGAGGCTCCGGCAGTGTCCTTGGCCGGCTTGCTGCCCGAGTCATCGGTTGTGGTGGTGGATGTCTTCTCGCTCGTCTTCGGGCCGTCGCCGGCGCTCGCCGGGGCGGTGGTCGCCGAGGCGGCGCGGCTGTCCGTCTTGTAGAACCCGCTGCCCTTGAAGTGGATGCCGATGGGGAAGAACTGGCGCGTGCCGGCACCACTGCACACCGGGCACGCAGCCTGGGGTGCGTCGGTCATCCGCTGCGTGACCTCGAAATCCTGCTCGCAGGACTGGCAGCGATATCCATAGATCGGCACTTCGTCTCCTGAGTCGCTCCTGAAACTGTCGTACCCGAAGGGGACAGTCTCCAAACGGCTGTCAATTCTCCCAAGGGCCGTGGGGAAAGCGGAGCAGGTGACCCTCGAGCCGATGTGAGGGGACTGCGCCGCTGGCGATGCGGCGCGCCTGCTCGGCCCCATTGACGTTGAGCCGGGCGGCGCGCCTCTCGGCCCGCAGGAAGCGGCGCAATGCCACGTTGACCAGCTCGCTGCGGCTGAGTGGGGAGCCGCGCGTGTGGGCGTTGAGAGCATCGACGACGTCCTCGTCGAGGGAGACGGCGATGCGGCGAGCCATCAAAGGATCGTACGCGCCCGAGGCCTGCGCTCATCGTCCCGTCTCACAGCGGTGACAGCACCAGCCCGGTTGGGACCTTGGGGTAGAAGTACGTCGCCTTCTGGGGCATGACCTCGCCCGCGTCGGCCACCGCGATCATCTCCGAGGTCGTCGCCGCGTTGAGACAGAAACCGAGCAGCGACCGCCGCGACGTCACCGCCGAGTCGACCTCCTCGATCGACCGTGTGTAGCGGAGAGCTCCCTCGCGAATCGCGTCGGCGTCAGCCCCCGCCGGCGCCAGCACCTCCTCCTCAAGGACGACGACGTCCAGCGCCTGCCGCGGCGATGCCGTGGGGCGACGTGGCCGCGACAGCAGGGCGCTGCCCTCATGTGAACGCACCGCGATCGCGTGATGGCTCTGCCGCATCGCCGCCGCCGCCGCCACCGCGGTGACCAGGTCCGGGAGGGCCTCGAGATCCCAGCGGTCATCCAGGCGTGTCCAGAGATCGTCGAGGCTGTACGCGGCATCGGGCCGCTGTTGGAGCAGGCGATGGGTGGGCAGAAGGCTGATGCCGGGATCGTCTGCGGCGCAGAGGTGGACCAGGGCGTACTGCGAATCTGCGGTGGCCCCATCGCCCGCCGCGGCACGCTCGGCGGCATACGCGGCCGCGGTCTCGTACCGATGGTGACCATCGGCGACGTACAGCTGCGCCCCCGCCGCGGCATCGCGGATCGCAGCCACCCGGGCAGGATCGTCGACGACCCAGAGGAGGTGCTTCTCCGAGCCGAGCTCACCATCGGTGCGGCCGCCGGCGGTCGCCGGGCCGGACGTCACCTCGTCGAGGAGCGCGGCCAGCAGCGGGGCTGTGCGCCACACCGCGAAGACCGCGCTCGTCTGGGTGCGCGTGGCGCGCATCAGCGCGAGGCGGTCTTCCTTGGGTCCGCGCAACGTGCGCTCGTGAGGACGCAGCTCGCTCTGCTCCCATGGCAGCGCCGGCACTCGCGCGAACAGGCCTCGGCGTGTCTGCGCGCCCCCGCTCGGCGCGGTGAAGTGGTGCTCACTGACGTAGAACGAGGGCGACTCGTCCTGCACCAGGACGCCGAGCTGTCGCCACGCATCGAGGTGATCTCGGGCGCGGATGTACCGGTCGGTGACCCCGGGAACGTCGTCGGGGAATCCCTGCCCGTAGTCGACCCGCACGATGTTGCGCAGGTCGCGACCGTAGAGCGCCTCCTGCTGCTCCGCGCTGATGACGTCGTACGGCGGGGACAGCACACCGCCGAGGCGCACCACCTTGGGGTCGAACCGGATCGCGCGCAGCGGCACGAGGTCTGCCATGACGGCGAGTCTGCCGCAAGAGCTGGAGCTAAGCGCCCGTGCCGTTCTCGAGCGCTGTGACGATGGCTGCCGCAAGCAGCCGCGCCGTATGCGGGCTGAGCTCGACCGCGACCCGTGCCGACGGGCCTGCCTGCGGGGCGAGGAAGTCGATGTTCAGGGTGTGTTCAGCGGCCGTGTGCACCGGGTGGTCGAAGTACACCGAGGCGTCGGTGAGGCTGAACCAGCCGTTGGCGCCCTTGCCGCTGCCGACGACCTTCAGGTGCTCGGTCACGTACGTGCACATCGGATCACCTCGTTGTCAGATGACGGTTGAAGAACGCTTCGATGAGCGCCCATCCCTGTTCGGCGGCAGCAGCGGCGTAGCTGGGACGATCGGTGGAGAAGAAACCGTGACCTGCGTTCTCGAACGTGTGGAACTCGTGCTCCTTGCCGGCATCCGTGAGGACGCGGTCGAGCTCGGCCACGTGCTCGGGCGCAGGGTGCTCATCGTCCGCGCCGAAGAGGCCGAGCAGGGGGCAGGAGAGGCGCGGCGCGAGGGGCGTCAATGGGCTGACCTGCAGGGGGAATCCCTCGGGAGGCATCTCGACGACGAAGCCGCCGTAGCAGTCCACCGCCGCCTCCAGCGTCAGCGAGCAGGCGGCGAGGAACGCCTGCCTTCCACCCGAGCAGTAGCCGATCACCGCGATGCGCCCGTTGGCGTTGGGGAGAGAACGGAGATGCGCTGCCGCGCCATCGACATCGCCCACCAGTCGGTCGTCCGGGACACCCCCGGCGGCGCGAACCGCGGCCGCGGCGTCGTCGGGGCTGGCACCGGGAGCCTCGCGGAAGTGGAGGTTGGGACAGATCGCGTTGTAGCCGAGTGTCGCGAAGCGGCGGGTGATCTCCTTGGTCGAGCTGTCGTATCCCGGCATGTGGTGCAGGACCACCACCCCGCCCACCGCGTCAGGAGCGGCTGAGGTGGCCAGGTAGCCCTCGATCTGGTCACCGCCGGCCCCGGCGAACACCACCGTCTGGGTACGGTCGGTGGCGTCGCTCACCTAGAGGCTGACCTGGCGCAGCTGCTCGAGCTTGGCGACCGTGGCGAGCCGTTCGAGCATGGCGCTGTCCACCGGGTCGTCGATCTCCATCAGCATCACCGCCTGCCCGCGCGGCCGGTCGCGGCCGAGCTCGATGCGCGCGATGTTGATGTCGTTGCTGGCCAGAAGCGTCGACACCGCGGCAATGACACCAGGTCGATCCTCGTGCTGCACAACCAGGAACGTCCCGGCCGGGTGCATGTCGACGCGAAAGTCATCGATGCGGGTGATCCGCGGGACGCCTTCGAAGTGTGTTCCCGCGACCAGCAGCCGCTGCTCACCCACCACCTCCACGAACATCGAGTTGGTGTGGTCGACGCTGCGCGTGGTGGTGCGCTCGTCGACGTCCACGCCCATCGAGCGGGCCACCGTCTTGGCGTTGACCGCGTTGACGCGCGCGTCCGAGTAATGGCCGAGCAGACCGCGCAGCACCTCCGCCGTGAGCAGCGTGGTGTCGACGTCGGTCAGCTCGCCGGCGTAGCTGCAGATCACCCTGCTCACGCCACCGCTGCTCAACTGCGCGGCGAGCGAGCCCATCTTGCGGGCCAGCTCCAGGTAGGGACGCAGCCTGGCCAGCTCCTCAGCATTGATGGACGGTGCGTTGACGGCGTAGCGCGGCGATCCACCGCGGAGGTACTCGACGATCTGGTCGGCAACGTCGGCGGCGACGTTGACCTGGGCCTCGGCGGTGCTGGCGCCGAGGTGGGGCGTGACGACGATGCCGTCGACGCCGATGAGCGGATGTCCGGGCGTCACCGGCTCGCTGGTGAAGACGTCCACGGCCGCGCCGGCGATGACGCCGTCACGCACGGCCTCGGCCAGGGCGGTCTCGTCGATGATGCCGCCCCGGGCCACGTTGATGACCCGCGCGCCCGGCCGCATCCGGCGCAGTTCTGCCGCCCCGATGACGCCCCGGGTGCGGTCGGTGAGCGGCACGTGCACGCTGAGCACGTCGCTCTCGGCGAGCAGGGTGTCCATGTCGACGAGCTCCGCGCCGGCCTGTTCGGCGCGGTCATGGGTGACCAGGGGATCGTGCGCGATCACGCGCATGCGCAGGCCCTCGCCCGCGATGCGAGCGACCTCGAAACCGATCTTGCCCAGTCCGAGCACGCCGAGGGTGCGGTCGCGGAGCTCCACGCCCATCAGCCGCGAGCGCTCCCACCGCCCGGCGCGCAGCGACGCGTCGGCGGCCGGGATGTTGCGTGCCAGCGCCAGCATCATCGCCACGGCGTGCTCGGCAGCGGCGATGGTGTTGCCCGTCGGGGCGTTGAGCACGAGGACGCCGTGTTGCGTGGCCGCATCGATGTCGATGTTGTCGACGCCGACGCCGGCGCGCCCCACCACGCGCAGCCGTCTGGCCGCGGCCAGCACCTCAGCTGTCACCTTGGTCTCGCTGCGGACGACGAGCGCGTCATACCCGGGGATGCGCGCGATCAGCTGCTCGGGTGTCAGCCCCGTCTCGACATCGACGTCGCCGGCGGCGCGGAGCCGGTCGACACCGTCGGCCGCGATCGGGTCGGCGACGAGGATGCGCATGCTGCTGCTCTCGGACGCCTCCGTTGACGTCGCCACGGACCGCGGGGCCTCGGCCAGCGGGCTCAACCCACGCCGGCCGGTTCGCCGGTCACCAGCAGGCTCCGTACCACCGCCTGCGCGGCGGGCACTGCCAGGCCGACGCGGCTGCGCATGCCGGTCTCGTGCAGTCCCTGCTCGAGCGTGGCCAGGATGCTGTACACGTCGCTCTCGTCGACCATGCCGAGGTGGCCGATCCGGAAGATACGGCCGCTCAGGTCGCCCTGGCCGCCGGCGAGCACCAGTCCGTGGCGAGCGCGCAGCGTGGTGAGCAGCTCCTTGAGCGCGTCCGCCCCGTCCACCGGGTTGAGGATCGCGGTCACGGTGTCGCTGCGATGCCCCTCTGCGGCCAGGAACTTCAGGCCGAGAGCGTCGACGCCGGCGCGGATCATCTCGGCGACCGTGGTGTGCCGAGCCCACACGCTCTCCATGCCCTCCTCGCGCATGATGGCGAGGCCCTCCTGGATGGCGTACAGGACGGAGACCGCCGGCGTCGTGTACGTCTGCGACCGCTGCTGGTACTTGCGCTCACGGGCGAAATCGAGGTACCAGCGCGGCATTGCCGCTGTCTGGGCGCGTTCCAACGCGGCCGCGCTCACCGCCACCATTGCCACACCCGGAGGAGCCATCCAGCCCTTCTGCGAACCGGTGACCAGGACGTCGATCTGCCACCCGTCGGTCTCCAGCGGCAGGCAACCCGCACCGCTCACCGAGTCGACGGCGAGCAACTTGCCGCGGCCCTTGATCACCGCCGCCAGGGCGCGGATGTCGTTGGTGACGCCGGTGCTGGTCTCGTTGTGGGTGACGAAGACGGTGTTGATGTCACTGTTCTCGGCGAGGATGCGGTCGACGTCCTCGGGGTCGATCGGTTCGCCGTCCGGAACGCGCAGCCGGAGAACGTCGGCGCCAAAGCCGACGCCGATGTCGGCCCAGCGGTCACCGAACGAACCCATCGTGCAGAAGAGCGCGCGCTCCCCGGGGCTGAGCAGGTTGACCACCGCGGCCTCGAGGCCGCCGGTGCCGCTGCAGGGGTAGATGAGCACGTCGTTGCTGGTGCGCAGCGCCCAACGAAGTCCCTCTTCGATGTCGCAGAGCAGGGCTGCGAACTCGGGGCCGCGGTGGTTGATCATCGGACGCGATGCCGACCTGATCACGCGCTCGGGGAGGGGAGTGGGTCCGGGAACTCGGAGCTGCTGTGCGAAGGCCATGTCTGCTCCTGCGGTGACGTGGACGCTCGCGTTCAGTCTACCAATCGACGTGCGCCACCCCGTCGTGCCCGCCGCCGGCTCAGAACAGTTCGTCGTAGATGTGGTGCGGACGCGCGAATCGCTGCGCGCGCATCGCTGTGGAACGCACCTCGACTGCACGGCGTCTCCGCCGGCTCGCCGCGCGACGGACCAGCACGCGTTCCGCCGCCATGCGCAGCAGCCGATACAGGGCGCGGGCCACCCGGAACGCGCGCGCCGGCCAGCGCACCACGGCGGCGACCAGGGCGAGCAGGAGCACATACCGTATGGCCGTGCCCAGCCAGCCTGATCCCGACGGGACGGGCGCCGGCGCCGCCGTGGCGGCGGTCGGCACCACGGGGTGGTCAGGGTGTGAGGCGTTCCAGGCGACGATCTCGGCCTTGCGCTTGAGCAGGTCCGGGTCGTAGGCCTCGATGGCGGAGCGGATCGCCATCGCCAGCAGCTGTTGGAACCCGGGCGTGGCGATCAGCGCTGCCTCGCGAGTGTTGCTCAGGTACGCGGGCTCGACGGTGACCGTCGGCATCTGCGTGTGGATCCACCAGTTGTCACGCAGCTGCACCCCGTCGCCGGCAATGCCCAGGGGACCGAGGTAGCGGAACATCGCATCGCTCATCATCTGCGCGAACGGGAGGTCGGAGGCGTTCGGATACAGCACCAGCGAACCGTTGACGCTCGGGTCGGTGAACGAGTTGAAATGGATGCTGACGAAGATGGCGGCGTGGTTGCTGTTGGCCGTGTCGCTGCGCTCCTGGATGCTCAGGGCGCGGTCGTCGCTGCGAGTCAGGATGGCGTTGACATCGTCCTGCTGCAGCAGCGCCTGCACGCGCTTCGAGGTGGCCAGGGTGGCGTCCTTCTCCTGGAGCCCGTTGCTCGCCGCGATCGCGCCCGGGTCGAACGGCATGTCAGGCTGCGCGGGGTTGACCGCGCCTCCATGCCCGGGGTCGATGACCACAACCAGCGGCGCCGGGCCCGACTGGGCGTGCGCGGTCGGCGAGGCGGTGATCACCATCGCGATGACGACCGGGACGCTGAGCAGGACGTGGAGAAGACGTGTCGCCGGACGGCGCATGGCCAAGAGCCAGTATATGGCCGGTCTGAGGTCCGCGGCCCATGCGTCCCATTAGGTCGGGGATCCCTGAGAAGCCGAGGGGACGGCGGCGTCACTCCGGTCGCTTGTCCTCGCGGGCGCGGCGGAGCCGGCACGGCCGTCTCCTTGCTGCTGCGGAGGCTCCCTCCGTGACGCCGCCATCCCCTCTCTTGTAGCTGCTCGTCCCCAGGCTGGCACCTCGGCGCAAGCACGACTCCGCTTCCCTGGCGCCGCGGGACCACGCTCGCCACGGTGATGGCACGAGGCGGCAGAGGGGCGGCGGCGTCACGGAGGGAGCCTCCGCAGCAGCGAGGAGACCGACTCGGCGCAGCCGAGGGGCTCCGAAGCGTCCGCGAGGAAAAGCGACCGGAGTGATGCTGCCGCCCCTCGGCTTCTTAGGGAAGTCCTTATCGCTGGTCGTAACGGAGCAGGACCACTCCGTTGCCGAAGCGTCGGGTTTCGACGAGGTGCAGTGGGATCCTGGTGTCTGATGGCCGGAACATCGGTTGGCCCTGGCCGATGAGGATCGGGTGGACGTAGACCCTGTACTCGTCGACGAGGTGGTGGCGGATGAACGTGGCGGCCAGGTCGGGGCCGCCGACCACCATGTCTCCGCCGGGCTGTGCCTTGAGGTGGTTCACCTCTTCGGGGACGACGGCGCGCACGATGGTGGTGTTCCAGTCGGCGTGTTCCATCGTCGTGGAGTACACGATCTTGGGCATGTCCCGCCAGATGCGCGCGAACTCCACCGTGGGCGCTCCGGCGCCGGGGTTGTGGTCGGCGGTCGGCCAGAACCCGGCCATCAGCTCGTGGGTGACACGTCCGGCGAGGAACGCGCTCATCGCGCTGAGCTCCTCGTTGAGGTGGGTGTGCAACTCGTCATCGACCATGTGCCAGCTGATGTCGCGGTTTGGTGCCTCGAAGAAGCCGTCGAGCGACACCGACAGCTGGTAGATGACCTTTCGCACGAATTCTCACCGGTTGAGACCGCCCGGTCCCCTCCCCCTGGCACCGGACAATGCTTGCAGCATCGTCCGCTCTCGTCCCACCCTTCGGCGCGACTCCGCGCCGCAACACGTCGGCGTGAGGACGCGACTGGTCAGCGGACTTCGGCCTGGTACGGCAGCAGGGCGATGTGGCGGGCGCGGTTCAATGCTGTGGTCAGCCGGCGCTGGTGGCGGGCGCACGTGCCGGTCATGCGTCGCGGCAGGATCTTGCCGCGGTCGCTGAGGTAGCGGCGCAGGCGGGCCACCTCCTTGTAGTCGATGACCTCGACGTGCTCCAGGCAGAAGCTGCACACCTTGCGGCGGCGGCGGTCGTAATCAGGCATCTCTCGTCTTGCCTCTGGTTAGAAGGGGATATCGTCGGGATCGACGTCACCGCCCTGGTTGGGGAGCGCGGGCGTGGCCACGGCGCCGGCGGGTTGGCCCGCGAGCTCGGCGGTACGCGCGCCGCCATCGGCGTCCTGCCGGCTGTCGAGGAACTGGACGTCGTTGGCGTTGACCTCGGTCTTGTAGCGCTTGGCGCCGGTGTCCTTGTCGTCCCACGAGCGCGTCTGCAGGCGACCTTCGATGTACACCATGCGACCCTTCTGCAGGTACTGGCCGCACAGCTCGGCGAGCTTGCGGTTGCCCTGGTTCCAGACCACGATGTCGTGGTAATCGGTGAACTCGCGGCGTTCGCCGCTCTGGTCCTGGCCATAGCGGTTGGTGGCCAGAGCCAGGTTGCACACAGCCGTGCCGCTGGGCGTGAAGCGCAGCTCAGGGTCGCGGGTGAGCCGGCCGATGAGCATCACACGGTTGAGCGAGCCGGACATCAGGTCTCCTCCTCAGTGGCGGCGAGAACGGCCGCGGGCTCGTCGTCCGCCTCATCTCCGTCGTCGCCGGGTTGATCATCGGTGTCCGAGGCGACAGCTGTCTGACGCCCCGCGTCCTCGTCAGCCTCATCCTCGGCGTCGGTGCTCTGGTCCTCATCCTCCTCATCGGCGGCCGCGGGGACGGGTACGGCGGCCGTGGCCGGGACGCTGTCGGGGTCAACCGCGTCGACCTCCGCCCCCGCCTCGTGGAGCACGAGGAGGTGACGGAAGACCGTCTCGTGGATGGTCAGCGCCCGCTCGATCTCGGCGATACGGGAGCCGTCGACGCGCACGTGGAGGAGCATGTAGTGGCCGTCGCGGAGATGGTCGACCTCGTAGGCCAGGCGTCTGCGTCCCCAGCTGGTCGAACGGACCACCGTGCCGCCGACGCTGGCGATCAGCTGTTCGACGGAGGCGGTGGCCGCCTGGAGAGCTTCATCGTCCAGCTCCGGCCGGACGATGTACATCAACTCGTAGTCGCGCACCATGCGCGCACCTCCTTTCCCGTGGGCTTGCGGCATCCGGACCTGGTGCGCCGCCGAGGTGGCTGACGGGCAGCGCCGGATGCAGGAAAGCTATGTATGGAACATCCCCGCGGGGGACCTGGGAAGCATAGCAGGGGCTCTGTGAGCTCCGTACGCAGGTGCAACCAGGTCGCAGGTGCGCTAGCATCGCAGGCAGCCTCGGCCGGCGACCAGGTCGCCGTCGTGACAGTGTGGAGGGCCCCGATGTCCGACCGGTTGGCGCGCATCCGCCGCTCGCTCTCGCGCGGGGAATGGCTTCGGCTGGCCGGCTGTTATGCGGTCATCCTCGGCTTCCACCTGGTGGGGTTCGGGGTGCTGTTCGTGGTCAGCGGACCGAAGTACGACGCCCGGCTGTTCGGCATCGGCGTCGGCCTCACCGCCTACGGCTTCGGGCTGCGCCACGCCTTCGACGCCGACCACATCTCGGCGATCGACAACACCACGCGCAAGTTGATCGCTGACGGCCAGCGTCCCGTCGCAGTCGGCTTCTTCTTCTCCCTGGGGCACAGCACGATCGTGGTGGCGCTGACCGCGATCATCGCCGTCGCGGCGCGCGCCGTCGCCTCCCAGGTGACCAACAACCACAGCGCCCTGCATGGCATCGGCGGCTACATCGGGACCGGCGTCAGCGGCTTCTTCCTCTACCTGATCGCCGCCATCAACCTGGTCATCCTGTTCGGCATCGTTCGCATCTTCCGCCAGATGCGACGCGGCGAGTTCGACGAGCCGACGCTGGAGAAACGGCTCATGGAGCGCGGCCTGATGAACCGGCTGCTCGGGCCGATCGCCCGTTCCATCAAGTCGAGCTGGCAGATGTACCCGATCGGCGTTCTCTTCGGCCTCGGCTTCGACACCGCAACGGAGGTTGGCCTGCTCGCGATCGGCGGCGGGGCGGCCGCGGCCAACCTGCCCTGGTACGCGATCATGGCGCTGCCGCTGCTGTTCACCGCCGGGATGTCGCTGATGGACACCGCCGACGGGGCGTTCATGAATGTCGCCTATGGCTGGGCGTTCTCCAAGCCGGTGCGCAAGGTCTTCTACAACCTCACCATCACCGGGCTGTCGGTGGCCGTGGCGCTGCTGGTCGGCACCGTCGAGCTGCTCAGCATCCTCACCCAGTCGCTGAGCCTCCGGGGTGGGATCTGGGACTTCCTCAGCTCCGTCAACCTCAACACCATCGGCTTCGTCATCGTCGGCATGTTCGTGGTCACCTGGCTCGGAGCGATGGCGGTCTGGCGTTTCGGCCGGATCGAGCAACGCTGGGCGCTGGCGCCTGTCGCCGGCGAGGCGCCGGAGGAGGAGACCTCGTCGGCCGCCTGACGGCGGAGCCGCCATCGGGCTTCCGGTAGACTTCGAGGCTCGCCGGACGGAGGTCAGCTAGCTCAGTTGGTTAGAGCGCACGGTTCACATCCGTGAGGTCGAGGGTTCGAATCCCCCGCTGACCACCAAATCGCTCTAGCCGAAGGACGGCGCGTCGACGAGCCGCCGCGCTGTGCTGGCGACGTTCAGCTCTTCGTACTCGAGGTGGGCGAGGAGGTGTTGTCTCAGAGCGCCGAGAGCATCAGCGACGGCGCGGCGGGCGTCGTGGCCATGGTCCGCCGACAGCGCATGTGCGGCAGCCTCGACGGCGTCGAGCAGGTCGGATATCGCAACGTGCTCGGCCCGCAGCCTCTGCACGACCGGACGGATCGCCGGGTTGGTCTCCTCGAGCTCTGCGAAGAAATCGATGTCCTCCATGTGATGGTGCAGGTGGACGAA
>DATBEL010000016.1:0-5471 GCA_036276135.1 Candidatus Dormiibacterota bacterium
CAGCGATCCACCCAGGGAATGGGCGCCGTCGACGACGACCGCCACGCCGGGCGGCAGGACTGCGCGCAGCGCGTCGACGTCCGCGGGCAGACCGCCGTAATCGACCGTGATCACCGCACGGGTGCGCGGCCCGACCTGCGCCGCCACGGCTGTGGGATCGAGGCAGCGGTCATCGCCCACGTCGGCGAAGAGCGGCGTGGCCCCGACCCGAACCGCAGCGTTGGCGGTGGCCACGAAGGACAGCGGGGTGGTGATGACCTCGTCGCCGGCGCCGATCTGCAGGGCGGCAACCGCGAGGTCGAGCGCCGCGGTCCCGCTTGAGACCGCCACGGCGTGGCGGGCGTCGCAGCGGCTCTCGAGCGCTGTCTCGAACGATGCCACGTCGCGTCCTCCGGTGAGCGTCCCGCTGCGCAACGACTCGACGACCGCCGCGATGTCGGACTCCTCGAGCTGGTGACGTCCGTAAGGCAGCGGCCGGCTGCGCAGCGGTGTGCCCCCGGCCACCGCCGGCAGCGCGGCCTCGGTCATCCGACCTCGACGGCCGCCGGCTCGACGGTGCCGGACGTCGCGGTGAGGAGCTCGCGCAAGGCGGCGACATCGAGCCAGTCGGTGTTGCGATCGCTCGTGTACAGGAAGTCCTCGGCCACCGGCGTGGCATCGGGGATGCGGCCGTCGCCCCAGAACGGGTGCTCGGGCTCGACGATGTAGCAGGAGCCGGCGTCGACTGTGTGCCTGGCCTCCTCCGGGGTGAGCAGTGCCTCATGGAGCTTCTCGCCCGGGCGGATGCCGGTGTAGCGGATTCGGGCCCCGGGCGCGACGGCCTCGGCGAGGTCGAGCACCCGCATGCTCGGGATCTTGGGGATGAACAGCTCGCCACCCTGCATCCTCGCCACCGAGTCGGCGACGAACTGCACCGCCTGGTCGAGCGTGATCCAGAACCGGGTCATGCGCTCGTCGGTGACGGTGAGCTCACCTGACGCGGCCTGCTCGGTGAACAGCGGCAGCACGCTGCCTCGCGAGCCGACCACGTTGCCATAGCGCACGCACGACAGCCGCGTCTCGCGGGCGCCCGCGTACACGTTGGACTGGACGAAGAGCCTCTCGGCACACAACTTGGTGGCCCCGTACAGGTTGGTGGGGCTCACCGCCTTGTCGGTGCTCAGCGCGACGGCGCGCCGCACACCGGCGTCGATGCACACCTCGGCGACGTTCTGGGCGCCGAGGATGTTGGTGCGCACCGCCTCGAAAGGGTTGTACTCGCAGGCCGGGACCTGCTTCAGGGCGGCAGCGTGGATCACGATGTCGACACCGTCGACGGCGCGGCGGAGGCGGTCGCGGTCGCGCACGTCCCCGAGCAGGAAACGCAGCCGGTCGTCGTCGATCTGGCGCTCCATCACCGACTGCTTGAGCTCGTCGCGGCTGAACACGCGAATCGCCGCCGGGCTCCACCGCGCCAGCGCGGTGCGGATGAAGTGCTGACCGAACGAACCCGTCCCGCCGGTGAGCAGGATCGTCCGCCCTTCGAAGGCATTCACTGTCGATCCTCGTTGAGCACCGGCAACCGCGAATCCCTCGCGCCTGCCGTCAATTCTCGTCCGGCCAGTTGACTTCGACGCGCGTCGTGCAGTTGGTCAACTCCTGCGAGGCCTTGGTGTATCGGACCAGGGTCGGGAAGTCGCCGCGGAGCTTGAGCTGGCCGAGCATGATCCCTTTGGTCGCGTCCATCTCGTTCTTGGCAACCTTCTTCCAGCGCGAGTACGAACCGGTGATCACGTACTTGGCAGCCTCGGCGTCAGCCCGCGAGCAGATCTTCACATCGCGGGCCTCGCCGTGCCAGAGGTCGAGGAAGATGCCCATGTCGTCGGGCACGTTCTTGTCCGGCTCGGCCAGCACCACCAGGCCGACGGTGCCCTCCCAGTTGGCTGCGGCCTGCTTGTACACCGGTGACCTGTTGATCTCGTCCTTGAAGGCCTGGGCCCACTCGGGGCTGTACGCGTCATATGCCACGTTTGGTCTCTCCTCCACAGTCGCTGAGCGGTGGCTGATTATGGTCCAGGTGCCGTCGGGCGGCGCCGTCCCTAGGGGGTTGGCGACCCGCGGAACGACGGAGGCGGCGCCAGCCCGAGGTCACGACGCACCGCGGCGACAGCCGCTGCCAGGAGCTTGTCATCCGATTCGATGGCGGTGAAGTCGGTGGCGTCAGCCTCCGGGTTGGCGGACTTGGCGAACGACATCTCGTCGGCGACGACCCGCTTGTCGATGGCGACGAGCGAGTCCGCGTCCGCCCTGGTGTCCGGCGGAAAGGTGATCTTGAGCAGGGCGTTCTCGAACGCCTGCTCGGCGGCGGCCAGCCCACTCGAGCACGCCTTCAGCGAAGCGTTGTCGGACGTCAGGCAGGGGCCGGCCTGGAGAGCCGCCTTGGCGGCGTTCGCCGTGGCGGCGGCCGCGCTGTAAGCCTGGGCGGCCGCAGAGCGAACGGCCGGGTCCACGGTCGGGGACGGTGTCACCGACGTCGTCGATCCGCATGCGCACACGAGCAGCAGAGCGGACAGCGGCAGCGCGCGCCTCATCGGCTGACCACGCACGCCATCTCGAATTCCCGCCGGGCGGGCTCGTCGGGGTGCATCGCCTGGACCCTGCCGGTTCGCACGAACTGATGACGCGCGTAGAGGCGTTCCGCGGTGTCGTTGCCGACGGCCACCCATAGCTGGAGCCTGGCCAGGCCCTCGCCGGCCGCCCACCCGCTCACTGCGGTCATCAGCTGGTCGGCGACACCGCGACCGCGCCACGACGGGTCCACCCACATGGAGATCAGCTCAGCCACGCCGGGCTCCTCGTCGATGCCAGCGGCGAGGCCCACGGGCCACCCATCGGCGACCGCGACGAAGCAGGCGGAATCCGCCAGGCGCCGGCGCCATTCCACCTCGGTCATCGCGCCGGCAACCGCCGCCGTGGTCCAGAAGGCCGAGGGCGCATCCTCGAGGGCGGCGAGCCGGACCTCGCGAAAGAGGCTCCACTCCTCAGGGCCAACGCGATGCACGGACGCGCCTGTCATGGCCTCATGGTCGCGCACCGCGGGGCGATGGCGGCGCGGGCGGCGCGTGCCTGCGCTACCGTTCAGCCCATGGCGCTGCAGCAAACGCCGGTCTCGCTGCGCGAGGTGACGCACGCCGACGTCGCCGCGATGACCGACATGATGGTCCGCAACCGGGCGGACGTCGAGCGCGTCGGACCCGCCAACTCGGACGGGTTCTTCACCACGGCGGGGATGACCAGCCGCATCGACCAGGTCATCGACGAGTCCGCCCGCGGCGAGCGCCGCTACTGGACCATCCGTGTCGACGGTGCCCTGGCGGGCGACATCTCGCTCAGCCACATCCAGCGCGGTGCACTCCAGAACGCCAACGTGGGCTACATGGTCGATGTCGCGTTCCGCGGCCGCGGGGTGGCGACCGCCGCGGTCCGCCTGGCCGTGGAGCGTGCGTTCGGTGAGCTCGGCCTGCACCGGCTCGAGGCCGGCGTCATGCCGAGCAACGTTGGCTCCCAGCGCGTCCTCGAAAGGGCCGGCTTCTCCCGGGTGGGGATCACGCGCAGCCTGCTGTACATCGCCGGGCGCTGGGAGGACCACATCCTCTACGAGCTGGTCGGTCCGGACGCCGCGCCGGCCATGACGTCCACTTCGGACGCCTCCGCTCCCGAAGCCCGAGGCGGCGATTCGGGCTGAAGCTGCAGCGTGCGCAGGTGGGGCACGGGCGACGGCAACAGCCACATGACCCCGGCGAGCCCGGCGATGCTGGCGATCCACATGGTCGTCCGCAGCCCGAGCGTGGTGCCGAGCGCGCCCCCGAGCAGCGCGCCGACGGGGCGCAGCCCGTAGTTGATGGTGCTGTACGCGCCCGACACACGCGCGCGCAGCGGGGCCGGGATCGACGCGGTGAGGATCGCCCCGATGGTGATGTCGAGCATCACCACACCCACTCCCGAACCGAACTCGGCGGCGAAGAGCAGGCCGAGGATGACCGGCTTGGCGGCCCCGAACGCCAGCGGCAGCAGGATGAACGGGGCCGGAAACAGGATGCAGCTGAGCGTGAACGTGCGCCCCACCCCGAGGCGGCGCGACACCCGCGACGTCAGGGCCGCGCCGATCACCGCGCCAACCGCGCCGGCACCGAGCACGAGCCCGAGCTCACCGGGGGTGACGCCGAGGTCGCGCGTCGCGTACAGCACGAAGATGGCGACGATGACGAAGCCGAAGATGTTGATCGTCGCGGTGGCGCCGAGCAGGGCTCGCACCACCGGCGAATGCGCGATGAATCGAATGCCCTCGCTGAGGTGTCCGCGCCCGCCCGCGGCAGTCACCGGTTCCTCGGGGTGGATCCGCCGCAGGAACAGCGCTGAACCCAGGTAGGACACCGCATCGATGACGACCGCGCCGGGGGCGGTGAGCAGCTGGACCAGGATGCCGCCGGCGCTCTGGCCGCCGACGAAGGAGAGGGCGCGGCTGCCGTGGATCAGCGAGTTGGCATCGACGTAGTCATCGGGCTCGACGATCGCTGCGAACACCGTGCTCTGGGCGACGCTGAACATCACGCTCGCACAGCCGACGGCGAAGGCGACCGCGTACAGCTGGGCGAACGTGAGCGCGCCGACGGCGTACGCGATCGGGATGCTCGCCAAAAGCGCGGCTCGCGCGATGTCGGCGCTCAGCATCACCCGGCGCCGGTGGCCCCTGCGGTCGACCCAGCCGCCGGCGAGTATCGAGAAGAGCAGGCTCGGGGCCAGCCCGGCGGCGGTCAGGTAGCCAGTCTGCGCAGCCCCGGCGTGCAGGACGAGGATTGCCGTCAGCGGCAATGCGAGGATGCTGACCTGGTCCCCGAACAGCGAGATGGTCTGCCCGGTCCAATAGCGGCGGAAGGTGCGCTCACGCAGGAGTGGTGGAACCAGCCGCGACGCCACCCGTGGCGGGGTCATCGAGGCTCCGCGGACCAGCCGTCCACCGGTCCCTCCGGAATCGCCACCTGGATGAGGGTGACGTGCCGAGCGCCCGGCGGCCGCAGCGCGGCGTCGTGGACGCGTGCAGCGTACGGCGCCAGCAGCACGCTCACCTCCTCGTCGAGGCGGGCGAGCTCAGCGGCCGTCAGGCAGATGAAGGCGTCGCCGATCCCCCCGGCGCGCTGCCAATCGACCGGCTCGGCGTGGCGGCGCTCGAGGTACTCGACCGTCGCCTCGTGGTAACGGCCGGCCACCACCGCGCTGAGATGCGCGGCCGCCGCCATCTGCTCAGGATCCGAGGGCACCGACGGCCACGAGGTGGAGTGGGCGGTGGCGCGCCAGGGACGGCGCCGGCCGGGACCGGCACCTGCCTCTTCGACGAGCCCGTACTTGGCCAGCTGGCGGAGGTGGAACGAGCACGATGCCGGGCTCTCGCCAATGCGCTCCCCCGCCTGGGTGGCGGTCAGCGGCCCCTCGCG
>DATBEL010000017.1:0-16323 GCA_036276135.1 Candidatus Dormiibacterota bacterium
GCCGTCGACCTCAGCACCATGCTCGAGGCCGAAACCGACGACGGCATGACCGCCGAGGTGTCGACCGAGCTGGACTCGCTCGAGAAGGAGCTCGACCGTCGCGAGCTCGAGCTGCTCTACAGCGACCCGTACAGCGACCACCCCGCGATCCTCGGGATCCACGCAGGCGCCGGTGGCACCGACTCGCAGGACTGGGCGGGGATGCTGATGCGCATGTACATGGCCTGGGCGGACAGCAAGAAGTTCACCGTGGAGTTCCTCGACGAGTCGGTCGGCGACGAGGCCGGCATCAAGTCGGCGACGCTGCGCATCAGCGGACCGCGCGCCTATGGGTTGCTCAAGAGCGAGCGTGGGGTGCACCGGCTGGTGCGCATCAGCCCGTTCGACTCGGCCGCGCGGCGGCACACCTCATTCGCGCTCGTCGAGGTGACACCGGAGATCGAGGACGCCGTCGACGTCGACATCGACCCCAAGGACGTGCGCGAGGACGTGTATCGCAGCAGCGGCGCCGGCGGCCAGCATGTCAACAAGACGTCGTCGGCCATCCGGCTGACGCACATCCCCACCGGGGTGGTGGTGACCTGCCAGAACGAACGCTCGCAGCACCAGAATCGTGAGGTGGCATGGCGCGTGTTGCGCTCGCGGCTGCTGACGCTCCAGCAGGCTGCCCACGCCGAGCACGTTGCCGAGCTGCGCGGCGAGTCGATGCCGGCGGAGTGGGGCAGCCAGATCCGCTCCTACGTGCTCCAGCCGTACACCATGGTCAAGGACCACCGCACCGGCGCCGAGGTGGGCAATGCCCAGTCGGTCCTCGACGGCAACCTCGACCCCTTCATGGAGGCGTACCTGCGCTGGTCGGCGCGGGAGGGCGCAGCGGCGTAGGCCCCAAATCGCTGTCGTGGCGGAGCTATGCTGCGGGTCCGCGCCCCCGGGCGGGGGCGCCAGAGGCGGGAGGACTGGCAATGCCAGGAACAGCGACGGCGACTGCGACCACCAACCTGGAGGCGTTGCGCCGGGGCTACGAGGCCTTCCAGACAGGCAACCTCGACCTGCTGCGCAACGAGCTCTTCGACCCGGACATCGTGTGGCACAACCCGGGTCGGGGCCCGCTGGCCGGCGACTACAAGGGCATCGACGCGGTCATCGGTCTGTTCGTCAAGCAGTTCGAGCTGACCGACGGGACCTTCAAGGTTGACGTGCACGACTTCCTGGCGACCGACGACCACGCCGTGGCCATCGCCACAGAGTCGGCGCAGCGCAACGGCAAGTCGATGGACTCCCAGTATGTCCACGTCTGCCACTTCCGTGATGGCAAGCTGACCGAGGCGTGGATCCTCGACTTCGACCCTGTCAAGCAGGACGAGTTCTACTCCTGAGGAGGGCGGGACGGGCCGCCGGCGGAGACCCGGCGGTCCGTCCTCTGCGCATACCAACCCGCGCGGCGAATGTCGTGCTCGTGGCACACACTTCAAACGCGCCGAACGCGGCCGCACAATCGCAATTCGGATGTCGCTTTTTTGTCGCGATTGAACGAGCATTTTCTGCCCGGGTCGTATACTCGGGCAGTCCCTTCACCGGTCTCAATTCGCTCTACGTCCTACGCGAACCGGGAGGGTCCTCCCACCGCGCCACCCGGCTGGGCGGGAGAGGAGACGGGCCTGCCGGGCGCTGGGATCCCCCGCCGTGAACCATGACGACACCGCCCGGGGTCACACGATCACTGGGTTGAACTCCGCGTGAGCCACGAGGTGCACCGCGCGTGACCGTGGCCCTGGCACATCGCCCGAGGCTGGCCAGCGACCCTGCGCTGCGCCCGGTGATCAGCTTCCACGGCGTCGGCAAGACGTACCCGAGTGGGACGGTGGCGCTGCGCGACGTCGACCTGGCCATCTACCAGCGCGACTTCGTGTTCCTGGTGGGCGCCAGCGGCGCGGGCAAGTCCACCCTGGTTCGCCTGCTGATCCGCGACGAGCCGGCCAGCAGCGGGCGCATCTTCGTCGACGGCCAGGAGGTGACCCGCATCAGCCGGCGCAAGCTCCCCAAGCTGCGCCGCAAGTTCGGCATCGTCTTCCAGGACTACAAGCTGCTGCCGACGCTGACCGTCGGGCAGAACGTGCAGTTCGCGCTGCAGGTGACCCGTCCCGGGCAGCGCCACATGCGCGAGAAGGTCGAGGAGACCCTCTGGATCGTCGGGCTCGAGGACAAGATCGGCAAGTTCCCCGATGAGCTCAGCGGCGGCGAGCAGCAGCGCGTGGCCATCGCCCGCGCCCTGGTGACCCGGCCGCGCATCTTCCTCGCCGACGAGCCCACCGGCAACCTCGACCCCGACACCTCGTGGGGAATCGTCCAGCTGCTCCTCCAGATCAACCACCGCGGCACCACGGTGCTGATGGCGACGCACAACCGCGAGGTCGTCGACCTGGTGCGCCGCCGCGTCATCGCCATCGATGGCGGTCGTGTGATCCGCGACGAGCAGGAGGGTCAGTACCTGCGCGAGGGGGAGGCGACGATCTAGATGAGACGCTTCTTCGCGGCCCTCTGGTTCGCCATCTCGTCGTCGCTGCAGAACTTCCGGCGCAACCTCGGCGTCTCCGTCGCCGGGGTGTGCACGATGGGCCTGATCCTCGTGCTGGTCGGCACCACGGTTCTCGCCACCCACCTGCTCACCAACGTGCTGCATGACCAGGAATCGCGCGCCAGCAAGCTGAAGATCTACATCCAGGACGGCGTCTCACTGGCCAACATCGCCAACTTCCAACACCAGCTGCAGAGCGACTCCCGCGTCCTGGCGGTGTCATTCGAGAACAAGGACCAGGCCTACGCGGAGGCGCAGAGCAAGGGCACCGACATCGCCACCGCGGTCAACGCGCTGGGCAGCAACCCGCTGCCCGCGTCGCTCAACGTCGACGTCAGGCAGCTGCGCTACCTGGTACAGCTCGACCAGGTTGCGCGCGCCGACCCGATCGTCGATCCCACCCAGCCCACCGACTACAACGCCGACGTGACGCCGAAGATACAGACGGCGATCACCGGCATCGAGATCGTCGGCGGAGTGCTGTCGGGGATGCTCCTGGTGATCAGCCTGGTGATCATCATGAACACGATCCGCACCGCTGTGTATGCGCGGCGCACCGAGATCGAGATCATGAAGCTGGTGGGCGCCACCGACTGGTTCGTGCGCTGGCCGTTCATCCTCGAGGGCGTGCTCGGCGGCGTCTTCGCCGCCATCCTGAGCAGCCTGATCGTCGGTTTTGCCTACAAGATCGCCGTCGGCGCGACCACCGGCGACCTCTTCGCGATCCCGTTTGACGGACCGTTCACGGCCGTGTTGATCGCCGCGCTCTTCGGCGGCGGTGCGGTGGTCGGCGCCATCGGCAGCTACCTGGGGGTGCGCCGCTTCCTCGCCGCCTGACGGCGGAGAAGTGCGGCCGATCCACCGATGACCTTGTCCGCGAACCCGAATGTCCGCAGTCGGCAGCGGGGCGGGGTCACCATGGCACGTGCGCTGATCACCTTGCTGCTCACGTCAGGGATCATCGCCGGCGCGGTGCTGGGATCGAACGCGCACGCCACCGCTGACGTGTTCACCGACAAGATCGCGGCCAAGAAGCATCAGCTCGCGGCCGACGGCGCCGCCAACGCGCGGCTTCGCGCCGAGCTGGCCGCCGCCGCCAACCAGGAGGCCGCCCTGGAGAAGGCGATCACCGACCTCGACGCGCAGATCGCGGCCACCAACGCGCAGATCACCGCCGCCAATGCGGAGCTGAACAGCATCCAGGCAGCTCTCTCCGCCGCCCAGGACAACCTGGCGTACACCAAGGCACAGCTCGAGATCGACCGTCATCAGCTCGAGGTCGACCTGGTGGTGATCTACAAGGCGCAGAACGCCTCCAACTCGTTCAGCAACTTCCTCAACTCCGGCGACTTCAACAGCTACTTCCAGCGAGCCATCGACGTCAACAGGCTCGGGCGCAGCGAGCGCGACCTGGTCGGCAGCGTCACCCTCGACGAGCAGACGATCCAGGCCGACGTCAACAGCATCACGCTGGCCAAGAATCAGCAGGTCGACCTTGTGGCCACGCTCAACGGCATCGAGCAGCAGCAGGCGGCGGCGCTGGAGTCGCGCCAGCAGGCTCGCCTGCAGTTGGTGGCGCTGCAGGCCCACGACCAGGTGCTCCTCGCCCAGAACGAGGCGGCGCAGGCACAGTTGAACTCGCAGATCGCAAACCTGAAGGCGCAGGAACGCGCCGCGCTGGCCGCGGGCGGTGGCAGCGGTCGCTTCAGCTGGCCCCTGACGGGCCCGATCACCCAGGGTTTCGGCTGCACCACGTTCCCGTTCGAGCCGTACGATCCCAACTGCTCCACCAGGCACTTCCACAGCGGCATCGACATCGCGGCGGGGTGCGGCACCAGCATCCACGCGGCGGACAACGGCATCGCTCACCTGTACGTCAGCGACGTCGGCTTCGGCCTCCACGTCATCATCGTCCACGGCAACGGCTGGGACACTGTGTACGGGCACATGGAGGGGTTCGCCGTCCGCGACGGCCAGACCGTGCGTCGCGGGCAGACGATCGGCTGGGAGGGAAGCACCGGCAACAGCACCGGCTGCCACCTGCACTTCGAGATCGACCTCAACGGAAATCCCCGAAGTCCACTCGCCTATCTCTCGTGAGCGGCGACGGGGGGACGGACCAGCCGCCTGAGGCCGGCGCCGGCTGGTCGTCGGATCCTCCTCCCCGGCGCCGTCCACGGATCCCGGTGCCGCCGGCCTCGGTCACGAGGGTGCTCGCCACGGTGGCGGCGTGCTATCTCACAGCGCTGGTCGTGCTCAACCTCTCCTCCTCGCAGTACGGAGGTTTCATCAACCGGGTCTTCCCACACATCGGCGCCGGCTCGGCCATCAACGTGAACAGCATCGATGCGGAGTGGCAGGCCATTCAACAGAATTACGTGATCCGCGACGTGCCCGCGGCGGCTGGGACGCAGGGCGCCGAGCAGGGCATCGTGCAGAGGCTCCATGACCTGTACAACGACCGCTTCTCCGCATACCTCACGGCGCAGCAGTACCAGCAGCTCAACTCCACGTTGGGCGGGCGGCGCGCCGGCAGCATCGGCATCGCCGTCGAGGCGCGCTGCGGTGTCGTGCTCTGCGCGTCCGGGCAGGCGGCTGACGATGCCGTCATCGAGGATGTGCTTGTCAACCAGCCCGCGGACCGGGCCGGCATCCACCGTGGCGACGTGTTGGTCGCTGTCAACGGCGCGCTGCTGACGTCGCTCGGCAGCGACGAGACCACGCGGATCGACAAGGCTTCGCAGATGGTCCGCGGTGCGGTGGGAGAGAGCGTGCGCATCACCGTGCAGCGTGGCGGCGTGCAGCTGACCCTGACGGCGACGCGGCAGAACCTGGTCATCCCGTCGGTGTACACGCAACTCTTCGGGCACACCCTGTACATGCAGGTGACCGGATTCGACACCGACACCGGCGACGCCGCTCGCAGCCAGCTGCAGAAGGGCCTGGCGGCCGGGGCGACATCGGTGATCCTCGACCTCCGCCAGAACGGTGGTGGCTACGTCACGGCTGCGCAGTCACTGGTCAGCCAGTTCGTGCAGCCGACGGCGACGCAGAGATACGTGGTGGTGCGGCGCGGACGCCTGGCCGCCATCGGAGACCCCAACAGCGCCCAGGAGGTGGTCAGCGACCCCATCCAGCCGGGCGGCGTGGCCCTGACCGAGCCGATGGTGGTGCTGGTCGACGGCGACTCGGCGAGCGCGTCGGAGATCACCACCGCGGCGCTGCACGACTACCACCGCGCCACCGTTGTCGGGCAGAAGACGTTCGGCAAGGGTTCGGTGCAGGTGGACTTCCCATTGCCGGACGGCGCCGACCTGCACCTCACCGTTGAGCGCTGGTTCGGCCCCAACGGTGAGACCATCGAAGGCCAGGGGGTGACTCCGGACCGCACCGTGTCGCTGCCCTCGCCCGACGACCGCTTCGTGCTCGACGCCCAGTCTCCGCCGGCCGGCGGGGACGCCCAGTTGCAGGCGGCGCTGGCCGCGCTCGGCGGAGCCTGAGGGATGCGCTGGTTGCGTGGTGGGAACGGCCGGCAGCGCGAGACGCGGACCTATACTCCGGCCGTGCCAGAGCGCTACGACGTGGTCATCCTCGGCGGCGGTTCGGGCGGCTACGTCGCTGCCATCCGGGCCGGCCAGCTCGGCCTGCGCACGGCGGTCGTGGAGGCCGACAAGGTGGGCGGCACCTGCCTGCACCGCGGCTGCATCCCCACCAAGGCGCTGCTGCAGAGCGCGGCGCTGCTCGACCAGGTGCGCGACGGCCACCGGCTCGGCGTCAACACGACTGACGTGAGCTTCGACTACGGCGTGGCCGCGATTCGTCGCGACGAGGTGGTCAACACGCTGTACAGGGGCGTGCAGGCGTTGCTGAAGAAGAACAAGGCGACCACCGTGCAGGGCCGCGGACGGATCACCGCACCGGGGCGCGTCGTTGTCGCCGCCGACGGTGGCGGTGACCAGGTCGAGCTCGAGGCCGGGAACATCATCGTGGCCACCGGCTCACGAGCGCGCCAGCTGCCCGGAATGGAGACAGACGGGCGCCAGGTGCTGACCAGCGATGACGCGCTCTTCCTCGACTCCATCCCGCCGAGCGCGATCGTGCTCGGCGCCGGCGCCGTCGGCGTCGAGTTCGCGTCGTTCTGGCGCAGTGTCGGATGCGAGGTGACGCTGGTGGAGATGGCGCCAAGCCTCGTGCCGCTGGAGGACGAGGCAATCGGCAAGGAGCTGCGCAAGCAGTTCGAGAAGCGAGGGATCACCTGCCTGGTCGGGACCACGCTCGACCCGTCGTCGCTGGAGCGCAACGAGGGGGGAGTGGCCGTCACGGTGCGTGCCGGTGATAGCGAGCAGCGCCTCCAGGCCAGCGTGCTGCTGGTTGCGGTGGGTCGCGCCGGCAACGTCGAGGACATCGGGTTGGAGGAGGCGGGCGTCGCCACCGATCACGGCATGGTGACCGTCGACGGCGAGCAGCGAACCACCGCCGCGGCCGTCAGCGCCATCGGCGACTGCGCCGGCGGCTTCCAGCTGGCGCACAAGGCCATGCACGAGGGTGTCATCGCCGTCGAGGCGATCGCGGCGCGCAACCCGCACCCGCTCAATCCAAACCTGGTGACGCGCACCACCTACTGCACGCCGCAGATCGCGTCGCTGGGCATGAGCGAGGCCGAGGCGAAGGCCGCCGGCCACGACGTGTCCGTCGGGGTGTTTCCCTTTCGCGGCAACGCGCGGGCGGTGGTGTGGGGCGAGACGGGTGGATTCACCAAGGTTGTCGCCGACAAGGCCACCAACGCCGTGGTTGGCGTGCACATCATCGGGCACGAGGTCACCGAGCTCATCTATGGCCCCGCGCTTGGCGGCCTGCTGGAGTCGACCCCCTTCGAGATGTCGCGCGCCGTGGCGCCTCATCCGACCCTGAGCGAGGCGCTTGCCGAGGCCGCGCTTGCGGTGTCCGGCGAGGCACTGCACATCTGAGAGGAGCGAACGTGGCTTTGGTGAAATCCGACGCGGTGAACAAGGAGGGCCTCGACGCACAGACGCTGCGTGCGATGTACCGGCACATGCTTCGCTCGCGTGTGCTCGACGAGCGCATGTGGGTGCTCAACCGCCAGGGTCGCGCGCCGTTCTGGATCAGCGCCATGGGCCACGAGGCGATCCAGGTGGCGGTGGGGATGAACATGGCGCTGGGGCGCGACTGGCTGGCGCCGTACTACCGTGACCTGGCGTTGACGCTGGTGCTTGGCATGACTCCACGCGACCACCTGCTCTCGGTGCTGGCCAAGGCTGAGGATCCCAACAGCGGCGGCCGGCAGATGCCGGCGCATTACGGGTCGCGGCGCCACAACATCATCAGCACCGGGTCGCCGGTGACCACGCAGCTGCTGCACGCCGCGGGCATCGCCCTGGCATTCCGCATGCGCGGCGAGGACTCGGTGTGCGTCACCGCCTTCGGTGAGGGGAGCACCAGCGGTGGTGACTTCCACGAGGCGCTCAACTTCGCAGCGACCCACAAGCTCGGTGTGGTGTTCGTGGTGGAGAACAACGGCTACGCGATCAGCGTGCCCGTGGAGAAGCAGATGCCGACGCCGCACGTGTCGGACCGCGCCCAGGCGTACGGCATCCCCGGCGTCAGCATCGACGGCAACGACGCCATCGCGTGCTACCGCGCTGCCCGCGACGCGATGGAGCGGGCGCGGAGCGGCGCGGGGCCGACCCTGCTCGAGGCCAACGTGCACCGCCTCACCTCACACAGCTCGGACGACGACCAGCGGCGCTACCGCAGCGCGGAGGACCTCGAGGCTGAGCGCAGGCAGGACTGCGTGCCCCGGTTCCGCGCGCTGCTCGAGGACCTCGGGGTGCTGGTCGCGGGTGATTCCGACGCGATGCGCGCCGAGCTGGTCGCCGAGCTGGACGAGGCGACCACATACGCGGAGGGGGCGGCCGACCCGCTGCCGGAAACCGCGATGCTCCACGTGTACGCGGAGGATTCCTGATGCCCAGCAAGACGTACCTGGAGGCGATCCGCGAGGGCATGCGCGACGAGATGCGTCGCGACCAGCGGGTGATGATCCTCGGCGAGGACGTCGGCGCCAAGGGTGGCGTGTTCGGCGCCACCGAGGGGTTGCAGAAGGAGTTCGGCGAGATGCGGGTGATGGATTCACCGCTGGCGGAGTCCTGCATCGTCGGCGTCTGCATCGGCGCGGCGATGAACGGCATGCGCCCCATCGCCGAGATTCAGTTCCAGGACTTCATCATGCCGGCCGTCGACCAGATCGTCAGCGAGGCGGCCAAGATGCGCTACCGCAGCAACAACGACTGGGGCGTGCCCATGGTGGTGCGCGCGCCGTTCGGCGGTGGCATCCACGGTGCGCTCTACCACTCGCAGTCGATCGAGGCGATGTTCTGCTCGGTGCCCGGGCTCAAGGTGGTGGTGCCGAGCACCGCCTATGACGCCAAGGGGCTGCTGATCAGCGCGATGCGTGATCCCGACCCGGTGATGTTCTTCGAGCACAAGCGCGCGTACCGCTCGGTCAAGGGCGAGGTGCCGGACGACGAGTACACCGTGCCGCTGGGCACTGCGTCGGTGGTGCGCGAGGGCCGCGACATCGCCATCTTCACCTACGGGATCATGGTGCACACCGCGCTCGAGGTTGCGGCGCGACTGGCCGCAGACGGGTTCGAGTGCGAGGTGGTGGACCTGCGCTCACTGCGTCCGCTCGACCGCGAAGCGATCATCGCGACCGCGCGCAAGTGCGGCAAGGTGATGGTTGCGCAGGAGCCCAACCTCGCCGTCTCGGTGTCGTCGGAGGTCGCCGCGATCGTTGCCGAGGAATGCTTCGAGTACCTTGACGCACCGGTGATGCGCATCGGCGGCCCGGAGATCCCGGCCATGCCGTTTGCGCACGCGCTCGAGGACTTCTACCTGGTCACACCCGACAAGCTCGAGGCTGCGGTGCGCACGCTCGCGGCATACTGAAGGACGCACACCATGGCTATGACAGTCACCATGCCACAGCTCGGCGAGAGTGTCACCGAGGGAACCATCGCCCGCTGGATGAAGCAGCCGGGCGAGCTGGTGTCCAAGTACGAGTCGATCGCTGAGGTCGTGACCGACAAGGTCAACGCCGAGATCCCCTCGCCCGCCGAGGGCAGCATGGGCGAGCACATCGCCAAGGAGGGGCAGGTGGTGGCGGTCGGGGAGCCGATCTGCACCATCGAGACCGCCGAGCAGGGACAGGCGAACTCGGCCTGGCACCAGGGTGACGGTGAAGCGCAGGCGCCGGCTGAGGCGGGCGCGTCGCAGCCTGAGGCCGGTGAGGCCGCGCAGGCCCAGCCCGCTACGCAGCCGGTGGCGGCGGGGGCGCAGACCGAGCAGGGGAGTGCGCAACCGGCCTGGCTGAAGCAGGCGCCCGCGGGTGATGCTCAGCCACAGGCGGCGGCTGCTGAGCCGACCGCGCCCCCGGCGGCAGCTGAGCCGGCTGCGACCGAGCCGAGCGCACCTCCGGCGGCGCCCGAGGCGGGCGGCGCGGCGCCGCCGGAGGCACCCGCAACCAGTGCCGCGCCCGCTGCTGCACCGGATACGGGACAGGAGCAGGGTGGCGGCGCAAACGGCAGCGGCAATGGAAGCGCCAGTGGGGACTATCACCTCACGCCGGCGGTGCGAATGCTGGTGCGCGAGCACGACGTCGATCTCTCGCAGGTGCAGGGCAGCGGGCTCGGCGGGCGCATCTCCAAGAAGGACGTGCTCGACTACGTGCAGCAGCGTGACGCCGGTGGTGGGGTGGCGCGACCGGCGCCGCAGGAGACGCCGGCCCCAACGCCGCCTTCGCCGGCAGCAGCGTCGGTCCCCAGCGCGGCTCCCGCGAGCTCTGCGCAGCAGGCGGCGGCTGCAGCGCCGGCGGCTGAGGCCGCCTCCGTGGCTCCCGCGACTGCGCCCACGGCTCCTGCGCCGGGTGGCGCCGCGCCTGCGCCCGCGGCGCAGGCCCAACCGCAGGCCGGTGGCGCCGACGAGGTGACTCCGTTGACCTCCACCCGGCGTGCGATCGCCGAGCACATGGTGCGCAGCAAGCGCACCTCGCCACACGCGTGGCTGTCGATGGAGGTCGACATGTCGGGCGTGGCTGCGCTGCGTGCGTCGCGGCGGGCCGATTTCGAGCAGCACTACGGCGCCAAGCTGACCTACCTGCCCTTCGTCGCTCGCGCAGTGTGCGAGGCGCTGCGCCAGTATCCGACCCTCAACTCATCGTTCACCGAGGAGGGGATCATCCTCCGTCACGATATCCACCTCGGCATCGCGGTGGCGCTCGAGGAGAATCTCATCGTGCCGGTGGTGCGCAACGCCGACCGTCTCAGCATCGCCGGCCTGGCCACGACCATGCAGGACCTCGGCGACCGGGCCCGCGCCAACAAGCTGAAGCTCGACGAGATCCAGGGTGGGACGTTCACGCTGAACAACACCGGTGCGCTCGGCACCGTGCACACCGTGGCGATCATCAACCAGCCGCAGGCGGCGATCCTGGCGATGGATGCGGTCATCAAGCGCGCCGTGGTGGTGAACGACGCCATCGCCATCAGGCCGATGATGAACCTCGGCCTGAGCTTCGACCACCGCATCAACGACGGCCTTTCCGCAACCCGTTTCACCAAGAGGGTCAAGGAGATCCTCGAGGAGATCGACGTCAACGCGGCTCTGCTCTAGGAGGAGGAACGACATGGCCAGATTCATGGTGCTGTACCACGCTCCGGCGTCGTCAGCTGGTCAGATGGACAACGTCACGCCTGAGCAGCAGAAGGAGGTCATGGATGCGTGGGAGACGTGGATGGAACGCAACAAGGGTTCCATCGCCGAGATCGGCGCGCCGCTGGCCGGCAAGAAAGAGGTGACGTCGGACTCGGTGACTGACAAGACTGACAGCACGGTCTGGGGATATTCGTTCATCGAGGCGGCGTCGCCAGAGGCCGTGACCGAGATCGTCAAGGGACATCCACACTTCTACACCGCCGAGAGCTCGATCGAGGTGTTGGAGGTTCAGCCCGTACCGGGGATGTGAGCGCGGCGCGGTCGCGCGAGAGGTGACTGTAGGAGTCTCGACGATGGCCAAGTTCATGGTTCTGTACCATGCTCCGGCGTCGGCGCTGGAGCAGATGATCGAGGTGCTCGAGTACCCGGCCATTCCGGGTATGTGAACGCGGCGCGGTTGCGCCGATGATCGCTTGGGCGAGGTGGGTCCGGTGGCGTGTGAACCCGCACCGGCAGATCGACCGGCTTGTGGCACGAGGGCGCGGAGCGGGAACTGCTTCGACGGTGCCTTTCCGGCTTCCGCGCGCACGCTATACCGTGTTCAACCACTACGACCCGGTCGAAGCGGCGCTGTGGTTTGCGATTGTCGACCACCGCGGGCGGCGCTGGCCGGATTGGGCGTCGATCCCAGCTCCGGTGGGGATGGTGAGCGCGCCGCTGGTGCAGGAGGAACTGCCCGCCGGGCTGTACCACCTCGAGGTGGGCACAACCACATCGACATGCGCGTGGGAGGTGCAGGTGGTGCTCAACGCGATGATGGCGTTGCGGATACCACCGCCGGAGTGGCGGTCGTCATCGGGGGTGCCCGACGTGGTCGGCGTTCGCAGCAGCGATGCGCCCGTGCTGCACCTCACCCAGACCGGTTGGTACGACGCTGTGTGGACGGTGGGTGAGCCTTCGGTCAGGCCGGCGATTCGCCCGTACTTGCTGGCCCTACGTGCTGCCGACGGACATGTGGTCGAGATGGGCGCCGCGAACGCGACCCACGGGCATCGCGCAAACCCGTGCTTTCTCGGCGCCGGGGAATGGACGGTCGAGATGATCACCGGCGAGCCCTGGGAGTTGATGCTCAGTCCCGTGGTTGGGCCGACCGGTGGTGGCGCCCGCGGGTTCTAGCTGTCGCTGCGGTCAATCCGGGAGCATGTGCGGATGCCGCCAATCGGTCGGCGGCACGAACGTCTCCTTGATGGCACGCGGCGAGGTCCAGCGCAGCAGATTGAACGCCGAGCCCGCTTTGTCGTTGGTGCCGCTACCGCGACTGCCGCCGAACGGCTGCTGCCCGACCACGGCCCCGGTCGGCTTGTCGTTGATGTAGAAGTTGCCGGCAGCATTGCGCAACACGTGCGTGGCGGTGTCGATGGCGCCGCGGTCGGTGGCGAACACCGCTCCGGTGAGGCCGTACGGCGAGGTGCCGTCGACGGTGCGGAGCAGCGTCTCCCAGTCGCCGTCCTCGTACGGATGGACGGTCAGGATGGGGCCGAACAGCTCGCGCTCCATGAGGTCGTGGTGCGGGTCGGCGGTCTCGAAGATCGTGGGACGGACGAACCAGCCCTCGCTGCTGTCGCACTCGCCGCCGGCGACCAGTGAGATCGATGGGTCACTGCGCGCGGCGGTGATCGCGGCCTCGTGGGTGCGGAACGCCGGCTCGTCGATGACCGCGCCCATGAAGTTGCGGAAGTCGGTGGGATCCCCCATCGGCAGCGATTCGGTGGCTGCGGCGAGGGGACCGCGCAGCTCCTCCCACATCGCGCGCGGCACGTAGGCGCGCGACGCCGCCGAGCACTTCTGTCCCTGGTACTCGAACGCGCCACGCAGCAGCCCGACGAGCAACGCATCCATCGACGCCGACTGGTGCGCCACCACGAAGTCCTTGCCGCCGGTCTCACCCACCAGCCGTGGGTAGGTGCGATAGCCGTCAAGGTTGTCGCTGACCACCGACCAGATGCGCTGGAACGTGCCGGTCGACCCGGTGAAATGGATGCCGGCCAGGTCGGGGTGGGGGAGGGCGGCGGCCGCCACGCCGCCGCTGTGGCCGGTGACCATATTGATGACGCCGTTGGGAAGTCCCGCCTCTTCGAGAACGCGCATCAGCAACGATGCGGCGAGCTGCTGGGTGGTCGCCGGCTTCCACACCACGGCGTTGCCCATCAGCGCCGGCGCGGTGGGCAGGTTGCCGGCGATGGACGTGAAGTTGAACGGCGTGATCGCCAGCACGAAGCCCTCGAGCGGGCGCAGCTCGAGGCGGTTCCAAGCACCGGGTGGCGAGATCGGCTGGTCAGCGTCGAGGTGGGCGGCGTAGTGCACGTTGAATCGCCAGAAGTCGACGAGCTCGGCCGCGGCGTCGATCTCCGCCTGGACGACGGTCTTGCTCTGGCCGAGCATGGTGGCCGCGTTGACGCGGGCGCGCCACGGCCCGGCGAGCAGATCGGCGGCGCGGAGGAACACGGCAGCGCGCGCCTCGAACGGTGCGTCGGCCCATTCCCTGCGCGCGCGCAGCGCCGCGTCGATTGCCCCGCGGACCTCACCGTCGGTCGCGGTGTGGCCTTCGCCGAGCACCTGGCTGTGGCGGTGCGGAGCGGTGACGCTGAAGGCGTGGCCGGTGCCCTCGACGTTGGCGCCGTCGATGCGCATGGGCAGGTCGATGGGCGCGGACGCGGCGATGTCGTCCAGCGCCTGGCGGACGGCGGCGCGCTCGGGGGATCCGGGCCGGTAGTCGAGCGCGGGCTCGTTGCGGGGAGTGGGGGCTGAGTGGGTCATCGCCGTCGATTGTGGCTCAGCGGCGTCCCCGCATCGGCTGCGTCGCCCGCCCGCCGAGGCGCGGTAGAGTGGGTCGCGGCATGCGCGACATCCCGCTGACACCGATCCAACGCGCCGGCCGGGTGGAGGACACCCGTCCCCTGCACCAGCGTCTGCTCCCCGACGGAGTGGACCGTCGCCCCGATTGGCTGACCGTGAAGCTGCCATCGGGCGACGGCTACACGCAGATCAAGAGCCTGATGCGCGGGCTCGACCTGGTCACGGTCTGCGAGGAGGCGCGCTGCCCGAACATCGCGGAGTGCTGGGGACACGGAACCGCCACGTTCATGATCCTCGGCGAGGTGTGCACGCGCGCCTGCGCGTTCTGCGCAGTGACCAGCGGCAAGCGCGGTGGTGACATCGACGCCGACGAGCCCCGACGGGTCGGCGCGGCGGTGGCGCAGATGGGACTTGCCCACGCGGTGGTGACGTCGGTGGATCGCGACGACCTCCCCGATTTCGGGGCGTCGCTGTTTGCCGACACCATCCGCGAGATCCGTCGCCAGTCGCCGGGCACCACCATCGAGGTGTTGACGCCCGACTTCAACGGCAGCGCCGAGTCGCTGCGCGCGGTCATGGCGACCGTCCCCGAGATCTTCAACCACAACCTGGAGACGATTGCGCGGCTGTACGCTCGGGTACGGCCCAAGGCGGGCTACCAGCAGTCGCTGACGCTGCTCAAGGAGGCCAAGCGGCTGGAGCCGCGGAGTCGCACCAAGAGCGGGCTCATGGTGGGTCTCGGCGAGGAGATGGACGAGGTCAAACAGCTGCTCACCGACCTGCGCGCGCACGACGTCGAGATCGTCACCATCGGGCAGTACCTGCGTCCGTCGCTGAAGCATCACCCGCTGGTCCGCTATTGGACGCCGGATGAGTTCGCCGACCTGAAATCCTTTGGCCTGTCCCTGGGGTTCAGCCACGTGGAGAGCGGCCCACTGGTGCGCAGCTCGTACCACGCCCACGAGCAGGCGGTGGCGGCGAGCGTGGTCTGACGGTGGCCACCCTCGAGCACGTCTGGCTGGGGCGGATCCCGTACCGCGACGCCTGGGGGCTGCAGAGGAGGCTGGCCGCGGCGCGGGCGGCGGGTGCCATCGGCGACCTGCTGCTGATGGTCGAGCACCCGCCGGTCTACACCATGGGTCGCAACGGCAGCCACGAGCACCTCCGCGGCGGCGCGGATCACCTCGTCGCCAGGGGCGCCGAGTACGTGGAGGTGGATCGAGGGGGGTCGGTGACCTTCCACGGGCCGGGACAGCTGGTCGCCTACCCGATCCTCTCGGTGGCGACGGTCTTCCCGCTGGCGGGGTCGCCCGGCTTGGGCGACGTGGTGGCGCACCTGCGCGCGCTCGAGGACGCGCTGATCGCCACGGTCGCCCTGTACGGGGTGACCGCGTCGCGCCGACCGCCATACACGGGCATCTGGGTGGGGGAGGAGAAGCTGGCGGCGATCGGGGTCAAGCTGGCGTCCGGGGTGACCACGCACGGGGCGGCGCTGAATGTGAGCACCGACCTCGACTGGTTCGCCGAGGTGATCCCGTGCGGGATCGAGGGTGCCGGGGTGGCCTCGCTGGCCACCCTGGGGGTGACGCCGCTGCCACGCCTGTATCAGGTGGCGTCACAGTTCGCCACGGCGTTCGCGGACGCCGTCGGGTGCCGGTTGAGCCGGGCCGGGGATGCTGTGCGGGGCGTGATCGCGGAGGCTGCGCCCGTCGCCGTCTGAACGGCGGATTCTGTGTCGGTGGGAGACTCACACAGGGTTGCGGATTTGCGAGGTGATGACGAGATCCTCGCCAATAAGCCGGTGCAAACCCACAAACCCCTGTTCAAGCGCCCTCAATACCGTTACCATGCGGCTCCAGGATCGCCGCCCACTCGGTTTCGAACTCAACGTCCCATCACCCCCCGAGCAGGGAGCGCATCCCAAGGGATCCTTGGATGGCAACCTTCGTCCGCAACCGGGTGCTCAATCAGCTGACCTGGGCCGATGAGGAGGAGGGTGTTCGGTCGCATCGTCGCGACGTCCTCTGCGAACTCGACGGCCTGCTCACGCAGCTCGAGGAGGTCAACCTCCGCGGTGGCGCTGTCCCAAGCCGCGTCCTCATCGCGCTGCGGCGTCGCAGCGTCATGGCGCGTCCCGGGGTCAGTCCTGCCGAGCTGAT
>DATBEL010000018.1:0-9547 GCA_036276135.1 Candidatus Dormiibacterota bacterium
AGGGTCCAGGCCGGGCACCACTCTCTCGGTCGGCCGGGCGACGCGCACCATCCCGGCGGCGATCCGCACCGCGCTGGTTCTGCGTGACAAGGGCTGTCGCTTCCCCGGCTGCGACCGACCGGCGGAGTGGACGGACGGCCATCACATCGAGCACTGGGCGGACCTCGGCGAGACCGAGGTCCCCAACCTGGTGTCGCTCTGCCGCCGCCACCACCACATGGTTCACGAACGTGGTTGGAGCATTCGCCTGGAACCGGACGGGAGCGTCACCGTCGCCGAACCGCGGAGGCGGCCGCCGGTGGTGCGCCGGCTGTAGGTGTGCCTTTGCTGGTACGCGTGCCCGTTGACCTGTGGGCGTGCCAGTTGACTTGTCGGCCTACACGCTGCTGGAGCGGCGGTTGGTCGTGTGCGGCGGCTCAGGCGTGGGCGACGCTGCCCGCCGAGGCTCCCCTGCGCGACAGCGAGTCGATGGCCACCGCGACGATCAGCACCCCACCGGTGACGATGAACTGCAGTTGCACCGGCAGACCCAGCAGGTACATGCCGTTGTAGATGCCACCGATGACGAGCCCACCCAGCACGCCGTGCATGACCCTGCCACGACCGCCGAACAGGCTCGTCCCGCCGATGACCGCGGCCGCGACCGCGTACAGCACCAGCTGGCCGCCGTTGATGTTGTTCGACGCCCCGACCAGGTACGAGACGTAGAGCAGCCCCCCGATCCCGGCGGTGAAAGAGCAGAGCACGAACGCCCACGTGCGGATGGCCGCGAGGCTGATGCCGGCACGCCGTGCCGCCTCCGGGTTTCCGCCGACCGCGTACACGTAGCGTCCGTAGCGGGTGCGTTCGAGCAGCACCGTCCACAGCGCGAGCAGGCCGAGCACGATGGGGATGACCCACGGAACGCCATCGACGGTGCCGAAGTGGGCGCGGTTGACGTTGCAGATGGCCACGATGACAACGCCGGCGACAGCGAGGAACGCGATCTTGATGATCGTCAGGCTGACCGGCAGCGCCACCAGCCCGCTGCGACGCCGTCGCGCGTCGCGCAGCCAGAGCGAGCCGCCGAGCAGCGCAACGATCAGCACCATGGCGATCCACGAGGCGGTTGCGGGGATGGTTCCCCACATCAGGTGATAGATCACCTGCACGTTGGGGTCCGCGCCACTCAAGCTCGGATAGCCGGAGAAAGGCCCGAGCCCGAGCACGTAGAGCACGACGCCGTTGAAGATCAGCAGGCCGGCGAGCGTGATGATGAACGACGGCGCGCGCAGCCGCGTGATCAGCGAGCCCTGGACGAAGCCGATCACCGCGCAGGCAAGCAGACCGGCGACGATCGCCGCCCACCACGGCCACTTGGTGGTGGCCGGCTGCACCAGCTGCACAGTGATGACGCCGCCGAGCACGCCGACGTAGCCGATGCTCAGGTCGATCTCCCCGAGCAGCAGTGCGAAACACTCCGCCATGGCCAGCACCATGAACACGGCGCTCTGCTGGAACAGGTTGACGATGTTGCCCGCCGAGAGGAAGACGTTGCCCGGGCTGACGGCCTGGAAGACCACGGTGATGAGGAGCAGGCCGGCGATGACCGGAAGGACTCCGCTGTCGCCGTTCCTGATCCGCGCCCCCCATGCCCGGAGGTACTGGCCGAGCGTCTGGGCGACGAGCGCGGGTGGAACGTCGAGGGCCGAGGCTTCAGCCGCGGTCGGATCCGGCTCGAGCTCGGTCGGGGCCTCGGTGACGTCACCAACCGCCATGGCTCAGCCCTCCTCCTTGCCGGCGCCTGCCGCGGCCGTCTTGCGACTCGACGCGCCGGTGGTCATGTAGTCGACCAGGCTCTGCCGGTCAAAGGCGGACGCCTTGTCCTCCGCGACCATCCGGCCCAGCGTGAGCACGGCGATCCGGTCGGCGACCTCGAAGACATCGTTGAGATTGTGAGAGATGACCATCACCGCCAGGCCGCGGTCGCGCAGGCGGCGCACCAACTCGAGCACCTGCCTGGTCGGGACCACTCCCAGGGCGGCGGTGGGCTCGTCGAGGATCACCAGCTTGGAGTTCCACATCACCGCCTTGGCGACCGCCACCGACTGGCGCTGGCCTCCGGACAGCGAGCCCACCGGCTGGCGGATCGAGCGCACGGTGGTCACCTTCAGGCCGGCGAGGGTCTCGCCGGCGGCGCGCTCCATGGCGTCCTCGTCGAGGAGGCCGCTGTGGAGGCGCTCTCGGCCGAGGAACATGTTCTGGACGATGTCGAGGTTGTCGCACAGGGCCAGGTCCTGGTACACGGTCTCGATGCCGAGCTTGGATGCGTCCTTGGCGCTGCGGATGTGGACCGGCCGGCCTTCCCAGAGCACCTCGCCGTGGTCGGGCGGGTGGATGCCGGCGATGCACCGCGTCAGCACGGACTTGCCCGCGCCGTTGTCGCCGCACAGGCAGGTGACCTGGCCGGCGGGGAGGTCGAGGTTGACCTTGTAGAGCGCCTGGACGGGGCCGAAGTGCTTGTCGATGCCCCTCAGCTTCAGCAGGACCTCGCCGTCGCCGGCCATGTGCGCCCCTCGTCTAACGCGGCTGTGAGGCGCCGCCACGCACGATGCGTGGCGACGCCCCAGTTGGCGATTGTGAGCTTACGGCGTGATGCCTGCGGCAGAACAGACGCTGGCACCGACCGCGGTGCACAACGCGGTGGCGGAGACGAACTTGTCCTTGATGACCGTCGATGCCATGTTGGACGAGTCGACCCAGACCGGTGTCAGCAGCGACGCGGGCTCGGAGCTCCCGGGGCCGCTGGCCGGCTTGGTGGTGCTGTTCACCAGAGCGGAGGGTGGGGTCTGGCCGGCGCGCAGGATCGTCGCCAGAGCGACCGCGTCCTGAGCCTCGAGGTAGACGGCCTTGTACACCGAACCGCACTGGAAGCCCTGGAGGACGTTCTCCATGCCCTGGAGGGTGGCGTCCTGGCCAGTGGTCGGGATCTTCTTGGGTCCGACACCAGCGTTCTTGAGGTCGGTGATGACGGCGTTGGCAAGCCCGTCGTTGGCCTCGATGGTGGCGTTGATGGTCGGATGAGCAGTGAACTGCTGCTGGAAGATTGTGCCGCCGGTGGCGTTGACCCAGGCGGGCGTGATCTGGTCACCGACCAGCTTGGCGCCGGTGCTGCTGGTCTTGCCGGCGGGCTCGGGTGTGGTCGTGTCGCCCCAGACCACCGAGTTGTAGCCCTGGGCAAACGAGACGGCGTTGGGGTCGACGTCCTCACCGCCGTCGAGCGTGAAGACCTGCGGGCTGGTGACGTTGAACTTCGTCAGGCAGTCCAGGAAGCCCTGGCCGATCAGCTTGCCGACCTGCATGTTGTCGAAGCTGACGTAGTAGGTGTTGGTGCCCTGGAAGGTGGCGCGGTCGTAGCTGATGGCCGCCACCCCGTGCGACTGGGCCAGCTGCTGGATGGCTTGGCCCACGGTGCTGTTCAGCGGGTCGAACACGATGACGCTGGCACCGAGGGTGATGTCCGCCTGGGCGTCGGCCAGCTCGGTGGCGTCGCTGCCCTGGGCGTTGTCGATCTTGAACTGGCTGCTGGTGTACCCCGCCTTCTGGAAGGCCTGGGTCAGGTAGGGTGCATCGAAGTCGACGTACCGGGTCGACGACGTCGTGTCGGGCAGGATGACGCCAACGAGCCCCTTCCCGGCCGAGGTCAGGTTGGTGAACTGGCTCATCACGCTGAAGCTGCTGTCGAATGACTTGACCGAGAGCCCGGACGGCACGGTTGCGTTGCCGCCGCCTCCGGAGGACGACGGTGTGTTGCTGCTCCCGCACGCCGCGGCCACACCTGCCATCCCGATCACCACGCCCCATCGTGTCAGCCGAGTGACACCACTGGAGCCCGTCTTCATCGTCCGCATTGCTGGATCCTCCTCGTCGTTAGCCCGCTAAGGGGTATTGGTTTTCTGCTTTCGTCATGTGTGCGTGGGCGCCGTCGCCGGTGTCGTCCTCGCTCTCCTGGAGAGCCAGCGCGAGCGCGCCGAGCACGCCGGCGCGTTCGGAGAGGATGCCCGCGGCCACCCTCGGCGCCGCGCCCGGGACGGACACCGTGCGGCGACGCATCGAATCTCGGACCGCTGCCAGGAGCACGTCGCCCGCCAGCGCGAGCTCGCCGCCGAGGATGACCATCTGCGGGCTCAGCAGGTTGCAGAGGTTGGCGAGCGCGACGCCGATGTGGCGGCCCGCGTCGGTGATGACGCGGCGGCAGCCGATGTCGCCCTCGTCGCTGAGCTTGAGGACGTCCTCGAGGGTGATGTCGTCGCCGTAGCTGCGACTGAGCAGCTCGAGGAGCGCGGGGGCGGCGGCGAAGACCTCGAGGCAGCCGCGGTTGCCGCAGCGACAGAGCGGGCCGTCCTCCTCGATGGTGGTGTGGCCGATCTCACCGGCCGTGCCGGAGATTCCCCGGTACAGCTTGCCGTTGAGCACCAGCCCCGAGCCGATGCCCGTCGAGACCTTGACGTAGGCGAAGTCGGTGAGGCCCCGGCCCACGCCCCACAACCCCTCGGCCAGCGCCCCCAGGTTGGCGTCGTTGTCGACGATGGTGCGCACCCCGAGCGCCTTCTCGAACGCCGATTTCACGTCGAAGTCGGCCCACCCGGGCAGGATCGCCGGCGAGGTGGTGCGACCGCTGTCGCGCTCCATCGGTCCGGGAAGACCGACGGCCAGCACCTGCACGTCGCCGGGCTGGCGTCCGATGCCGCTGACCAGCGCGCTGAGCATCGCCGCCGCCTCGGGCACGCTGGTCGAGGCCTGGTGGCCGAACGGGAGGGTGTGCTGATCCTCGGCGCGAACGGCGTGGGTGAAGTCGGCGACCGCGGCGCGGACGTGCCGGTTGCCGAAGTCGATCCCGCCGACGAGGCCGTTGGTCGGGTTGAGCGTCACCTCGGACACGCGCCGCCCGCTGCGGGTGACCATGGTGGTGCGCACGATGCCCTGGTCGGTCAGGTCGCGGACGATGTTCGACACCGACGCGTGGGAGAGGCCGGTGGCCCGAGCGACCTCCGCCTGGGTCAGCGGACCGTTGAGACGCAGCAGGGTGACCACCGCGCGACGGTTGGCGCGGCGAAGATCCGTGAGAGATCCACCCCGCCCCGCTTCGCGCATGGGCGGACTTTGGCATCGGACCTGGGCGATGTCAAGCTTTGACCACAGCGATGCTGTTGGACGCCCAAGACGGTCAGAGCTTGACGTTCCATAGAGGTTCGTCGCGGTCCCTTCGGACCCTGGAGCTCGGCGGGGTCTCCGCGGTGGGCGGCCTGCGGTCTGACCACGGCGCCGCCTGCTCGTACGCCGCCGCCAGCGCCAGCACGCTTGCGTCGTCGAAGCGGCGGCCCATGACCTGCAGGCCGACCGGCAGGCCGTCGGTGCCGAACCCCATGGGGATCGAGATGGCCGGTTGCCCGGTGAGGTTGGCGGGGAGGACGAGGCTGCACCAGTCATCAAAGAACGGGTCGAGCGCTATCCCGTCGATGGATGAGGGCGCGAGGATGTCGACGTCGAACGCGGTCAGCTGCATGCACGGCGAGACCAGCAGGTCGTACTCGGTGAAGAACTGCGACCACACCCGGGTGAACGCGCCGCGCGCGTGGAGGGCGTCGACGTACTCCCAGCCGGCGAGGTCGCGGCCGGCGCGGATGAGGTCGGCGGTGCCCGGGCTCATCTGGGATTCCCACTGTTCGAGCAGAGGGCCCTCCGACGCGTAGCCCTCGCAGGTCGCGAAGAGGTTCCACATCGCCATCGGGTTGCCGGTCGACGGGTGCGCCTCGACGAGCCGGCAGCCGAGCTGCGACAGGGTCTGGAGCGCGCCGTCAAACGCAATGCGCACGTCGGGGTCGACCGGCGCGAATCCCATGTCGACGGAGTGGGCGACGCGCAGGGTTGTGAGGTCGCGCGGCTGCGTGGCTGCGGCGAGGTAGTCCTGCGCGGGCACGGGATACGTCATGTCGTCGGCGACGGCCGGCCCGGCCATGACCGACAGGGCCAGGGCCGCGTCGCGCACGGTGCGCGTGATCGGGCCGTCCACCGAGAGCGTCTTCCAGCCCTTGAAACCCGGTTCCTTGGGCACCAGGCCGAACGTCGGCTTGTGACCGACCACACCGCAGAACGACGCGGGGATGCGCACTGAGCCACCGCCGTCCGTGCCCAGCGCGATCGGCGCCATCCCCGCCGCGACGGATGCGCCCGCGCCGCCGCTGGAGCCGCCCGGCGTGCGATGGATGTTCCAGGGATTGCGCGTGAGCCCGAACACCAGGTTGTCGGTGGTGCCGCGGTAGCAGAACTCGGGGTTGTTGGTCTTGCCGACGATGATCGCGCCGGCCGCGCGCAGCCGCGCCACCGCCTCGCAGTCGACGTCGGGCACGAAGTCCCTGTACGCCAGCGAACCGTTGGTGGCGGGTGCTCCGCGCATCCAGATGTGGTCCTTGATGGTGATCGGCACGCCGAGCAGCGGCGCCTGCTCGCCCCTGGTGACCGCGGCCTCCGCCTGCTGCGCCCGCAGGCGCGCGTCGTCGGCGAGCACGACGGTGAACGCGTTGAGCTCGGGGTTGCCCCGGGCGATTGCCTCGAGCGAGGCATCGACGAGCTCTATAGGGGAGACCTCGCGGGCGCGGACGGCCGCCGCCGACGCGAATGCATCGGCGGCGAGTCCGTCCGCTGCCATCTCTCTCTAATCGCGCGAGTGTGCGGCGGCCAGCTGTTCGAGGTTGACGTCGGCCCGCGCGGCCACCTCGCGTTCGTGCGCTGTGTCGATGGACCGGCAGAGCACCCAGTAGAGGATCGCGGCGATCGGCAGCCCGACAAAGATGGAGATGTCGGCGCCCCCCAGGTCCTTGGCGACGAAGCCCTCGTAGAGCGTGCCCGTGTTGAAGAACGGGATCATCGCGGCGAAGCCGACCAGGTAGGAGGTGATGCCGCGCCAGCCGAACAGTCCGTAGATGCCACGCGGCTTGAAGATCTCCGTGATGGCGTAGTGGCCGCGCCGCACGATGTAGTAGTCGACCAGGTTGACCGCGGTCCACGGGATGAAGAAGTAGAGGACGAGCAGCAGGAAGTTGGTGAAGTTCGTGAGGAAGTCCGCGGAGGCGTAGAGTGCTCCCGCCAGTCCCAGAGCGGCGGTGATGGCGATCGTGACGATGCGAATCAGCAGGGTGGGACGGACGCTCTTGAGGGAGTCGATCGCGCTGATCAGGGTCAGCGAGCCGCCGTACATGTTCAGGGCCGTGACCGAGATCAGGCCGAGCGCGGTGAAGATGAGGATGATGCCGCCGAAGCCGCTGAAGAGGATGTCGCCGGCGCTGTGGATCGACCCGATGGTGTCGAAGACGGCACCCGACTTGAGGGAGGCAGCCAGCAGGGTGCCGACGGCCATCAGCCAGAACGCGCCCAGCGCCGATCCACCGTACGTCCAGTAGAAGGTCTTGCGAACGGTGACGTCCGGGGGCAGATACCGCGAGTAGTCCGACACATAGATCGCCCAGCTGATCTGGTAGCCGGCGACGACGCCGAACTGGGCGAGGAACGGGGTGGCATTGAACTGGTTGAGATCCCAGGCGTTGGCCGGCAAACCGATGCGGGCGATGACCACGCCGGTGAAGATCCCGAAGAGGATGATGAAGGCGTAGGTGAGGTAGCGCTCGACGCGGTGGATGAGGTCGTACCCGACCAGCGCGACGACCATCGCGATCACCGTCGCCAGGACGATCCAGACATTCTGGTTGCCCCAGAAGCTCACGTTGGTGCCGATGGTTGTGGCCACTCCCTGGCCCGCCAGGATGGTGTTGAAGACGTTGAAGCCGGCGTACTGAAGGTAGGCGAAGAGCCACACCAGCAGCGCGCCGATATAGCCGAACTGCGGGCGCGACTGGATCATCTGCGGCAGCCCGAGCTGCGGACCCTGCGCGGAGTGGAAGGCCATGAAGAACGTGCCGAAGAGCGTGCCCGCGCCGATCGCGATCAGCGACCAGACCACGTTGCCGCCGGTGGTGATGCTCACCAGGCCGACGGCCAGCGTCGCGATCTGCGCATTGCTCATGAACCACAGCGGTCCGAGGTGCCAGAGCTTGCCGTGGCGCTCGCGCAACGGCACGTAGTCGATCGACCGGACCTCAAGTCCGCCGGCCTTGGTGGCCCTCGGTTGGTCGGTGGCGGTTGCCATGGGTCTCCTCCTAGTTGGCCGGCGGTGCCATGACTGACAGCAGCTCGTAGGCAACATGGGCCGCGGCGATCCCGGTGATCTCCGCGTGGTCGTATGCGGGCGCCACCTCGACGATGTCGGCCGAGACGACGTGCAGTCCGGCGAGGCCGCGGATGACGCCGAGCAGCTCGCGACTGGTCATCCCACCCGCCTCCGGCGTTCCCGTGGCCGGCGCGTGGGCCGGATCGAGGACGTCGATGTCGACGGACACGTACACCGGACCGGAACCGAGGCGCTCGCGCATGCGCGCCACCACGCCGGCGACGCGAAGCTCCTCGAGCTCCACGCAGTGGATGGTCTGAAAGCCGAGTCGCTCCGTGTCGGCGAGATCGACAGGGTCATACAGGGGGCCGCGGATGCCGATGTGCATGCTGTGCGCCATGTCGATGAGGCCCTCCTCCGACGCGCGCCGGAACGGCGTGCCGTGGGTGTAGGGCTCACCGAAATACGTGTCCCAGGTGTCGAGGTGGGCGTCGAAGTGGAGAACTGCGACCGCGCCGTGGCGCCTGTGCATGGCGCGAAGAAGCGGCAGTGCGATGGTGTGGTCGCCGCCAAGAGTCAGGAGGCGAGCGCCACGCTCCAGCAACGCCGTCGCTCCGGCATCGATCTGACTGATCGCCTCGCTGATGCTGAAGGGGTTGCACGCCACGTCGCCGGCATCCGCGACCTGCTGGTTGTCGAACGGCGCGTTGTCGAGGGCGGGGTTGTACGGACGGAGCAACCGGGACGATTGCCGGATGTGGGCGGGGCCGAATCGCGCGCCAGGGCGGTAGCTCACGCTGGAATCGAAGGGGACGCCGAGGACGGCGACGTCGACACGTCCGACGTCCTCGACACGCGGGAGCCGCGCAAAGGTGCTGAGCCCGGCGTAGCGCGGCACCACACGGCCGTCGATCGGCCCGACGACGTCGCGATTCTCTGCCACGGTCCCTCCGCGATCGAACCAACCGTCGCGTCGGGCGGCAGCCCAACGGCGCGATGATAGACGCTGACTGACGTGAAAAAGCGCCCCCCCACCGCCGCGAATCGCCGCTGCTGCGAGCTTGCTGGCCGCAGCGCGCGCCGGTGAGCCGGCTGGTCGTCCCGCCAGGTGAGGGCCGCGGGCTGAAGGTGGCGGCCGGCACCACGTTCAATGTGGTCGACATCGAGGGCGGCCAGGTTGGCGACCTCTTCGCCTTCGTGGCAGACGATCCGCAGGAGTACGCCAGCGCCGAGCACACGCGACCGTCGATCGGCCCGACGACGTCGCGATTCTCTGCCACGGTCCCTCCGCGATCGAACCAACCGTCGCGTCGGGCGGCAGCCCAACGGCGCGATGATAGACGC
>DATBEL010000019.1:0-19177 GCA_036276135.1 Candidatus Dormiibacterota bacterium
CCACCCGGCGCGTCGCTGGCGCGGCGGAACCGGTCGAAGATGCGGCCGCGCTCCTCGAGCGGGATTCCCGGTCCGGAGTCGTCGACCACCAGGCGCACCCTGCCGTCGCGCCGGCCGACGCGGAGGTCGACGGTGCCCCCCGACGGTGTGTAGCGGCAGGCGTTGTCGAGAAGCACGCCGAGCAGCCGATCGAGCCATTCGGGCGGAGCGCTGATCATGGTGGACACCGGCTCGACCACCACGCTGAGGGTGAGACCACGCGTCTGCGCCACGGCTTCGAACCGCGTCGCCGCCGACGCCGCGAGCACCCCGAGGTCGGTCGCCTCTGATGTCGGCGCCGCCCCGGTGCTGTCGAATCGGGCCAGCCAGAGCAGGTCGTCGACGAGGCGGCGCATCCGCTTGCTCTCCACGCCGACGGATGCGAATGCGTTGCGGTACCAGGCGACATCGCGCTCGCGCTCGAGTGCGAGCGACGTCTGCGCCTCGATCACCGACAGCGGAGTGCGCAGCTCATGCGACGCGTCGGCGGTCATCTCGATCTGGCGCTGACGGGCCCGCTCGATCGGGGCGCCGACGCGACGACCGATCGCCAGGGCGCCGAAGAACACCGCCAGCATCAGGATGGGCCCGACCAGCAGTTCGGCGGTGAGGATGTTGTGCTGCGTGGTGTTGACGTTCGTCAGTGAATCGGCGGCGACGACCCGAGCGCCGGAAACCAGCGTGCCGTTGACCAGCACGTCCGCCGTCTCACCGGCGAAGCGAAGCTCGCTGCCATCCGACAGCTGCATGGTCGTCGGCGCTTTCACGGCTCGCGCCGCGTCCGGAAGACTTTCGGTCGTCGATGACTGCCGCGCCCCGCGCGGGGTGACCGGCAGCACGGTGCCGTCGGGGGTGACCACCCAGAGCAGGAGGGGCTGCTCGTATGCCGGACCGGTGCTCGGGAACGCGTTGCCCGCCGTTGCCGGCGGTTGTCCGGTGACGACCGCGGTGAGGTAGCTGTGGAGGCGATCGTCCACCGCGGTGGCGAGGTTGCGGCCGACGATCAATGTCACCGCCCCGGCGATGATGACGTACGCCACCAGCACCAGCGCGGTGGCCACAAACGCCACACGCAACGACGCCCCACGCACGTCGCGCCCCGGACGCCTGAACAGGCCGCGCAGCCGGGACGGTGCGACGCTCATGCCTGATCCAGCCGGTAGCCCGCGCCGCGCACGGTGACGATGCGCACCCCGGCGTCGGGAAGCTTGGCGCGCAACCTGCTGAGCCGCACATCGATGGCGTTGCTGCCGAGCGGGTCGGTCTCGTCGCGCCACGCTTGCTGGGCGATGCTGTTGCGGTCGACAACCTGCGGGGCCCGGCGCATCAGGAGCTCGAGGATGTTGAACTCGGTGGCGCTGAGGTGCACGGAGCGACCATGGGCGGTGACCTCGCGCCGGCTGGGGTCGAGCTCGAGCCCGCCGCGCACCAGCGTCGCGCTGTCGGTGCCCGCCGGGCGCCGCTGCAGGGCGCGGATTCGAGCCAGCAGCTCGCCGAAGTCGAATGGCTTGACCAGGTAGTCGTCGGCCCCGGCATCGAGGCCCTCGATGCGGTCGGCCGTGGTGTCGCGTGCCGTCAGCATGAGCAGCCGCGTCGGCCGTTTCTCGCGCCGCACCCAGGCGACGACGTCGACACCCGACGTGCCCGGCATGCGCCAGTCGAGAATCGCGACGTCGTACTCGTAGAAACGCAGCTGGGCGATGGCGTCGTCGCCTCGCGACACGGCGTCGACGAAGAACCCGTGGTCCTCCAGGCCCTGGGTCAGGACCTTGCGCAGACCGGGATCATCCTCGGCAATCAGGATGCGCACAGTCGGCCCGTCCAAGGGTGGTTCATGTATTCGAGGATAGGCGAGAATGCGCTCGAATCTATCCGAGCCACCTTGCGCTTGGGTGACACGATGGGTCGGCCGATCCGCAGCCACCCCTTACAATTCGCCCCCGTGGAGCAGGCCGGGCGCGGGACGCAGACGTGGATCGTCACCGGCATGAGCGGCGCGGGCAAGGCCACCGCCCTGCGCGCGCTGGAGTCGGCAGGTATCGCCGGTGTCGACAACCTCCCAGTGTCCCTCATCGATGCTTTCACGTCCGTACCCCGCACTCACCCTGCGGTTGCGGTGGTCGACGCCCGGCGCGGCGGCGAGCTCGCCGGCATCGAAGCGATCACCGGGGCCCAGGTCGTGTTTCTCGACGCCCCCGACGCGGTTCTCGTCCGGCGCCTCGCCGACAGCAGCCGGCCGCACCCGTGCGCGGCGGCCGGCACGGGCCAGGCTGCGGTCAGCGCCGAGCGCAGCCTGCTGGTCCCGCTGCGTGCCGCCGCCGACGTGGTGATCGACACCGGGGCGATGACCGAGGCCGAGCTCACCGAGCGGATCCTCGAGGTGGTGGCGCCCGGCCGCGGTGGCGCCGCCGTGTTCCGCTGCACGGTGTCGTCCTTCGGCTTCAAGTACGGGCCGCAGGCCGAGGCGGACTGGGTGATCGACAGCAGGATCCTGCCCAATCCCTTCTGGGAGGCCGATCTGCGCCCTCTCACCGGGCTCGACCAGCCGGTGCGCGACTTCGTGATGCAACACGGTGAATCGCAGGAGCTCGTCGAGCGCGGTGCGGCGCTGCTGGGGTGGGTCATCGACGTGGCGGGGCGGCGGGGGCGGAAGGCGGTGCACATCGCCGTGGGTTGCACCGGGGGACGCCACCGCTCGGTGGTCATCGCCACCGAGCTCGCGGCCCGGCTGGGGGAGGGGGACGTCGCCGTCGACCTCCGCCATCGCGACGTGCACCGGCCCGACCCGCGCTGAGCCGCCAGCGCTGATGAAGGGCGGCTCGTTCACGGAGAGCGTCGTAGCCGAGCTCGCCCCCCACCTGCCGCCGCTGCCTCACTGCCGGGCCGCGCTGCTCGAGGGGATGAGCCTGACCGGGGACGCCAAGACGGGGCCGGCGACGATCGAGACCCCGCGGGCTGTGGCCGCGCGCTGCGCTGTCGCGGTGCTCCACGCCGACGGCAGCGGTGGCCACGCCGTCCGTGTGCGCGCCGCGCGGCGAGTCCGCTACCGGGTCGAGCTGCCGAGTGGCAGGGCCGAGGTCGGGGACGGCAACTGCTGCCGGCGGAGCCGGCTGCGCGGGGCGTTTCTCGCTCTCGGGTCGGTGAGCGGACCGGGCCGCCCTCCGCACCTCGAGATCCCGGTCCGCCATGGACAGGCGGCGGCGCAGCTGGTGGCCGACTTCGCCGCGCTGGAGGTCGCGGCCACGATCCGCCTGAGACGGCGGCGCCCGGTGGTCACGGTGCGGTCCGCCGCGGGCGTCGGCGCCGCGCTCAGCTCCATCGGCGCCCAGGGCGGGCGGCTGGCCTATGAGCAGGGACGGGTGGTTCGCGACGTCCGCGCCGGCGTCAATCGCACGCTCAACGCCGAGACGGCCAACCTGCGTCGCACCGTCGACGCCGCGGTCCGCCAGCTCGATGCGATCACCCGGCTGGGCGCCGACCCGGTTCGCTGGGAGGGATTGCCACCCGCGGTGCGTGAGGCCGCGTTGCTCCGCCGCATCCACCCCGAGGCCTCGCTGTCGGCGCTCGCCGAGGCGGCCGCGATCAGCCGGCCCGCGATGGCCGGGCGGCTGCACCGATTGCTCGAGGCGGCGCAGTTCTGAACAGGGGCGGTGGCGCCGACGCCGGTGGTACTGTCGGTGGCGCGTTCGGACACAGTGAATGGGTCACGTCAATCGAGGAGAGGTTGCCGCATGGCTGTCAAGGTTGGCATCAACGGCTTCGGCCGCATCGGCCGGAACGTCTACAGGGCAGCCCGCGAACGCAACTCAGAGCTCGAGATCGTTGCCGTCAACGACATCACCGACGCCGCCACTCTTGCCCACCTGCTGAAGTACGACTCCATCCTCGGCCGCTTTCCCGGGTCGGTGAGCGCCGACAGCGACCACATCACCGTCGATGGAAACCGGCTGGCGGTCCTCGCGGAGCGTGACCCGCAGCGGCTCCCCTGGGGGGACCTTGGTGTCGACATCGTCATCGAGTCGACGGGGTTCTTCACCGACGGCGCCAAGGCGCACGCGCACGTTGACGCCGGCGCGCGCAAGGTGGTCATCTCGGCGCCGGCGACCAACGAGGACATCACCGTCTGCATGGGCGTCAACCACACCGCCTACAACCCCGCCGAGCACCACGTGGTCAGCAACGCGTCCTGCACGACCAACTGCCTGGCACCCGTCGCCAAGGTGCTCAGCGACAGCTTCGGCATTGAAAACGGCCTGATGACCACGGTGCATGCCTACACCACCGACCAGATGCTCCTCGACGGTCCCCACAAGGACCTGCGCCGGGCGCGGGCCGCCGGGCTGTCGATCATCCCGACCTCGACCGGCGCCGCCAAGGCGATGGCGCTGGTCATGCCCGAGCTCAAGGGCAAGTTCCATGGGGCGTCTCTGCGGGTCCCGGTCAGCGACGTCAGCCTCGTCGACCTCACCGTGACGCTGGGCAAGTCGGTCACCGTCGACGACGTCAACGGCGAGTTCCGTGAGGCTGCCGACGGATCGCTCAACGGCATCCTCGCCGTCTCCGATGAGCAGCTCGTCTCCATCGACTTCCTGCACGACAGCCATTCCTCGACCGTCGACGCCCCGTCGACGATGGTCATCGGCGACACCATGGTCAAGGTGCTCTCCTGGTACGACAACGAGTGGGGCTACTCCTGCCGGGTCGTCGACCTGGCGGAGCACATCGCCGGCCGGCTCTGACCCCGGCGAGATGACCAAGGCGACCATCGACGACATCGACGTCGCCGGCAAACGGGTGCTGCTCCGCGTCGACTTCAACGTGCCTCTGCGCGACGGCCGCATCGGCGACGACCGGCGGATCCGCGCGGCGCTGCGGACCATCGCCAGCCTTCGTGAGCGTGGCGCGCGAACCATCATCGTGACCCACGTGGGCCGGCCCGGGGGGAGGCCGGATCCAGCGCTGAGCGTCACCCCGATCGCGCGCCGCCTCGGTGAGCTGCTCGGGGCCGACGTGGCGGTGGCCGGCGACGTCGTCGGGCCGTCCGCGCGGGCCCTGGTCGACGGCCTGGGTGACGGCGACGTCGGCATGCTCGAGAACGTCCGCTTCGAGCCCGGCGAGGAGACCAACGACCCCGACCTCGCAGCCCGGCTCGCCTCGTTCGCCGACGTGTACGTCAACGACGCGTTCGGCGCCGCGCATCGGGCCCACGCGTCGACCGAGGGGGTGGCCCATCGCCTTCCCGCTGTCGCGGGTCGCCTGATGGCGCGCGAGCTTGAGGTGCTCGGCGCCGTTCTGCAGAGCCCGAAACGCCCGCTGGTGGCCATCCTCGGCGGGGCCAAGATCTCCACCAAGCTCGGCGTGCTGACCAACCTGCTGGATCGCGTCGACGCGCTCTATGTCGGGGGCGCGATGGCATGCACCTTCTACCGTGCCCGGGGCGCGTCCACGGGCCGGTCGCTGGTCGAGGAGGACCAGGTGGCGGTGGCGCGCGATCTCCTCGCGTCCCAGGCGGGTGAGAGGCTGGTTCTTCCCGCCGACGTGATCGTCGCCGGCGAGGCAATAGCCGGCGCCCTCACGCAGGCGGTGGCGTGGGATGCGATCCCGGACGATCGGATGGTGGTCGACGTGGGCCCGCAGGCGGTGGCCGCCATGGTCGGCTCGTTCGCGGACGCGGGGACGGTTGTCTGGAACGGCCCGCTCGGCATCTACGAGGTCGAGGACTTCGCGCGCGGCACTCGCGAGGTGGCGCGCGCGCTCGGCGAGAGCGCGGCGTACAGCGTCATCGGCGGCGGCGACCTCGGCGCCGCGGTCAAGGACGCCGGAGTTGCCGACATGGTTGACTTCATCAGCACGGGCGGTGGCGCCACCCTCGAGTTTCTCGAGGGCAGGACCCTTCCCGGGGTGGCGGCGCTGCGAGACCGCGAGGCCGTGGCGAGGTGAGCCCGTCGTCGCGTCTGCCCATGGTGGCCGGCAACTGGAAGATGAACACGACAGTCGAGCAGGGTGTCGCGCTCGCGCTGGCGGTCGCCGATCGTTGCGGTGCACACGCGGGAGTTGAGGTGGCGGTGCTGCCACCGTTCACACACCTGCTCTCGGTGCGCCAGGCGCTCGTCCACACGCCGCTGTTGCTCGGCGCGCAGGACCTGTTCTGGGAGGAGACGGGCGCGTACACGGGCGAGGTCTCGGCGGCGATGCTGGCCGGCTGGTGCGACATCGTGCTCGTCGGGCATTCCGAGCGCCGCCACCTCTTCGGCGAGACCGATGAGCAGACCGGACGCAAGTTCGCGGCCGGCCTGGGTCACGGTCTGCGGGTGATCGTCGCCGTCGGCGAGACCGACAGCGAGAGAGACGCCGGCGCCACCTTCGCCGTGGTGGACCGGCAGCTCGACGCGGTCCTGGCTGCCGTCGACGCCACCCCGCCGGTGTCCTCGTGGGTGATCGCCTACGAGCCGGTGTGGGCGATCGGCACCGGCCGCACCGCCACGCCCGACCAGGCCGCCGAGGTGTGCGCGCATATCGGCGAGCACGTGTCTCACCGCACCGGCGGCGATTCGCCGCGGGTTCTCTACGGCGGCAGCGTCAACGCCGACAACGCGCGCGAGCTGTTCGACCGGCCGGAGATCGCCGGTGGACTCATCGGCGGCGCCAGCCTCGACCCTGACCTGTTCGGCGCCATCGTCGCCGCGGCGGTCGCGGCCGGCAGCCCCGGGTGAGGCAGGTCCGCCCATTCGTCCTGGCCATACTCGACGGGTGGGGCAGCTCCGACGAGAGGTTCGGCAACGCCATCGCCGCCGCAGCCACGCCGACGGTCGACCGGCTGCTGCGCGACTGGCCGTCGACGACCGTCGCGGCCAGCGGCGAGGCGGTTGGGCTGCCGGATGGCCAGCAGGGCAATTCCGAGGTGGGGCACCTGACCATCGGCGCCGGCCGGGTCATCCACCAGCCGCTGACGCGCATCAACCGCGCCATCCGCGACGGCAGCTTCTTTGAGAACCCGGTGCTGGTGGCGGCGGTCGACACCGCCATCGAACGCGGCGCCTCGCTGCACTGCCTCGGACTGGTGTCGCCCGGTGGCGTGCACAGCGACCAGGCGCATGGCGTCGCCCTTGCCGAGCTGGCGCGCCGCCGCGGCCTGGAGCGCGTGCACTTCCACGCGTTCACGGACGGACGTGACGAACCGCCGACCAGCGCGGCGGCGTTCATGCGCACGTTCATCGACGATCTCGACGCCGTTGGCTGCGGCGATGTTGCCAGCGTCACGGGCCGCTACTACGCCATGGATCGCGACACCCACTGGGAGCGCACCGAGCGTGCCTACGAGCAGCTCGCCGGCACCGCGGAAGCCATCGCCCCCGACGCCGTCGCCTACATCGAGGCGCAGTACGCGGTCGACGTCACCGACGAGTTCCTGCCGCCGGTGTCGATCGTGCCACCGGGTCGTGACCGTGTGGTCATCGACGACGGCGACTCGGTGGTGTTCTTCAACTTCCGGCCCGATCGCGCCCGGCAGCTCAGCCACGCGCTCGTCGACGCCGATTTCGCCGGGTTCGAGCGGTCGCGTGTCCTGAGCGGGCTCTGCTTCACCACCTTCACCGAGTACTCACGCGACCTGGCCGCGGCCGTCGCCTTCCCGCGTGAGGATGTCGGCCACACGCTTGCCGCGGAGGTGTCAGCTGCCGGGCTGCGCCAGTTCCATGTCGCCGAGACGGAGAAGTACGCGCACGTCACCTATTTCATCAATGGCGGTCGCGAGCAGGCGTTCGCGGGTGAGGAACGGCTGCTGGTGCCCTCCCCGCGGGTGCCCACCTACGACGCGACGCCGGCGATGAGCGCGCGGGAGGTCACCGACGCGGTGGTGGAGCACGTCGAGCGCGGGGAGGACGCCCTCATCGTGGTCAACTTCGCCAACCCCGACATGGTCGGCCACACCGGGGTCTTCGACGCCACCGTCGAGGCGGTGGAGGTGGTCGACAGCTGCCTCGATCGCATCGACCAGGCCGTGGCCGGCGCTGCGGGGGGCATGCTGATCACCGCCGACCACGGCAACGCGGAGCACAAGATCGACCCGCGCGACAACTCGCCGCTCACCGCCCACACCACCAGCCCTGTGCCGGTGATCCTCTGTGGCACTGACGCCACCTCGCTGCGGGGGGGAGGAGGCCTCGAAGACGTGGCCCCGACCGTGCTCGAGGCGATGGGCCTGGCGATCCCGGAGGCGATGACCGGGCGCAGCCTCGTCTGAGACGCGCCCGGTCATCGGCCGCAGGCACGGCGGCGGGTCGATGCCCGGGGCCGTGGCGGCCTGGATCAGGAGGGCTGGGAATCACCGTGGCGGCGCAGGCGCCGGGCGGCCCCGGCGATCACACCGATGGTCCGGCTACGGCTGCGGCGGCTGTTGGCGCGGCGCAGAGTGGCTTCGAGCATGAACTCCTGCTCGCGGATCGATCCCAGCTCGTACAGCTGGTCGTTGTTGATCACCTTGACTTTCTCCTCATCACCAACGAAGCTAGAACACTGGTGATAGGATAGCGCCAGAAGCCGTCACCTGTCAAGGGTGTACGGCGGTAACGAACATAGAGGATTCCCGACCATGGACGACCCTGCAGCGACGCGAGTACCGGCCCCTGGCCGCCTGGCGCTGGTCCAGGATTTCGTCAACAGTGCGGAGCTCCCGGGCGGCTGGGACGAGCTCGCTGACATCGACAAGACGGTCACCTGGCTGCGTGCGCACGAGCTCGAGTTCACCCCCGACGAGGGGCAGCGCCGGCGCATCGTCGAGACCCGGGAGAACCTTCGCATCCTCCTCGGCGTCAACTGCGGCCTGCCGCTGCCAGAGGGCGCCGCCGCGCGGCTGAGCAAGCTTCTCGACGCCGCGGCGGTGCACCCGGTGGTCGGCATCGACGGCGTCCGCCTCGCCGCCACCCCTCGCGGCGTGGACGGGTTCCTCGCCTCGATCCTCGCCGGGCTGGTGGAGAGCACCATCGACGGCAGCTTTCGACGCCTCAAGGTCTGCCGCGCGGACGACTGCCAGTGGGCGTTCTATGACAACTCCAAGAACGGTTGCGGGGCATGGTGCAGCATGCGCGGCTGCGGCAGCCGGGCCAAGGCCAAGGCGTACCGCGAACGGCGCCGGGCCGGTGAGCCGGCCCACGCCTGATCAGGCGCTGGCGGCCCAGTCGCTGAGGAACTGCTGCTCGAACGCGGCGGCGACCAGCGCGTCGCCGGGGATCGAGACGTCGAGCTCGTGGTTGTGCTCGAAGCCGCTGACCGTCCAGTTGGCGCTGCCCAGCAGCACCGTGGTGCCGTCGGCGATGGTCGCCTTGGCATGGAGCTTCTCGCCGCTGCTGCGGTAGAGCCGGACCGCGACCCCGTGGGCGCGCAGGGACGCCGCGGATGGATCACTCGGTCGCTCGCTGGGGTCGAGCAGGACCCTCACCGCGACGCCGCGGGCCTGGGCCGACTCCATCGCGGCCACGACGGCGGCGTCGGTCAGGGTGTACATGGCGACGTCGAGGGTGCGCCGGGCACCACCGACGACTCCCAGGACCATGGGGAGGATCTCAGCGCCGGGGAGGGTGGCCGCGACCAGGATCGACGGGTCGGGGACAGGGGGCGGCACCACCCCGCCACGACCGCACGACACCAGGTCACGCGCGAAGACGCGTTCCAGGTTGGCCACCACCGGGCCCCGGACCTCGACGTCGAAGTCGTGGTTGGCGGCCGAGCCGGCGCCCCAGTTGATCCCGCCGACCACCGCCATCGTCCCATCGACGATGAGCAGCTTGACGTGGTCGATCATCCGGGCTCGGATCGGGTAGTCGATGACATCGACCGCGTTGGCGCGGAGCGTGATCGCCGTCGACGCCGTCGCCGTCTCAGACGGGTCGTCGATGACGGTGGCGGCGACCCCGCGGCCGCGCGCCGCCACCAGCGCCGCGGCCAGGTCGGTTCGGCCGAACTCGTACACCTCCACCTCGACGCTGCGACGGGCCGTCTCCACGAGCCGGTCGAGCTCCGCGAACGTCGCCTCGCCACTGCGCAGCACCGTCACCATGTCGGTGCCGGCCGCGACCGCCGCCGCGGGCGGCAGCAGCGGTAGCTGCGTCGCCGCCGATCCCCCGCCACCACCTTCGGGGACGGCCGTGCAGCCGGCCAGCACCGCGCCGACGAGGCCGGCGATCAGGGACGACCGCGCACCGCTCACGGGGCCCTAACCTACACAAAACGGTGTAGGTGGCGCACTCACCGCGCCGGGGCCGTCGGCGGTGGTGCCGGTATACTTCGCCCTCGTGCAGTCAGGAGGTTTCGTTGCGTGAAGGTCGGTTTCGCCGTCGCCCAGGACATTCTCGGGGTGCTGGTGATGCTTGGCGTGTTGCTCCAGACACCGAAGGCGACCGGCCTGGGCGGGACCATCGGCGGCGGTGGGGACTCGGGTGGCGGCTATCGCCGCCGCCGCGGGCTGGAGGCGAGTCTCCTGCGGGTGACCATCGTCTTCATCCTCCTGTTCGTCGCCGTGTCGATCGTCCAGACGTACATCGGCGCCCACTAAACAGGAGCCCACGCCGCGCCGAGATCGGCGCGGTCCTGATCCTGGTCCTGATCGCCGGCACCGTCCTCGCCGTCACCGCGGTCTCGCACATCCGCACAGCCACGCCCGACTATCGCGAGGGCCTGGTCACCGATCAGCGGCCGCTGTCGCTGAACCCGCTTGTTGGAGCCTCCGACACCGCCGTCCGCGACGTCGGCGAGCTGCTCTACCGCCGGCTGCTCCGGCTCGACAGCAGGGCGTCCCCGGCGGCCGACCTCGCCACGAGCTACACGGTCAGCCAGGATGGCCTCACCTACCATCTGCCCCTGCGAGGTGGCCAGCTGTGGTCCGACGGGCGCGCGATCACCGTGGCCGACGTCATCGCCACGGTGAACTGGGTGCAGTCAGCGCGGTTCGGCGACCCCGGGACGGCGGCGGGGTGGCGCGATGTCCACGTCCGCGCTGAGGGCGACGGCGTCAGCTTCGACCTCGCCGGCCCGCGTGCCTCGTTCGCCGCTCAGCTCACCCAGCTGCCCATCCTGCCGCTGGGAACGCTGGGACCGGCGCAGCTCTCAGCGCTGACCTCGAAGCCCACCTCCCCGATGGCGAGCTCGGGTCCGCTGCGTGTGGTCACCACCACGCCGATGTCGATCACGCTCTTCCCCAACCCACACGCTGCCACCGGCGTGCATCTCAACCAGGTGGAGCTCGACCTGTTCAGCAGCTTCGCTGATGCCGCCGCCGCCTTCCGCTCGAAGTCCGTGGACGCGGTGGTGGCCACCGACCCGTCAGAACGCGCGCAACTGGTCGCCGCCGGCGGCGTGTCGCACGACATCACCACGTTCCGCTTCGTCGACCTGCTGTTCAATCAGCGCGTCCCGGTGATGGGCGACCCCGCTGTTCGCCAGGCCGTCGCCGCCTCCATCGACCGGTCGCTGCTCGTGGCCGGCCCGCTGCACGGGATGGCCGTCCCCGAGGTCGGGCCGATCCCGGCGGGCGTAGTGTGGGCAGCGCCGCACCAGGCCGTCCCGCAGCGAGATCTCGCCGCCGCCGCGGCCGCGCTCACCGCGGACGGCTGGACGCTCGGTCCGGACGGGATACGGGGCCGCGGATCGGCAAAACTGCACCTCAGCCTGGCGGTCGCGGATGTGGCGCCGCTTCCCGACGTCGCCGCCTCGATTGCCCGGCAGCTGTTTGCCACCGGCATTGACGTGACGGTGTCACCGCTGCCGGCCGCCGACCTCACCAAGCTGCTGGTGAGCCGCGGGCAGTACGACATGGCGCTGGCTGACTGGGACAGCGGGCCCGACCCCGACGTCAGCTCCTTCTGGCGATCGACGGCCGTGCCACCGGCCGGCTTCAACGTCAGTGGAGGACAGGTCGACCCCTTCCTCGACCAGGCGCTCGACGGGATCGCCACACTGACCACCACGCCGGCCCGCATCACCGCCGCGCTCGCGGTCGCCACTCACCTCAACGATGACCTGCCTGCGCTGTTCCTCGAGACGCCGCAGGTGTCGCTGGTGGTACGGCCGGGGATCAGCGTGGTGATCCCGCCGGTGGGGTACAGCTCGGCGCGGTACGACGACATCATGCAGTGGCGCCGGGTCTGAACCGGCCTCCTGCTAGGATCGGACACCGCCGCGCTCGCCGGGGTGGTGGAATTGGTAGACACGCAGCGTTCAGGGCGCTGTGTCCGTAAGGGCGTAAGGGTTCGACTCCCTTTCCCGGCACGCCTTTTCCCTTGGAGTATCGGCAATTTCACCTTTGAGCGTCCATTTCGCGTCGATTTCAGCGGCGGGGACGATCCGTAGGCCGGGTCCGTACTGGTAGTCGATGAAGTCGGCCAGCGCTCGGGCCGCGGCGACGACTTCAACGCCTGGATGCGCGAACGAGCACCGCACTTCGAGGAGGCGACCGGGCGTTCCTGGCCGCGGCTGACCCATGCCATCACCTACAACCGTCATCGTGGACGAGGTCGACGCCCACTTCGAGCAAGCCGAGCACCTGGGTGCGGCTGTGCTCACTGCACCGAAGGGCCAACCGTGGGGCGTGCGGAGCTACGCCGCCCTCGCTCCGGAGGGACACCAGTGGGAGTTCGCCACCGTGACGTACAACTCGCCCTGGGCGTCTGGCGACGTGGGTGGAGAGGATCCTGCCTGACCCCCGAAGCGCTCCTGCAAGCGTCCACCTACAGACTGTCGGTCATCGTGAGTCGTTTCGTGGGCGGATGGGGGAGCTGGCTGGGTTGACCTTCGGCCAGTGCTACATGGTCAGTCCCCTCACCCGTTCGCGCAGCTCAGGAAAGGTTGACCATGACATCGTCTTCTCCTCCCAGCCACAGGAGCTTTAGGAACCGCGATGCCTCTCTCGCTGATAAGCAACCCGCTGCCGGTTCTGGTTGTCGTGTGCGGACCACCGGGCGCCGGCAAGTCGATGCTGGCACCGGCGCTCGCGCGGGAGCTTCGGTTGCCCGTGATCGCCAAGGACTTGGTCAAAGAGGTGCTGATGGATCACTTTGGCGGTGCGGAGCCCGTCGGTACGGCTGCGTTCGCTCTGCAGTTCGCCATCGCCCACGCCATCCTGGATTCCGGCTCGGGGCTGATTTTGGAGGGCGCTTTCTTCCGCGACCAAGCCGGACTGAGAGCAACAGTTGCCATGGCCCACACCGCCATCGTGCATGTGCAGGCACCTCTGGATTGCTTGGTGGAGCGGTACACGATCCGCCAGGGTGATCGCCATCCGGGCCATCGAGGTCTCGAGGCGCTGCCCGATCTCCGAGCCCGCGTGCTCGACGGTACATACGACCCTCCCGAGCTTGAGCTACCCGTGCTGCGGGTCGACAGCACCAATGGTTATCGCCCGTCGGAACCGGAGATCGTCAACTGGCTCGTCGGACGGTTCAGATCCGCGCGGAGTAAGGATGAATGATCCCTGTCATGGACAGCGCCCGTAGGCCAATCACCGTCGTCACCGGCGGCAGTCGCGGCATCGGTGCGGCTACCGTGCTGCACCTCGCTCGGAATGGCCACGACGTAGCCGTGAACTATCGCCAGGATGAGGAAGCTGCTGAACGTATCGTCCAGATGGCGGCAGCCGCAGGCGCTCGCGCCGTATCGGTGAGAGCGGACGTCACCTCTGAGGACGACGTGGAGCGGCTCTTCGATGCTGCGCAGCAGAAGTTGGGTCCGGTGAGCGGCCTGGTCAACAACGCCGGCGTCACCATCCACTTCGGGGACCTTGCCGAAACTCCCGTCGACGTGCTGCGAGAAGTCTTAGAGGTCGACCTTGTGGGCGTGATTCTCTGTGCGCGCCGCGCGGCTCAGATGATGTCCACCCGGCGCGGGGGGATGGGCGGCGCGATTGTGAACGTCTCCTCCGCTGCGGCCACTCTCGGTTCGGCTCACGAGTACGTGCATTACGCTGCCGCCAAGGCGGGGGTCGACGCGCTGACGATCGGGCTGGGCAAGGAACTCGCCGAGGATGGCATCCGCGTCAATGCCGTCGCCCCAGGGATAGTCCGCACCGACATCCACGCCGCGGCCGGTGACGCCGACCGGCCAGACCGGATGGCGGCGCGTATCCCGCTCGGCCGTCCTGGCGAGCCGGCGGAGATCGCCACCGCCATCGGGTGGCTTCTGAGCCCGGAAGCTTCCTATGTCACGGGTGCGATCCTCCGTATTGCGGGTGGCTTATAGGACGTCTTTTGGAGGTCCTATGGCGGCTTCTTCGTACTAGGATCGTGCTTTTTACGATCGTTCTTGCCACCCTTGGCAGGGTTCGACTCCCTTTCCCGGCACGCGTTCAATCAGCGCGGCTGATCAGGACGCCTGGCGCCGCCGCGGCCGGTGGGCTCGCATCACGTCACGCATCTGGGCTGTGGTGATGCGCGCCGGCTCGGTCGTCTCCATGAAATCAAGGATCAGGTCGGCCACCCGCTCGGGTTGCTCGAGAGCCACGAAGTGCCCGGCGCCTTCGACGATCTCCAGGCGGCTGCCGGGCATCTCCTCGTGCGCGGTGACGGCGTGGCTGGCCGGGATGATGCGGTCCTTCTCGCCCCACAGCAACATGGTGGGCATGGTTTGCGCGAGGTACAGACGCTCGATCGCCGAGACGCGCTGTCCGCGCTGGTCGACGACGGCGCGCACAGTCGCGATGAACGCCGCCCGTGTGGCCGGGTCGGTCAGGCCGCTGTAGCCGCGCCACATGGCACGCTGCCCGATCCCCGACTTCACACCGCGGCGGCCCAACCATCGTCCCATGCCCTCGAGAGCCCCGCGGGTGGTGGCTGAGAGCACCAGTGGCGCCACCAGGTCGGCCCCGGGCAGACCGAGGCTGCGCAGCACGAAGGTGACGTCCTGGCCGAGACCGCCGCTGGCGACGAGCACCATCCGCTCACATCGCTCCGGGTACTGGTAGGCGAACTGCATGGTGATGCCGCCGCCAAGCGAGTGGCCGACCAGGGAGGCGCGATCGATGTCGAGAGAGATCATCAGGTCACGCATCAGCGTCGCCTGGTTGCCGAGTGAGTAGTCGCCGCGAGGCTTGGCCGAGCGACCGTGGCCGAGCAGGTCGGGCGCGATCACGCGGTGGCGTCGCGCCAGCGCGGGGATGACCGCCTCCCACGCCCACGCCGCCTCCGCGATGCCGTGGATGAGCAGCAGTGGCGGACCCTCACCGGCCTCGAGATAGGCGATCCGCTGGCCGTGCAGGCTGAGGAAGTGGCGCCGGGCCACGTCGGCTCTCATCGTCCGGACATCATGCAGGTGGCGCACCGTCTGGCGGCGGCGCGCCGGTGCTGCGCTCGGGGCTAGCGTTGACCTGATGGAGCCCGGGCCTGCACCGCCGACAGACGGCGATGACTGGCGCGCGACGCGCGCCGGCGTCATGCGCAATGCCGCCGGCATCGGCATCGCCACCGGGGCCTACGCGTTGTCGTTTGGTGCGATCGCCACCTCCAGCGGGCTGTCGGTGCTGCAGACCTGCTTGCTCTCGCTGGCGATGTTCACCGGCGCATCGCAGTACGCGCTGGTGGGCGTTCTCGGGGCCGGCGGCGGCGCGCTGACCGCAGCCGCGACTGCGCTGCTCCTCGGCACCCGGAACGTCCTCTACGGGCTGCGGCTGTCGTCCCTGCTCCAGGTTCGCGGTCTGCGCAAGCTGGCGGCTGCGCAACTGGTGATCGACGAGAGCACGGCGATGAGCCTGGGACGCGGGTCGGCCCGGGCCAATCGCCTCGGCTTCTGGGCGACTGGCATCAGCGTCTACGTGCTCTGGAATCTCGGGACGCTGATCGGTGCCGTCGCTGCCCAGGCACTGTCCGACCCCCGGGCGGTCGGGCTCGACGCCGCGGCGCCGGCCGCGTTCCTCGCGCTGCTGGCTCCAAGGGTGCGGTCGCGGTCGTCGATCGCCATCGCGGTCGCGGCCGCCGCGGTGGCGATCGCATTCGTCCCGGTCCTGCCGGCCGGCGGTCCGGTGCTGGTCGCCGCGCTGGTGGCGGTCGTGGTCGGCGCCGTCACCCGAGCCACCCCGGGTGGGCGCTGAGATGTGGACCGCGGTGCTCCTGGGCTCGGCGGGCTGCTACCTGCTCAAGCTGGCCGGCCTCTCGGTGCCTCGCCGGCTCCTCCTCGATCCGCGGGTGAGAAGGATCGCGGAGATGCTGCCCATCGCCTTGCTGGCCACCCTGGTCGCTCTCCAGACGTTCGGCACCGGGATGCGCCTCGGGGTGGACGCCCGCGCCGCCGGCGTCGGCGCGGCCTTCATCGCCGTGCTGGCCCGGGCGCCGTTCCTCGTCGTGGTGGCCGTCGCCGTCGCCACGACGGCATTGGTACGTCTCGTCCATTGAACGGGCGCTGGCGTGGTGGCGGCAGGCGGTGATCTGCTGCCTACGTACTCATAAAATATGATAGTTAGGCTACCATCCGCGGCGTGACGACACGGGCGCGTGAGGCGACTGAGGAGGAGAAACCGGATCCGATCCGGCGCGCCGCGGCCGAGGTTGGCGACGTCGACCTCCAGCCCTCCGAGGAAGAGGTCGCCAAACCACCCAAGGAGGCCTCCACCGGCGCGCCCGCGGCGGGGCGTAGCGCGATCGAACACGCCCGGGGGCGGGGCCTGGTCGGGCTCCTCCAGGTCCTTGGTCCCGGGTTGATCACCGGCGCATCCGACGACGACCCGTCCGGCATCGGCACCTATTCACAGGCGGGCAGTCAGTTCGGCCTGGCGACCCTGTGGCTCGCGCCCTTCACGTTCCCCCTGATGGTGGCCGTGCAAGAGGCGTGCGCGCGCATCGCATTGCACACCGGCGCCGGCCTGGGCACGCTGCTCCGCCGGAAGTTCCCGACCTGGCTGGTGGGTATCTGCATCGCCGCGCTGTTCATCGCCAACACCATCAACGTCGGCGCTGACATCGGCGCCGTCTCGGCCGCGGGCGCCCTGCTCAGCCAGGGTCACGTCTCGCCGGTCTGGCTGGTGGCGCCGGTGGCGATCCTGATCGGGGTGATGCAGCTGGAACTTCCCTACAGGGTCATCTTCCGCGTCTTCAAGTACCTGACACTGGCGCTCTTCGCCTACATCATCACCGCCTTCGTCGTGCACCCGGCGCTGCTCAGCATGCTGCGCGCCACGGTCGTGCCGCAGATCCAGCTCAACAAGGAGTTCCTCGGCATCATCGTGGCAATCCTTGGCACGACCATCAGCCCGTACCTCTTCTTCTGGCAGGCGTCCAGCGAGGTGGAGGAGATGAAGGCGGCCGGTGCCAAGACCGAACAGGAGAGACAGGGCGTCACCAGGAAGGAGTTGACGGCGGCGCGAACCGACGTCGTCGTCGGCATGCTCTTCAGCCAGCTGGTGATGTACGCGATCATCGTCACCTCGGGCTCCGTGCTCCACCACGCGGGTGGCGGTGGCGTTCAGTCGGCCGCGCAGGCCGCGGAGGCTCTGCGGCCGCTGGCCGGGCCGTTCGCCTTCATCCTGTTCTCAGTCGGCATCATCGGCACCGGCCTGCTCGCCATCCCAGTTCTCGCCGGCAGCGCGGCGTACGCCGTCAAGGAGTTCCTGGGCATCCGAGGCAGCCTCGCCGACCGGCCGACGTACCGGCCCACCTTCTACGCGATCATCAGCGTGGCCATGCTCGGCGGCCTGGCGATGAACTACCTGGGCATCGACCCCATCCAGGCGCTGGTGGTGACGGCGATCATCAACGGCATCGTCGCGCCCCCGATCCTCGTGCTCGTCGCCCTGCTGGCGCGCGACCGATCGGTGATGGGAAAGGAGCGCAGCGGCCGATGGAGCAACGCACTGGTCTGGGTCGCCACCTGCCTCATGGGTGTTGCTGCCATCGCCCTGATCGCGACGCTGCTCTGACCTGCGCTGCTCAGCCGTTGACGCACTGCTGCGTCGACACGGGCTGAGTGCGAGCGCGCCCGTCCTGGAGGTCCGGAGCCACCTGGGTCATGGTCAGCGCGTAGCCCTCGTTGGAATCCGTGGTGCTGGCGGCGAACACCACGCCCTGGACGGTGCCGTTGGTGTCGACGATCGGGCCACCGGAGTTACCGGGGATGACCACCGCGGCGAGCACCTCGATGTCGCGCTGCACCAGCGTCGAGTTGTAGATGTTGTAGCCGCGGGCGTTCTCCGTCCCGCGCACGTATGCCGACACCACCGTCTCCTTCTGGCCGCCGGGGTAACCGATGACCGCGCCGGTGACGCCGCGGGCCGGGTCGGAGGAGGCCGTCGGCAGCGCTGCCAGGCCGAGGCCAGGCACGTGCAGGACGGCGACATCGACGTTGGGGTCGAACAGGACCACCTGCGCGGGATGGGTGTTGCCGTCGGTGGTGTCGACCTCGACACGATTCGAGCCGGCGACGACGTGCGCGTTGGTGAGCACGTCGTCGTTGCCGATGGGCCACGAGGAGCCGGCCTCGGCGCCACCGCAGCCGAAGGCGATGACCTTGGAGGTTGCGGTCGCAGCCCTGCGGATGCCGGCCGTGTCGACGAGCGGCGGAATGTCCGCGGGCGCGGGCGCTCCCGGCGCCAGCCCCGCGAACGGGTTCGGGAACTGGTTGTTGCGCAGCGCGTTCTGGAGCGTGGCCAGGAATCCTGGCGGCTGTGGGGCAACGTCGGCGAGCGCCCGCTCGATCGCCGAGCGCTGGATCTGGCCGTCGAGCGCGGCCCAGGGACTCTGCGAGAAGGTGAGCCCGAGGTACCACGAGCCGGCCAGCACCCCGAGCGCGGCGATGGCCGCGCCAAGGCCGGAGTCCCAGGCCGCGAAGCGGGTTCGCAGCGTGTGGGTGCGCGCCCGAAAACCGATGGCGGTGCCGATCCCCTGGATGACCAGCACGATGGCGAGGAAGACGCCCGAGGTGATCAGCGGAACCACCGTGGGCTGCTTGCTGAACACCCCCGCCAGTGGGGGTGCGGCGGCGGCGCCGACCAGGATGCCGACGACCAGTCCGATCAGCGACGGCCCGACCCAGCTGATCCCCCGGTGGTACCCCGAGAACAGGGCCGTCGCGATCAGGAGAACGATCACGCCGTCGAGAAGATCCACGGCGGACAGTTTGCGGGCTGGTCCCCGGCCCGCGCCCCGCAACAGCCGGTTCGAGGGCGCGC
>DATBEL010000020.1:0-2237 GCA_036276135.1 Candidatus Dormiibacterota bacterium
AGGGTTAAGGAGCTGGAGGGTACGGCGGACATTGAACCCGCCGGGCTCGACGATGCAACGGTGGAAGGTGCGCACGCGGTCATGACGCTGGCCCACCCAACCGCCAGCCACCACCTTGGGTGGTGCGTTGGACTACTCATGGGAGCAATCTAGGAGGAGGCTGGCGCGTGGCGGGGTCGTCGATCCGGTTCTTGATGCGGGCTCAGAGGTCGGCGTCGAACGCCGGTAGTTCCCGGCGCTGCGCCCCACCGTGTACGCCAGCCCGCGTCCCCGTACCGCCGCGACGAACGTCGCGTAGCTAATCCCTCGGCGCCCTCGGATGTCGTTCTTCACTGAGCTGCTACCAGGGTACGGCATCGACCGTGGACTGCCTTGCCATAGTCCGATTACGTTCTCAGCTGGGTCGCTGACTGTCGCGACCCACAGGTCGCCTTCAGGGAACACAGGACGGACGATTCGTGGCCTCGGGATCAGCAACCATCAGTAGCACCCTCGTCGTGCCCCCGCCAACGGACTCGGGGCTGTAGTTGGCGTTGGCGGGCGACTCGTCTGCGACCCAGAAGCTCGCGCCCCCGACTGAGAGTTGGGCAACCACCGCCTCGTCCGCGTCGGTGCCACCGACGCGGTATTCCTCGACGGCGCCGGGCTGCTGGCACGGGTGTGGACAACTTCAGCCGCCGCCATCGGCACGGTCCATGAGATGGTGCGCCGCGCCCGGATCGCCCTGTCGCATGCGCCGCGGCGATGGCTGATCCGCGCCGCCGCCTACGTGACTGCCCCGGCCAACACCGCGGTCGACGCTCCCGCCGCAGTGGCGTGTGGCATCTTGGGGCGGGATCGGCCCGGCCAGGAGGTGATCTCCGACACGCTCCAGGACGGTGACGCGCCGCTGTCGTGGGATCTCCACGAGCGCTGTGGCTTCGGGACCGGTTGCCTACGGGACGCGCGCGGCCACCTCGCCGGCGGCAGCGAGCGCGCGCGAGAGCCGCTCCTCAGTGCTGCTGAAGCACACGCGAAACCGCTCGGGAACCGCGAACGCGACCCCCGGGGTCACCAGCACCCGTTCCGCGGCGAGCGTGCTCACGTAGGCGAGAGTGTCGGGCCAGGGGCTGCGGATCCACAGGAAGATGCCACCCTGGGGCTCGGCGACGTCGAGCCCGGCGGCCACCGCGCAGGTGCGCGCGTGATCGCGGAGGACGCGGTACGGGTCCACGCTGATCTGCCAGGAATCGAGCTGGAGCAGCGCGCGCTGGGCGGTGGCGGGCGCGTTGACCATGCCCAGAGCGCGCATGCACCCCTCCAGGCCGAGATCGGTCTGCTCGCCGGCGAGGGATGGATGCACCGCCAGGTAGCCGATCCGCTCCCCGGCCAATCCCATGTCCTTGGAGAAGGACCGGGCGAGCACACAGTGCTCGTAGTAGGCGAACGGCTCGACGCGCCGTGCCGGTTCGTAGACCAGTTTGCGGTACGCCTCGTCGACGATGAGCAGGACGCGGCGCCCGGTGCGGCGGTTGTGGTGCTCGAGGACGTCGACGATCTCGCTCATCTCGTCGTGCTCGATGACGTGGCCGCTGGGATTGCTCGGGGTGTTGATGATCAGCGCCGCGGTGCGCTCGGTGAGCGCGCGCACCAACCCATCGATGTCGGCGCGCAGGCTGTGGTCATGGGCGCGCACCGGCACGAAGGTCAGCCCGCCGGTCTCACAGTAGGGCGCGAACTCGGGAAAGCACGGCGCGATCCCCACCACCTCATCGCCGCTGTCGACGAAGGCGCGCAAGGCCAGGCAGATGGCGCCGGCGGCGCCCCCCGTCATGGCGATGCAGGCGGCGGTGACCCCGGGCGAGCCGACGTCCTCGGCGGCCCGCTCGCGCACCTCTGGGTAGCCCAGGTTGGGCATGTAGGCGTGGCGGCCGGGAAAGTGCTCGGCGGCCGCCCGCGTGAAGGCCTCGCGCACCACCGCTGGCGCGTCGAGCGGCTGCCCCAGCGAGAGATCGTCGACAGCGTCGTCGCCGTGCTCGGTGCGCAGCCGCTGGCCCTCGGCGAACATCCGCCGGATCCATCCTCCCGCCTCGACCTGGGCGGTCGTCCATCGCGACAGCGGCGAGCCGTTCACCGCCGCCGGCTCAGGCGATCGAATCGGTGCCGCGCATGCCACCGGTGTGCCACGAGAACGGGTACTCGCGGTCCACCAGTTGACGCGCCACCTCGGTGCGATGCAGAGGTCGGAAGGTGTCGAC
>DATBEL010000021.1:0-38390 GCA_036276135.1 Candidatus Dormiibacterota bacterium
TCGACGATCAGGCCGAGGTTCCAGCCGCCGTCGGTCATCTGGCGCGGCGTGTCGGCGACGACCGCCACGGTCAGACCGCCGACGTCGGCGCCCTCGATCTCGCCAGCCCCGACGTGGTAGACGAGGACCACCTGGCAGCGCTCCTGGGTGGCCGCGGCCACGAGGCTGGTCACCGTGCACGGGCAGACCCACTCGCAGTTGCAGTTCTCGAAATACGTGCCCTCGAGCTTCCACGCCATGGCCGACTCCCCCATGAGCTTCATCCGAGCGCTCGATACGATAGCGCGGTGCCTCAGGTGCCGTCGGGCACGTGGGGATGGAGCGAACGTTTGTGCCGGGAGACCTTGAAATGGCAAGCGAATGGCCACCCCTTCCCTACGACGAGTGGCGCGCGACGCGCGACACGCTCCACATGTATTCCCAGGTGATCGGCAAGCTGCGCCTGGCGCTCAGCCCCTTCGAGCCGGAGTGGGCCAACGTTCCCCTATACGTGACCGCGCGGGGGCTGAGCACGTCGACCATGCCCGTTGGCCTGCGTTCGATCGATGCGGAGCTCGACCTCATCGACCACGTGTTGGTGATCCGCAGCAGCGATGGTGGCATGGAGCGCCGTCCGCTGGGTGGCCCCGTCGCCGATTTCTATCACGACGTGATGCGTGCGCTGCAGCGCCTTGACGTGGATGTGGCCATCTCCGTGCTTCCGTCCGAGGTTGCCGACCCGATCCCGTTTCCCGATGACCGCACGCACGAGACCTACGACGCCGGGCATGCGTCGCGCTTCCATCGCGTGCTCGCGATGGTCGATCTCGTCACCAAGGAGCACCACGCCGGCTTTTGGGGACGCACCACGCCGGTGCACTTCTTCTGGGGGAGCTTCGATCTCGCGCTCACGCGCTTCTCGGGCAAACGCCTGGTGCCACCTGCCGGTGCCGACATCATCACGCGCTTCGGCGGGGATGCCGAGCAGATCTGCGCGGGCTGGTGGCCGGGCGATGAGCGTGGTCACTACGCGGCGTTCTACGCGTACGCGTACCCGGGAACTCCCGGGCTCGAGAACATCCCGGTGCGCCCCGACGTGGCCGCCTGGGACGCCGACATCGGCGAGTTCCTCCTGCCCTACGATGCGGTCCGCGCGCAGGCGGATCCCCGTCAGGCGATCCTCGATTTCTACAGCACCACGTACGACGGCGCGGCGAAGCTGCTGGGCTGGGACGGCGACTGGACACACGTCGACGCGCCGAACCGCAGCACCCGTCAGCCTCAGCCGTCAAAAACCTGACAGCTGCCGCCGGTCACGCGCGACGGTAGGCCCGCACCGCCAGCGGAGCGAACACGATCAGGATCCCGGCCAGCCAGGCTAGCGCCTCCCACAGTCCGGGAAACAGCGGTTGCTGCGCGCCCCCCAGCGCCAGTGAGCGCATGGCGTTGATGACCAGCGTCACCGGCTGGTTGTTGGCGAATGCCTGCATCCACCCCGGCATGGTGGCGATCGGGACGAACGCCGAGCTGACGAATGTGAGGGGGAACAGCCAGATCAGGCCGAAGGCCTGCACGGCCTCCTCGTCCTTGATCGCCAGGCCGATGAACGCGGAGACGCAGCAGATGGTGACCCCGAACAGCTCGGCGAGAAGGATCATCGCCACTGCGCCAGGCGCTCCGTTCTGGAAGCGGAATCCCACCGCGTACCCCACCGCGACGATGACGAGGATGGTGACGAGCATGCGGATGCCGTCGGCGATGAGCCGTCCCGCGAGCACCGCGGAGCGCGCCATCGGCAGTGAGCGCAGCCGGTCGATGACACCCGCCTTGGCCTCCTGCGCCAGTGCGATCGCGGTGGCGAAGGTGGCGAACGCAGCCGTCTGCCCGATGATTCCCGGCATCAGGAAGTTGACGTAGCCGCCGGTGTTGGACACCTGGATGGCGCCGCCGAACACGTAGCGGAAGAGCAGCACGAAGATGACGGGTTGGACGACTGTGAACACGATGTAAGCGGGCACTCGCAGCCAGACCAGCAGGTTGCGCCTGGCCATAACCAGCGAGTCGCTCACCGCCCAACGAATGAGCTGTCCGCTGCTTGGGCTCGATTGCTGAACAGTTGTTGCAGCCACGGCTTCAGGTTCCTCCCGGTGCGCTGGATGTGCGACCGCGCTGTCGAGTGGCTCCGTCCTCGCTCTCGGCAGCGTGGCCGGTCACGGCCAGGAACACGTCGTCGAGCGACGGCCGGTGCAGCGCCAACCCGTCAGTCTCGACGCCGGCGGCATCGAGGCGCCTCACCGCGTCGACCAGAGCGTGCGAACCGCGGTTGCCGACCTGCAGCGCGACGCGGCGTGATTCCGCGTCGACCCTCGGCTCGGCGTCGGTCAGCGCCGCCACCGCCCGCACGGCCGTGTCCACCAGCGCTCTGTCGACGACGGTGAACTCGAGCACGTCGCCTCCCACGCGGTCCTTGAGTTGATCCGACGTGCCCTGGGCGATGACCTGGCCGCGCTCGATGACGATGATGTTGTCGGCCAGCTCGTCGGCCTCGTCCAGGTATTGCGTGGTGAGCAGGATCGTCGTGCCCTGCGAGGCCAGCTGGCGGATCACGTCCCACATGCCCAGCCGGCCGTAGGGATCCAGCCCAGTTGTCGGCTCGTCCAGGAACAGCACCGACGGCTCGCCCATCAGGCTGGCGGCGAGGTCGAGGCGCCGCTGCATGCCGCCGGAGTACGTCTTGGCAGGGCGGTCGGCGGCGTCGACGAGCTCGAACCGGTCCAGCAGGTCCTCGGTGCGGACTCGTACGTCCTGCCGATCGAGGTGGCGGAGCCGTCCCATGATCTGCAGGTTCTCGCGTCCGGTGAGCTCGATCTGGATCGCGGTTGACTGGCCGGCCAGGGCGATGGCGCGGCGGACCGCGGCCGCGTCACGAACCACGTCGTGCCCTTCGATGACTGCGCTGCCGGAGTCGGGAGGCAGCAATGTCGACAGGATCCGAACCGCGGTGGTCTTGCCTGCACCGTTGGGGCCGAGGACGCCGAGGACCGACCCTCGCGGCACGACGAAGTCGATGCCACGCAGCGCCTGCACCTTGCCGAACGACTTGTGCAGGCCCTCGACGCGGATCGCAAACTCGCCGCCGCCAGTGGTACTCATGCGCGGGACCATAGTGCTCTATGACGAGTCCAGGCCCCGAGAGTCATCGGTCGGCGCGGAGTCGCCCCTCCCCAGATAAATACCGTGGGGCGACGCCGCCGATGATTAACCGCGAACCGCAGGGTCTTAACGGCAGCGGTGAACCACAAGACCACCATCAGCTTTGCTCTGCGGGGCCCGATCACACGTGCCGACCTCCCCGGTCTCTGCGACCGCGTCTGCGCCCTGCTCGAGGCGACCGGAGCAGGCGTCGCCTGGTGCGATGTCTGCAGCGTCGACCCGGATGCGGTGACTGTCGATGCCCTTGCGCGCCTTCAGCTGGCCGCCGGCCGGCATGGCTGTCAGGTCAGGTTGCTGGGTGCTTCGGACGAGCTCCGCGACCTGGTCGCCTTCATGGGACTGGAGGACGTCCTGCCCAGCTGACGGGGGTTACGAGTCGAGGCGCGCCGGCAGACCGAAGAGCGGGAAAAGGCGCTCGGTATCGAGGAAGAACGTGAACTCGGCGATCCCACCGTCCCTGAACTCGAGGACCTGCACCGCCCACGGGTCGAAGCCACTGCCCGAGGCACTTGGCTTGTACTGACCAAACGCCACAGTGCCGTTCGCCGTCGACGTCGGCACCAGGCGCGAGCCGCGGCAGCCGGCGCCCGGGCCGAACCACCAGGCCAGGACGTCATCACGGCCGGACAGCCACATGTCGTACGGCGGCATCGATTGCCGGGCGTCCTTCTGGATCAACGATGTGAGGGCGTCGAGGTCGTAGCGCTCGAAGGCCTCGACGTAGCGGGCGACGAGCTCGCGCTGCGCCTCGTCTGTCGGGGGAGCGGTGTCATCGGGGGTGAGGCCGCTTGCCTGCAGCGTGGCACGCGCCCGCTGCAGCGCGCTGTTGACCGACGCGACGCTGGTGTCCAGGAGCTGCCCCACCTCGCTGGCCTGCCAGCGCAGCACCTCGCACAGGATCAGCACCGCCCGCTGCCGGGGTGGAAGGTGCTGGAGCGCAGCGATGAACGCCAACCGGATCGTCTCGTGGGCCACGGCCACATCGGCCGGGTCCGCCGCAGCGGCCAGCGCGCTGTCCGGGATCGGGTGGATCCAGGTGACCTCGGAGCGCGTGTTCAGGTTGGCTTCGATGGGCTCCTGCGCGGGACCGAAGTCCATGGGCAGCGCGCGGCGCTCGCGACCCTTGAGCATGTCGAGGCACACGTTGGTGGCGATGCGGTACAGCCACGAGCGAAGCGCGGCACGGCCTTCGAAATGATCGAAGCCCCGCCACGCGCGCAGCATCGTCTCCTGCACCGCGTCCTCGGCCTCGAACGGAGACCCCAGCATGCGGTAGCAGTACCCGGTCAGCGCCTTGCGCTGCTCCTCCAACTGCTGCTCGCGCAGCCCGGACCCGACGGCGACGGACGCCTCCTGCACGGCGGTCATGCTACGACAGTCCCGGGGCGGCTCGATGTGGCCATCACCCCAACAGACTGGGCTGCGCGCCACAACTCATCGGTGCCGGCGCGCCGGCCGCCGGGCTCAGGTCGCGGGCGCCACCAGCTCGGGCGCCTCACGGACGGTGTCGCCCCGGGGCGTCAGCCCGGTGACGCTGAGAATCTCGTCCTCGTTCAGAGTGTCGCGCTCGAGCAGGGCGTGCACCAGGGCGTCGAGCTTTCCGCGGTTGAGCGTCAGCAGCTCCACTGCCTGGGCAAGGCATTCGTCCGAGATGCGCTTGACCTCCTCGTCGATCAGCGCCGCGGTCTCGTCGCTGTACGGGCGCGCTGCGAAGGGGGAGGCGGTGCCGTCACCGTCCTCGGAGTAGTTGAGCGCGCCGACCTTGGGGCTCATCCCCCAGCGCACCACCATCTGGCGCGCCAGCGCGGTCACCTGGCGCAGGTCGTTCTCCGCACCCGTGGTCACCAGGTTGTAGACGAGCTTCTCCGCGGCGCGCCCTCCCAGCGCGCCGGTGATGCGGCCGCGAAGGTAGTCCTCTGCATAGTTGAAGCGATCGTCCACCGGCGTCTGTACCGTCACGCCAAGGGCCTGCCCGTGGGGGATGATCGTGACCCGGCGCACCGGGTCAGCGCCCGGCAGCAGCAGGCCCAGCAGTGCATGTCCCGATTCGTGGTAGGCGATTCGCTCGCGGTCCCGGGGCGTCAGCGTCAGCTTTCGTTCCGAGCCGAGCTCGATCTTCTCCAGCGCGGTGGTGAAGTCGGCCATGCTCACCACGGAGCCGTCGTGGCGCGCGCCCGCGAGGGCGGCCTCGTTGGCGAGGTTGCGCAGGTCGGCACCGACCATGCCGGCGGTCAGCGATGCGATCACGTCGAGATCGACGTCCCGAGCCAGGGGCATGTTGCGGGTATGGATCCGCAGGATCGCGGCTCGCCCGCGGCGATCGGGAGGCTGCACCGCGACGCGGCGGTCGAACCGGCCGGGCCGCAGCAGCGCCGGGTCGAGCACGTCGGCGCGGTTGGTTGCCGCCAGCACGATCACGCCTTCGTGCGGGTCGAAGCCGTCCATCTCTGTGAGGATCTGGTTGAGCGTCTGTTCCTGTTCGTCATTGCTCCCCACGCGGAGCGCCGCCGAGCGGGAACGTCCGACAGCGTCGAGCTCATCGATGAAGATGATCGACGGCGCCGCGGCGCGTCCCTTGTTGAAGAGATCACGTACGCGAGCTGCGCCAACGCCGACGATCGCCTCGATGAACTCCGAGGCCGAGATGGAGAAGAACGGCACCTTCGCCTCACCCGCGACAGCGCGCGCCAGCAGCGTCTTGCCTGTCCCCGGGGCACCGATCAGCAGCACACCCTTCGGCACCGTTCCGCCGAGCCGCTGATATCGCTGCGGCTCCTTGAGAAAGTCGACCACCTCCATGAGCTCGGCCTTCACCTCGTCGATACCGGCGACGTCGGCGAAGGTCGTCTTGGGGCGCTCCGCGTCGTAGAGCCGCGCCCCACTCTGCCCGAAGCGGCCAAGGAGGCCTCCGGCGCCGCCGCCGGCCGCCAGCGCCGCGCTGCGCCGCGCCAGGTAGAAGAACCCGAACACGAGCAGCAACGTGGGACCGAAACCGACCAGCAGCGATTCCCACAGGGGCGTCGGCGGGTTGGGATTCTCCGCGAGGATGGTGACGTTGTGCTTGGTGAGCAGGGTCTCCAGGTCATCGCTGGCGAACGACGGTCGCTGCGTGGAGAAGTTCGTTGCGGTGTCGGTTCCGGACGCGGCGGTGACGGGCTTCTTGGCCACCCCGGTGATGGAGTCTGCTGTGCTGTTGATGCTGACGACGTTGTCGCCCGAAACCTGCTGCAGGAAGACGTTGTACGTGATGATCACGGATTTCGGCTGGCCTGTTCCCAACAGCAGGCTCGAGATGATGTAGTTGAGCACCAGCAGGCCGATGAGGGTCAACCAGAACCGGCGGGTGCGCATGGATCTGAGGCCCGGCTGCCCCGGAGAAGGCGGTGCTCCGAAGCGCCCCGGAGGAGAGGGTGCCCCGTCGCGGGGATTGGTCGCCACCGAGCAAGAGTACTCGGTGGTCGGACCGTCCCCTGATCAGTGGAGGGGGCGCCGGTGTTGACTCAGGAGTGCGCGGGCGGGGTCGGGTGCGCGGGCGGGGTTGGGTGGGCCGGCACCGTGGGCTCGGTCGGCTCAGCCGGCTCGCTTCCGTTGGTGCTGGACTGTCCAGCGCTCGCCACCTTCGAAACACACTGTCCAATTCCGCGGCTACCCGGGCTGGGCTTGGGGCTGGCGTCCGGACTGGGGCGTGCCGCCTTGCACGAAGCAACAGCGCTGGTGACCACGCTGCCGTGGTTCGATGGGTGCCCTGAGCTCGACGAGTGCCCTGAGGCCGAGTTGGACGACGTCGCGTTGAGCTGGGCGGTCGCCAGCTGGGCCGTTGCGGACGTTCCGGCGCCGGCATGCGAGCTGACAGCGATCGCCGTGCCCCCGCCGACAGCGAGGGTTCCCGCAGCCAGGGCGGCGACCGTACGAAGGCTCACCGCCAGCGGGACGCCGACCAACCCGAGCACGCGCAGTCGGAACCGGCGCTCCGTGGGGATCGAGCGGTAGCGGGGGAACGGTGGCACAGCGTCACCGACGGCGCGGTTCAGCTCGGGCCCGAGTTCATCGTGCAGACGGCGGTCGAGGGAGTCATGAACATCCATGCTTAGAGAACGCGCGGACCGGCAGAGTTAACGACTCGGCTCCAAAGTTCCCATGCCGGCGCTCTCGCCTTCGAGGTCGGTGCGAAGCCGGGCTCGTGCGCTCGCCAGCCGTGACGCGATCGTGCTCTCCGCCACTCCCAGGGCGGCTGCGATCTCGCGGTTGGTGTAGCCGTGGACGTGGCGAAGGACGATTGCCGCCGCCTGGGGCGCCGGGAGCCGGCGCACGGCATCGAGCAGGTCGCTCGATTCAGTTCGGTCCGGCGCCGGCGCAGTCGGCTCACGACCGACCGCGATCAGCCGCTCCCGCAGCAGACGCAACGCTTCGCGGCGGCGATGCGAGGTGGCGACGTTGATGGCAATGCGATGAACCCATGCCTCGGCCGGAGCGTCGGGCCGCCATCGTGGCCAGGCCTTGAACGCGCGGACGAAGGCCTCCTGGACACACTCCTCGGCTGTCGTCCTGTCGCCAACGATGCCGGTGAGGGTACGGAGCACCCGCTGGTAGCTCGCCCGGTACAGGGAGTCGAAGTCCTCCGCTGAGCCGGGCTGGTAGGTCGGGCTCGCCTCCATGGGACAACGGTACCTCTGCTGAGCGGGCCGATTGGGTCATGTGGGCGCTCCGTTGCCGGCAGGCCGCCTTCCGGCGCATCCCCGCCTGTATCATTTCATGACAGGAAGGGGTTCAGGAGGCTCGGGCATGGGACGACGACGCGCACTCATGCTGGCTGCGCTCATGGCACTGTCGATGCCGGCCGCGCTCCACGTCTCCGCCGCCCGGCAGGTTGCGGTCGTGCGGGGAGCCCACTACGGCTCGCGCATCTTTCCCGACAACGCCTTCAGCATCGCTGACGGCAGCCAGGCGACCGGGCGCCGGGTCAACTTTCGCGTCGGGATCGACTACCCGACCGTCAACGGCGTGGTACAGCCCGGCTGCACCAGCGCGGATTACTCGATCTGCGATGGATTCGCTGCGCTGAACAAGCTCGACGGGTTCGACCTGCAGCCGCGCGTGACCGTGCCGTTCACCGGTGCCGTCAACCTGGCGTCGGTCAGCGATCGCGACGTCTTCATCAGCGACCATGCCGGCGCCTTCGTCAGCGGTCTGCGTCAACTGACGTTCGATCCCGCCACCAACACGCTGGCCGGCATCTCCGATCACTTCCTGCGTGAGGGCACGTCGTATCGCATCCACGTCACCGGCGGCATCCGTGACAGTGCGGGGAATGCCGTGAACACGTGCAACGGCGCGTGTGTGGTGCAGTTCACCACCCGGAGCGCCACCGGCGAGCTCGTCCGCATCCGCCAGTCGATGGACCTTCCACTGGCTGACCCGAGCAATGCGTACGTTCTCGCCGGCTTCCCCGGCGCCACCACGTCAACGGATGGCCGCAGGTTGACCTTCACCCAGGGTGGCACCAACGACGTTTTCCTCGCTGCCAGCGTCGCCCCATCGGTGGCCGACCCGCTCAACGGCATCGAGCGAACCGACCAGCTGAAGGTTGATCCCGCGGCGCCGGGAGCCTTTCAATCGAGCGCGGTGCCGAACCTGATTCCACCGGGATCGGCCGGCTACTACGCCTTCGGCAGCTTCCTGTCACCGCGCTACCAGTACGCTTCGGCGACCGGTCACCAGGACAACCCCTACGGAACCGGCGACGGTCGAACCGACGGAGAGATTCCGCCCGTCCCCACCACGCAGACACCCAGGCCGTTCGCGGCCGATCGACTCGGTGCCATCGTGGTCACACCCAACCCGGCGCTCTTCCCGCCACCGTGGCCGGCCGCCGTGTATGGACCGGGATTCACGCGCAGCAAGTACGACCTGTTCGTCACCGCCGACTACAACGCCGCTGAAGGCATCGTGACAGTGGCGACGGACCCCTCCGGCCACGGGTTCGGCCCGCTGAGCACCACGACGGTGACCAGCAACAACCAGCCCACCACGTTCCTGAGTTATGGACGCGGTCGCGACCTCGACGGCGACGGACTCATCGGCAGCGGGCTCAACGACGGCGTTGGCCCGACTGGTCACTTCCAGCCCGGCGGCACCGAGCTGCCCTCGCGCAAACCGCTGGACGGACTCGAGTCGGGTCTGGTTCAGACGACCGTCGACGACATGGCGCTCGGCCGAGCCCTGACCGCCGGCCTCGACATCCCCGGCGTGGGCACCAACCTCGTCAACACCTCCCGGATCATGTATTACGGGCTCAGCTTCGGCGGGATCTACGGGACCATGCTCATGGGCACCGACCCGCTGTTCCACCAGGGACTCCTCAACGTCGCAGGCGGTCCCATCGCCGACATCGCGCGACTGTCCAGCTTCCGCGGCGACCTGGCGGCGCAGCTGGGCCGCTCGCGACCGAGCTATCTCAACGGCGGTCCGGGAAACAATGGCTTCACCGAGGACCTGCCGCTGCGCAACGACCCTTCGGAGATCATCACCCACGGTGGAGCCGCTGCGCTGCAGGAGCTGTTCGCCAACACCAACTGGTACGACCGCACCGGCAGCCCTGAGACCTTTGCGCCGCGAATCAGACTCCGGCCGGATGCCGCGTGGGCGGCGAATCCCAAGAACGTCGTCTTCCAGACCGCATACGGCGACGGCACGACGACGGATCCGACCGCGGCCACGCTCTACCGCGCCGGGCAACTCTTCGATCGCGTCGTCTTCTACCGCAACGACAAGACGCCGACCTATGCGTCGGATCCACACGGCTGGCTCGCCGATCCCACCCTCGCGGGTCGAACGTCGGGAGAGCAGCAGCTTGGCGCCTTCCTGCTCACCGGGCAGCTGGTCAACACCAACCCGGCGTGGCTCGAGGTGCCGATCGCCGACCCCAACAACCTCGAATGCCTCCACTACCCCGATCCCCAGACGGGCCAGCCACAGACACGGCAGCCCTACCCGGCGAGCGGCGACTGTCCGCCGCCACCCGCCCCGGGCTGAGACCAGGGCCCGCTACGCCGTTCCGACGGCGACCTTGGGCAGCTCCGCCAGGGCTGAGTCGAGCCTCGCCTGCGGAAGCTCGACGTCCTTGAGCGTGCCCGCGAAGTACGAGTCGTAGGCGCCGAGGTCGAAGTGACCGTGACCGGAGAGGTTGAAGAGGATCACGCGCGAGTCGCCCGCCTCGCGTGCGGCCGCGGCCTCCTCGGCGACCGCGCGCAGCGCGTGCGACGGTTCCGGTGCCGGCAGGATGCCCTCGCTTCGTGCGAAACGCACGGCTTCGGCGAAGCACTCGTTCTGCTTGTAGGCACGGGCTTCGATGTGGCCGTGCTTGACCAACAGGCACAGCGACGGCGCGTCACCGTGGTAACGCAGCCCGCCTGCATGAATCGTGTCGGGGATGAAGTTGTGACCCAGCGTGTACATCGGCACGACGGGCCCCATGCCGGCGGTGTCGCCGAAGTCGTATGCGTAGATTCCCCGCGTCAGCGTGGGACAGGCGGCCGGCTCGGCAGCGATGAATCGAGTCTTCGTGGCACCGGCCAGACGGTCGGCAAGGAACGGGTACGCGAGGCCTGCGAAGTTGGAGCCACCGCCCACACACCCAATGACGACGTCCGGATATGCGTCCGCCATCTCCATCTGACGCTTGGCCTCGAGGCCGACGACGGTCTGGTGAAGGAGGACGTGGTTGACGACGGATCCGAGCGAGTAGTGCGAGTCATCCCGGGTCGCCGCGTCTTCGACCGCCTCGGAGATGGCGATGCCGAGGCTGCCCGGCGAGTCGGGATCTGCGGCCAGCACGCTGCGACCGAACTCGGTGCGGTCCGTCGGGGAGGGCACGACTGTCGCGCCCCAGGTCTCCATGAGCGCGCGCCGGTAGGGCTTCTGCTGGAAGGAGACGTTGACCATGTAGACCATGACCTCGAGGCCGAACAGCCCACCGGCGAACGCCAGGGCGGATCCCCATTGCCCTGCACCAGTCTCGGTGGTCAGCCGCTTGATCCCCTCCTCCGCGTTGTAGTACGCCTGGGGCACGGCCGTGTTGGGCTTGTGAGAGCCGGCTGGTGACACGCCCTCGTACTTGTAGAAGATGCGGGCCGGGGTGTCGAGCGCCTTCTCGAGTCGCTTGGCGCGGTACAGGGGGGTGGGCCGCCACATCGAGTAGATGTCGCGTACCCGATCGGGGATCTCGATCCACCGCTCCGTCGACACCTCCTGGCCGATGATGGCCATTGGGAAGATCGGCGTGAGATCCGGTGGCGTCAGGGGCTCGAGGGTGCGTGGGCTGAGGAACGCGCCGAGCGGCTCGGGAAGGTCGGCGAGGATGTTGTACCAGCGCTGTGGAAGTTCGTCTTCAGTCAGCAGGAACTTGGTGGGCATGGCACCGTCCTCCGTGTCGCCGATCTCGCGCTGGGGCGAGCATAGCCGCCGCCTCGGCGAGATGCCATGCTGGACCGGTGCCGTATCACGTTTCCCCCGACGAGTTCGAGCGCATCGCCGACGCCGCGCTCGCCGGCATCCCCGAACCTCTGCGCGCGCGCATGGATGCCGACAACCTCATCATCACCGTCCAGCCGGCAGCGACTGACTACGACCGGGACAACGACATCGACGAGAACGTCCTCGGCTTCTACGAGGGCAGCGACGACTCCGTGTTCAGCGGGTACTCATACCCCAAGCGCATCGTCCTGCTCCAGGGCCACATCGAGCATTGGTGCGCAACCTATGCTCAATTGGTGGACCAGGTACAGGACACCGTGCTCCACGAGGTGGCGCACTACTTCGGCATGGATCACAACGACATCGGCGAGACCCGGCTCCGACACTGACGCTCAACGCCCGATGCAGGATTGCTGGATCCCGCCGATTGGCGCTAGAGTGCCGCCCACAGCAAGATTCGTTCCTAGGATGGGGGTGCGATGAGCCAGGTGAGCGCAGCCGCGGTCGGCGCCGGCGAGCAGGCGGAGCTCCGTCGCGGAGCCATCGGCCTTCGTGAGGTTCTCTTCCAGAGCATCACCGCGATGGCGCCCGGCGCCGCCATCGCGGCATCGATCCCCGCGGGTGCGGCGTACGCCGGTGGTTCGCTGCCGCTGGCCGTCGTCTTCGCGCTGATCGCGTGCCTCTTCACGGCTATCGCCATCGGCGAGCTGGCCCGGCACATCCCGGCCGCCGGCAGCGTCGCCACCTACACGGCGCGAGGCCTTCACCCCGCCGTCGGTTTCCTGGTCGGCTGGGGCTACCTGTTCATCGAGCTCCTGGTGCCTCCGCTGCTGTTCCTGCAGCTCGGCTTCACGGTCGCCGCCACGCTGAACCAGCAATGGCCGTCCATCTCACCGGACCTGTGGTGGCCCTGGGTCATCCTCGGTTCGCTCATCGTGCTCTTCGCCGGCTATCGGGGAATCAGGTTCTCGGCGAGGTTGGGCACCGTTCTCGGCACCTTCGAGATCCTCGTCTTCGTCGTGCTGGCTTTTCTCTTCATCATCAATGCCGGATCGCACAACGACCTCAGCGTCTTCGGCACCTCCAAGACACCCGGTGCGTACAGCGGAATCACCGGCGTGATCGCGGGTTCGGTCTACACCGTCCTTGCCTTCGCAGGCTTCGAGGCGGCAGCTCCCCTCGCTGAGGAGACCGTGAACCCCAAACGCAACATCCGCCTCGCCGTGGTGGGGGCGACGGTCGGCATCGGCATCATCTACATCTTCACCACGTACGCCGTCGACATCGCTTTCGGCCCGGATAAGTTCACCAACTTCGCGACCAACGCCGGACCGGCCTCCTGGCTGGGCCTGGCCAGGGCGTCGTACGGGATCTTCTGGGTCTTCGTGTTCTTCGCCGTCGTCAACTCGACCATCGCCAACGCCAACGCCGGCTCGAACGTCTCCACGCGGATGGCATTCGCGTTGGGGCGCATCCGCCTGCTGCCCCATTTTCTCGCCACCCTCCATCCCCGCTACCGGTCGCCGTATGTGGCCGTCCTCATCCAGTGGGTTGTCGGACTGGCGGCGCCTCTGATCCTCGGTTTCGTCTACGGACCGACCACCGCCTTTGTCTTCGACGCGACGATCATCGTGCTCATCATCGTGGGGGTCTACATCCTCTGCGACCTCGCCTGCATCGGGTACTACCTCCGCCACCGGCGCGAGGACTTCAACCCGTTGCTCCACGTGGTGGTGCCTATCCTGGGGGTGGCTGCCTTCGTACCGGCGTTCTTCGCTGCAGCCGGCATCCAGGTGTTCAGCTTCATCGCGCCGCTGACGTACCCGGCCTCGATCGCCGGAATCGTTGTCGGAGTGTGGATCGTGATCGGTGTGATCATCCTCGTGTACTCGGCGACACGACACCCGGCCCGGCTCGCCGAGATGTCGCGGGTGCACCTCGACGCCGACCCCGTTGCCAGCGACGTGCCCGTGCGCGCGTGACCGACCCGCGCGTCATCGCGTTCCGGCCTGAAGCAAGCCAGTTCGCGTGGACCTTCGGCGGGGCGGCACCGGTGATGCGCGTGCAGCCCGGCGCCGTTCTCGAGCTCTGGACGGAGGACTGCTTCGCCGGAAAGGTCAGGTCGCGCAACGACCTGGTGTCGGTGGTCTGTGACTTTCCCTTTCTCAACCCACAGACCGGCCCGTTCTACATCGATGGTGCGCAGCCGGGTGACACCCTCGCGGTGCATTTCATCTCCATCGAACCCAGCCGCGACTGGGCGGCGTCGACGACGGTGCCGTTGTTCGGCGCCCTCACGAGCACCCACCTGACCTCCACACTCCAGGATCCTCTGCCCGAGATCGTGTGGATGTGGCAGCTCGACCGGGCGGCGAGGCTCTGCCATTTCGATGCGGGCGACAGTGACTTCACCGTCGACCTGCCGATGCTGCCCATGCACGGGACGGTTGGCGTGGCGCCGGCCAACCTCGAGGTCCGGTCCGCGCTTGTTCCCGACGCCTATGGCGGCAACATGGACACACCGGAGATGCAGGCCGGCGTCACCTGCTTCCTCGGGGTCAACGTCGAGGGCGCGCTGTTCTCGATCGGCGACGGCCACGCCCGGCAGGGCGAGGGCGAGACGTGCGGGGTCGCCATCGAGTGCGCCATGGACACCGTCGTCGCCATCGACCTGGTCAAGGGCCGCCCCACACCCTGGCCGAGGCTGGAGTCGGACACGCACATCATGTCGACGGGGTCGGCGCGACCGTTGGAGGATGCGTTTCGCATCGCGCAGACCGACCTCATCAACTGGCTGGTGTCCGATCATGGGCTGTCGGTCATGGATGCCTACCAGCTGGTCAGCCAGGCGGTGGAGTCGCCCCTTGCCAACGTCTGTGACGTCAACTACACGTCGCTGGCCAAGATCCGCAAGGAATGGATCCCGCCACGCCACGGTCCCCTCGCCGAGGTGCATCAGCGACTGCGCGAGGTGGGCAGTCGCTACCTCGCCGGGCGGTGACCTGACGCCTCCGTGAGCGCCTGGTCCTGATGCAGCGCATGCAGCGCAGCGCGTGGGACGACGCAGCGCGCGTGGTCGGGTGCATCGTCGTCGGGCTGGGATTGGTGCTGCTGATCCCCGAGCTGGGGCCGGTCCTGGCCTGGCCGTGGCTCTTCGTGGTGCCGGGCACGCTGTTGGTCAGCCGGGTTGTGCCTGGTCTGACACCTCCCGGGAAGGTCGGCGCCGGCATCGTGGCCAGCGTCCTGCTGTCGGCACACCTGACCTACGTGCTCTCGTTGGTCCTGGGTTTCGGACGCGGCAGCGTGCTCGCAGCAATCGGCATCCTGGCCCTGCTCTCATGGGTCCTGGCCACCCGACCGGTGCCGCACCTCGCCGCGCCGCCGGCTCCGCCAACTGTCGGCGCCCTTGCCGTTGTCTGGCGGCGATACCGCGGCCAATGGCTGTCCGGGCTCGGCGTCGGGGCGATCACCGGGCTGGTGCTCGACGGAGCCCTCTTCCACCATATCGCCGGCGGTTGGGCATCCGGTGCTGCCAACTGGTCGGACTTCCTGCTCCACGTGAGCATCGGCGCCAGCATCCAACACGGGAACTTCCCACCGCAGGCGCCGTTCTTCGCCGGTCAGTCCCTGGACTATCACTGGTTCGGCGATTTCCACGCCGCCATCGTCTCCACGTCATCGGGCACACCGCTCACCGACGTGATGGCGCTGAGCACCGCCATCATGACCGCAGCCCTCGGATTGGTCATCGCCGAGCTCGCCTGGCAGCTGTTCAAGAGCATGCGAGCTGCCGTGCTGGCGCCAATCCTGACCGTGTTCGCCGGCGGCCTCGGATGGATCGCGCTGTTCATCGACCTGGCCACCAACAAGGGCACGCTCGGGAAGCTGTTGAGCACCCAGCAGTACGACTTCAACTTCAACTCGACGGCCTTTCCCGTCTTCCACATCCCGCCGGTGTACGAGGTGGGCATCCTGGTGCAGCGGGCCACCGCCTACGGACTGCCCATCCTGGCAGGGTGTGTGCTGGTGGTCTGGTGCAGCGCCACGCGGTCGCGTTCCGGCCTGGTCCTCGGCGGGATCATGGCGGCACTGTCCGCACCGTTCAACTTCTACGCGTTTCCCGTCGTGTACCTGTTGATCGGGTTGGTCCTGGTGCAGCGGCACGTGTGGCGGCAGCGGCGCTGGTTCGCCGATGTCGTCTGGCTGCTGGTCCCCGCGGTGTACGCGATCCCGTTCCTCCTCGTCCCCTACCTTCACCGTGTGCAGTCCAGCCACGTGCAGCTGGTCGCCGGCTGGCAGGGCGCGCCCTACAGCGAGGGTCCGTTGGGGATCATCTTCTTCTACGCCACCAACCTCGGCATCCCGTTTGTGCTGGCGCTGGTGGCCATGGTGCGACGGGCTACGCCGGCGCGGTGGCTGCTTGGCGGGTGGCTTGTCGCCCTGTTCGTCATCCCCAATGTCATCCAGGTCAGCACTGTGGCACTGGATTCGACAAAGTTCTTCCAGCTGATGTGGCCGGCGGCGGCGCTGCTGTCCGCCTGGTTGATGCGTGATTGGCGCACCTGGATCGTGATCCCGGTGGTGGCGCTCTCCTCCCTGGCCGGCGTCGCCGGGGCGGTTTGGGCGCTTGACGACTCACGGATCGTGCTCAGTGATGCCCAGTACGCGGCGGCCCAGTGGATCGCGATCAACACGCCGGACAAGGCTGTCTTCATCACGTCGTCGTTCGTCAACCAGCCCACCGACCTCGCCGGCCGGTTGCGCATCACCGGCCTCGACACGTATGCGCGGGAGTACGGATACGACCAGAGTGGCCGCGATGCCGACATCCACGCCATCTACTGCGGGGGCGATCGCCGTGCCGCCGCCATCATGCGCAGCTACGGCGCCACGTATGTCACCAGCTTTGGCGGTCTGCTCCAGTGCACGGCGACAGATTTCAGCACCAGCGCGCTCTTCGAGACGGTGTACAGCTCGGGCGGCGTCGAGATCTGGCACCTGCGCTAGCGTCAGAGCACCGACTGGCGCTTCCTCCGCTCTCCATCCGCGCGCCCGGCTGTGGCAATTTCCGATACTGCGGGGGTGACGGGTGACGCCGACCTGCCGAAGATGTCGGCCACAGCGCAGGTCACGGTGGTGGGGGTGCTGAAGGAGTCCGACCCCTCTGAGCGTCGCGTGGCCGTTGTCCCCGGTGACGTCGCCCGCCTGACCGGCGCCGGGGCGCGCGTTCTCGTCGAGCAGTCCGCGGGCGCCGCCGCCTGGTTCCCGGATGCCGACTACGCCGGCGCCGGCGCATCGATGGTCTCGCGAGCCGAGGTGCTGGCCGGGGCCAACGTCCTGCTCCTGGTGGGGACGGTTGCGCCTGACGTGATGGCTGCGGCGCGACCCGGTCAGACCGTGGTGGGAACCCTCCAGCCGCTGCTGGCGCCGCAACTCGCCGCGCAGCTGGCTGACCGCGGCGTCACCGCGGTGAGCATGGACAGTCTGCCCCGCACCCTGAGCCGTGCCCAGTCGATGGATTCGCTGACCTCGCAGGCCAGCATCGCGGGGTACAAGTCGGTGCTCATCGCGGCCAACAAGTTCGGCCGCTACCTCCCGATGCTCATGACCGCCGCGGGCACCACGCCTCCGGCGGCAGTTCTCGTGCTGGGCGTGGGCGTGGCCGGGCTCCAGGCGATCGGCACCGCGCGCCGTCTCGGCGCGGTGGTCAGCGCCTATGACGTACGTCCCGAGACCCGTGAGCAGGTGCTGTCGCTGGGCGCGCGCTTCATCGACCTGCGCTCGGTTGCTGCGGCATCCGGCGAGGGCGGCTACGCGCGCTCCCTGACCCCCGAGGAACAGGTGGCCCAGCAGAGCGAGCTCGACGGCCACATCGCGAGCCACGACATCGTGATCACCACTGCGCAGGTGCCCGGCCATCGTCCCCCACGCCTGGTCGGCGCCGATGCTGTCGCCCGGATGCGCGCGGGATCGGTGATCGTGGACATGGCGGCCAGCGCGCTCGGCGGCAACGTGGAGCTGTCGCAACCGGGGGAGACGATCGTCACCGGCAACGGCGTGACCATCGTTGCCCCGCTCAACCTGCCGGCGCAGGTGGCCACGGGTGCGTCGATGGCCTACTCGCACAACATCGTGCGGCTTCTGCTCAGCATGGTGCACCAGGGCAGGGTGGTGATCGACCTCGACGACGAGATCCAGGCGGCGGTGGTGATCACGTATGAGCGGCGCGTGGTCAACGCCGCCACCCACGCGCTGCTGGCCACTCCGGCAACGCAGGTGGCCACGCAGGGATGAGCGCGACACTGCTCGCCAACCTCACCGTCTTCTTCCTGAGCCTGCTGGTCGGCTTCGAGGTGATCAGCAAGGTGCCGGCCATGCTGCACACGCCGTTGATGTCGGCGGCCAACTCGATCCACGGCATCGTCATCGTCGGCGCGATGCTGGTCGCCGCACAGGCCCACAACCCGGCGGCGTACGCGCTCGCGTTTGTCGCGGCCGCGTTCGGTTCCATGAACGTCATCGGCGGTTACGTGGTCACCGACCGCATGCTGCAGATGTTCCGCCGCCGCCCCGCCGTCGTCACCAAGACAGATGGCGACGACAAGACCGACGGCTCGTGAGCAGCTTCGATACCGCCGTCCGGCTTGTCTACCTGGTCGTCGCCGGTGCGCTGGTGCTCGGGCTGCACATGATGAACTCGCCCGCCACCGCCAAACGGGGCGACCGGCTTTCGGCGATGGGCATGACCGCTGCGGTGCTCACCACCGTGGCGGTGATCGTGCACGACGGCTCGATCGACGCCACCGGCTGGTCCGTGCTGGCAGCTGGAGCGCTGCTTGGCTCTGCGATCGGCTTCCGGTTTGCCCGCACGGTGGCGATGACGGCGATACCGCAACTGGTCAGCCTCTTCAACGCAGTTGGTGGCGGCGCCGCCGCGGTGGTCGGCATCTCGGAGTTCCTCCGCGTCACCGGCAATGGAGCCAAGGCGCCGGTGCATGTCATCGTCGCCACCGTCTTCGATGTCTTCATCGGTGGGGTCACCTTCAGCGGGTCGCTGATCGCCGCCGGCAAGCTGCAGGGCGTAATCTCCGGACAGCCACTGGTGTTTCGCGGCGCGCGGGTGGTCACCTCCACCCTGTTGCTGCTCGTCGTCGCCGGCCTGGTGCTGCTGCTCACCGGCACCGGGGGCCTGACGCTGCTGATGATCATCGTCGCGGCCTCTCTGGTGTTGGGCCTGACCTTGGTGCTCCCGATCGGCGGCGCCGACATGCCCGTGGTCATATCGCTGCTCAACGCGTTCACCGGGACGGCGGTCGCGATGGCCGGCTTTGTCATCGACAACACCCTGCTGATCATCGCGGGGGCGTTGGTGGGCGCCTCGGGCGGGATCCTCACCAAGCTCATGGCCGATGCCATGAACCGGTCGATCGTGCGCATCATCGCCGGCGGGTTCGGCACCGGCGATGCCCAGGCGGCGGCAGCCGGCGGCGCAGCCAGCTCCGTGCGCGAGATCTCAGCGGACGACGCCGCCATCCAACTGGCATACGCCAGCAAGGTGATCGTGGTGCCCGGTTACGGGCTGGCCGCGGCCCAGGCGCAGCATGAGGTTCGCGACCTCACCAAGCTTCTCGAGGATCGCGGGGTGGACGTCAGCTACGCGATCCATCCCGTGGCGGGGCGCATGCCCGGCCACATGAACGTCCTCCTCGCCGAGGCGTCGGTGCCGTACACCCAGCTCAAGGAGATGGAGGAGATCAACTCCGACTTCCCAAGAGCTGATGTCGCGCTGGTGATCGGCGCCAACGACGTGGTCAACCCGGCGGCCCGCAGAGCGGGCAACGCCATCTCGGGAATGCCCATCCTCGACGTCGACAAGGCGAAGAGCGTGATCGTGATCAAGCGCTCGATGGGACACGGGTACGCCGGCATGGACAACGAGCTGTACTCCGACCCCAAGACCGGCATGTTCTTCGCCGACGCCAAGGCTGGCCTGGCCGCGCTCACCGCTGCGGTCAAGAGCCTCCTCGGGCAGGCGGCGTAGACGTCTGCGTCAGCGCACCCCGAAGCCGGCCAGCACCTCTGACCCGGGACAGAGCTGCGAGAACGGGATGTCACGCAACGGCCGGCTGGCGGTGTCGTGCATCTCGTGGAGGTCCGCGGATGACTCGTCGATGTAGAGCAGGCCGGTGACCACGTCGCCGGCGGCGCGCGCCTGCCGGAGATGCTCCGCAACCGCCTCGCGATCGGTGGGGTCGTAGTCATTGGGCACTGACCTGACGCGCAGCACGCTGCCGTCGTGCATGGTCACGCTGACCATCCCCGCCGGGGGGACCGACGCCACGATCTCCGGCTGCGGAGCGACGAAGTCGGATTCGGTGGCGGTGGTGTCGTGCTGGCGGGTGAACAGGTAGCTCTTCGTCGAACCCTCGTGGTCGTTGAAGGTCACGCAGGGCGATATGACGTCGATGAGGGCGAGGCCGCGATGGGCGGCGGCAGCCTTGATGATCGGGACCAGCTGCTGCTTGTCGCCGGAGAACCCGCGGGCCAGGAACGTGGCTCCGAGAGTCAGCCCGAGGCTCATCGGGTCGATCGGTGGCACGTTGTTGGGATCGCCGCGCTTGGTCGTCGAACCGATGTCAGCAGACGGTGAGAACTGGCCCTTGGTCAGCCCGTAGACGCCGTTGTTCTCGATGATGTACACCATGCGCACGTTGCGGCGGATCAGGTGGGCGAGGTGGCCCAGCCCGATCGAGAGCGAGTCGCCGTCGCCGGAGATGCCGATGTAGAGCAGGTCGCGGTTGGCTGCCGCGGCACCGGTTGCGATGGTGGCCATCCTGCCGTGGGCGGTGTTGAAACCGTGCGCGCCGCGCGCGAAGTAGGCGGTGGTCTTCGCCGAGCAGCCGATCCCGCTGAGCTTGGCGATCATGTGCGGTGGTGTCTCGATCTCCCACAGCGCGTGGACGATGGCGGCGGTCACCGAGTCGTGGCCACAGCCGGCGCACAGCGTCGACATCGAGCCCTCGTAGTCGCGGATGGTGAGACCCAGCCCGTTGCGGCGCGTTCCCGGGTGCTCGATGCGTGGCTTGTCGATGGACGGCACGTCAGGTCTCCATCTGTGCACGGACACTGTCGACCACCTCGGCGGCGCACAGCGGCAGCCCGCCATAGGCGAGAACTGAGCGCAGCCGGTCCTTGGGCACCGCCGTCTCCAGCACCAGCAGCGAGCGAAGCTGGGCGTCGCGGTTCTGCTCGACCACGAAGATGCTGTCGTGGTCGTCGAGGAAGTCCTGGACTGCCGGCCCGAACGGGAAGCCGCACACTCGCATGTAATCGAAGGGCAGTCCCTGCGCGGCGAGCAGCTCGATGGCCTCACGGACCGCAGGGTCACAGCCGCCGACCGTGACCAGGGCGGCGCGCGCTCCGTGGCGCTCGATCTGCGGCGGGGGCACGTGCGCGGCCGCCGCGGCATGCTTGCGGGCCAGCCGGTCGATCACCTGCTGGTATTCGCCCGGCGACTCGGTGTAGCTGCCGAACTGGTCGTGCCCGGAGCCGCGCGCAAAGTACGCGCCCTTCTCGTCGACGCCGGGAAGGGTGCGGGCGGCCACGTGGTCGCTGTTCGGGTTGGCATAGCGGTGGTAGGCGTCGATGCGGCTCGCCAGCTGCTCGGCGTCGAGCACTGCGCCACGCTCGGGCAGGCGGGCGTCATCCCACGACAGCCGCGGGATCATCCAGTCGTTCATACCGATGTCGACGTCGGACAGCATCATCACCGGGGTCTGGAACCGCTCGGCGAGGTCGAAGCTGCGCACCGCGAAGTCGAAGCACTCTGAGGGGTTGCCGGGGAACAGGAGGATGTGCTTGGTGTCGCCATGCGACGCGTAGGCGCACGTCAGGATGTCGCCCTGCTGGGTGCGGGTGGGCATGCCGGTGGAGGGCCCGGCGCGCTGCACATCGACGATCACCACCGGGGTCTCTGTGTAATACGCCAGGCCGATCAGCTCACCCATGAGCGAGATCCCCGGGCCGGAGGTCGAGGTGACGGCGCGGGCTCCGTTCCAGCTGGCGCCGATCACGATCCCGATCGCCGCCAGCTCATCCTCGGCCTGCAGGATCATGTAGTTCTTCTGCCCCGTGGCAGCGTCGCGACGGTAGCGCGCGCAGAGTTGGGTGAACGCATCCATCAGGGATGTCGATGGTGTGATCGGGTACCACGCCGCCACCGTCGCTCCTGCGTAGAGGCAGCCGAGGGCGGCGGCGGTGTTGCCGTCGATGAGGATCGACCCCGCGGTGCCGTCCATGACCTCGACGTGGCAGGGCAGCGGGCAGTCGAAGTGGTCTCGCGCGTACTGATATCCGAGCATCAGAGCCCGCTGGTTGGACTCCCGCAGCCGCTCCTTGCCGGCGAACTTGTCGGCCAGGAGGCTGGAGACGGTGTCGAGGTCGATGTCCAGCAGGGCGACGACCGCCCCGGCGGTCACGATGTTCTGCATCAGGGTGCGCTCGCGGGGACTGCGGAAGTTCTCCGCGCACATCCTGGCAACGGGGACTCCGAGGTAGGTGACATCGCTCCTCACCAGGGCGGAGTCCATGGGCCAGGTCGCGTCCCAGACCACGTAACCGTCGGCGCCCACCTCGTCGACGTCGGCTGCGTACGTGCTGGTGTTCATCGCCACCATCAGGTCGAAGTCGCGGGCGCGGGAGACGTGGCCGGAAGCGTTGACCCTGATCTCGTACCAGGTGGGCAGTCCCTGGATGTTGGACGGGAAGAGGTTCTTCCCCGACACGGGGATGCCCATGCGGAAGAACGCCTGCATCAGCAGGTTGCTCGCGCTCGACGAGCCGGTCCCGTTGACGTTGGCGAGCTTGATGGCGATGTCGTTGACGCGGCTGCTGCCGTCGCTCGCGGCCTTCGGGATGACCCGTTCGAGCACCATCAGTGAGTCCCCGCGAGGACCGGGGCGCCCGCCAGGGGCAGAAGGAGGGTGAACTTCTCCATGTCCCAGGCCGCGGTCGGGCAGCGCTCGGCGCAGAGGCCGCAGTGAACGCAGAGATCCTCGTCCTTCATCATCAGGCGGCCGGTCTGGGGCAGGGCGGGCGAGGCGAACAGCGCCTGCGCGGGGTTGACCGCCGGCGTGGAGAGGCGTTCACGAACGGATGCCTCGTCTGCGTCGGGCGTGATGGTCAGGCACTGCACCGGGCAGACGTCGATGCACGCGTCGCATTCGATGCACAGCGGTGCGGAGAACACCGTCTGGATGTCGCAGTTGAGGCAGCGCTGCACCTCGCGTGCGGTCTGCTCGGCGGTGAAGCCCAGCTCCACCTCCACGTTGAGCTGCTCGAACCTGCGGGTGAGCTCGACGTGGTTCATCTTCTGCCGGCTCGACGGGTTGTAGTCGTTGTGGTAGCTCCACTGCCCGAGCCCCATCGCCTGGGTCATCAGGTTCATCAGCACCGGCGGCCGTTCGCTGACCGCGCCGCCCTCGCAATGTGCGTGGATCGAGATGGCGGCCTGGTGGGCGTGCTCCACTGCCCAGATGATGTTCTTCGGCCCGAAGGCGGAGTCACCGCCGAAGAACACCCCGGGCCGGGTGGACTGCATCGTCGTCGCATCCACGATGGGGACGTCGCCGTCGAAACCCATGCCGAGGTCGCGCTCGATCCACGGGAACGCATTGTCCTGGCCGATGGCGAGGATGACGTCGTCGCAGGGGATGAAGACGGTGTCGAGCACCGTCGACGTCCGTGCGCTCGCGTCCCACTCCAGGCGGTCGAACTCCATCCCCACCAACCGTCCGTCCTCGACGACGAAGCGTTTCGGCGCGTGGTTGACGATGATCTGGACGCCCTCCTCCTCGGCGTCGTCGAGCTCCCAGCTCGACGCCTTGAAGAAGGGACGCGGGCGCCGTGCCATGACGCGGATGTCCTTGCCGCCCAGCCGCAGCGACGAGCGGCAGCAGTCCATCGCGGTGTTGCCCACCCCGACGATCAGCACACGCTCGCCGACCGAATCGATGTGGCCGAAGGCGATCGACTGCAACCAGTCGATGCCGATGTGGATGCGGTCCGTCTCGTGTCGCCCCGGCAGCTCGAGCTCCTTGCCACGCGGCGCCCCGCTGCCGATGAACACGGCGTCGAAGCCCTGGTCGAGAAGAGCGTGCAGGCTGCGGATCGGCGTCCCGTACCGGATGTCGACGCCCATGTCGAGGATCACGTCCACCTCCTCGTCGAGGACGCGGGCGGGCAGGCGGAACGACGGGATGTTGGTGCGCATCAGCCCTCCCGGGGTGGCGTGCTGCTCGAACATCACCACCTCGTAGCCGAGCGGGAGAAGGTCGTTGGCGACCGTGAGCGAGGCCGGCCCGGCGCCGACGCAGGCGATTCGCCGCCCGTTCTTGACGCTTGGGATCACCGGCAGCCGCTCGGCGATGTCCTCGCGGAGGTCCGCCGCCACCCGTTTGAGGCGGCAGATGGCCACCGGGGTGCCGTCGACCCTCTCCCGCCGGCAGGCCGGCTCGCAGGGGCGGTCGCAGGTGCGTCCCAGGATCGCGGGGAACACGTTGGACTCCCGGTTGACCATGTAGGCGTCCGTGTACCTGCCCATGGCGATCAGCCGGATGTACTCGGGCACGTCGGTGTGGGCCGGACAGGCCCACTGGCAGTCCACGACGCGATGGAAGTACTCCGGGTCGCCTGTGTCAGTCGCCTTCATGCCTTGGTTGGATCGGCCCCCGTACGTCCGTGCGCGCTGGAAGGTGCCAGAGTATCGCCCGGTCGCGTAATCATGGCCTCTGTCACGTGTGCCTGCGGCATGATTGCACCATTCGTGCCAATCGTGCCAACCCGCAAGCTGGGCGAGGCAGACCGGCTGCCGGCGACCAGCGCGGTGACGTGCGCCGACGCCCGCGGCGCCAGTGTGCCGTGCAGGTCGGCGAAGAGCGACCTCGCCCGGTCGCCGTTCCATCGCCGCGGCAGGAGCTCGGCCGGCAGCCCTGGGTCGTGGTACGCCAGCTGGCGCCAGGCCGCCAGCACGCCCATGTAGTCGACGAACCCGCGCCGGTTGCCGCGCATCTTTGGAGCACGCCACGCCATCTCGGTTCGTCGATGCAGGGCGATGAACCGCCGGTAATCGGTGTCCAGCGCCGGGAGGTCCCAGGCGTGTGCCACCAGGACACGGAGATCGGAGAACCCCTCGTACTCGCCCATGAAGAGGCTCACGTACTGGGAGAGCCGGGCGCGGGCCAGCAGGCGCCGGGCCTCGGGCCTCATCCGCGACGGCGCGATCCACACCCCCGGGGTCACCTGGCCGAATCCCAATCGCACCAGCAGGGCGCGCAGCCGATGGCGGCAATCGCGGGCCGGCTCCGGCACCGAGAACACCGCCACCACCCAACCCTCGGCCACAGTCGTCGGGGCTGACGACGCGAAGATCCGCTCGTCGCCATCCCGGAGGATCTCCAGCGCAGCCCTGGTGAGCGCGTACCCGGCAACCCCCTGGCGTGTCTCCGCCGACAGCAGGGCGGAGCGCTTCATCCGTGCCACGGCGGCGCGCACGGCGCCGTCGCCGTGGCCGAGGTCGGCCATCAGCGCGACCAGGTTGGCGACGGCGAGCCATCCGCCGAGGCCACGAACCTGGGCGCCGTAGATGTCCAGGATCAGCGACTTGGGCGTGGGCTGACCCACCGGGTCGCCGCCCATCGCGGCTGCCGGCGCCGTCATTGCGGCATCCGCGAGGACCGCAGGCGGCGGGCGATGATGCTCAGCTGCAGCTCGCTGGCGCCCTCATAGATGCGCGGCGCGCGGACATCACGGTAGAGGTGTTCGAGAAGGTGGCCACGCTCCAGGGCTGCGGCGCCGTGAACCTGGATCGCCGCGTCCACCACGCCCTGGGCAGCCTCGGTGGCAAAGAGCTTGGCCATGGACGAGCGCATCGTGCGATCGGGTGCGCCGGCGTCATACGCGCGCGCAGCGTCCTCCACCACCAAGCGGGCGGCGTGCACCTGCACAGCCATGCCCGCCAGACGATGCGCGACCGACTGCAGGTCGAGGAGCACACCGCCGAACGCCCGCCTCGAGCTGGCATGCTCGAGCGCGGCGTCCAGCGCGGCCTGGGCCATCCCGACCGCGAACGCGCCCACGCTGGGCCTGAAGAGATCGAGCGTCTGCATGGCGACGGCGAAACCGGCATCAACCTCGCCGAGCACGCCGGAGTCGGGCACGAGAACGCCGTCGAACTCGACCCGGCCGATGGGATGTCCGGAGATCATGTCGATCGGCGTTCCGCGCAGTCCGCCGGCGTGACCGTCGACTGCGAATGCGGTGACGCCGCGAGCACGGTTCCCCTCGGTGGTGCGCGCGAACACGGTGTACACGTCGACGTCGGGGGCATTGGAGATCCACGTCTTCGTACCGGTGAGGACGTACCCACCGTCGCTTGCCTGAGCGCGCAGCTCCAGCGCGGCTGCGTCGGAGCCGGCGCCTGGTTCGGTCAGAGCGAAGGCCGCCACCACCTCGCCGCGACAGACCCCGGGCACCCATTGCTCGATGGCCGCCGCGGAGCCCGACTGCAGGATGGGATACGCGCCCAAGGCCTGCATCGCCAGCGCGGTCTCAGCCTCGACGCACTCGCGGGCCAGCGCCTCTCTCATCGTGCACAGCTCGAGCGCCGACACCTGTCCAGACCGGGCGCCACCGACGGATTCCGGGAACACCCTGGCCAGCAGCCCGGTGTCACCGAGAGCGCGCACCAGCTCGCGGTTGACGCGCCCCGGGACACCGCGAGAAGCGATCGGCGCGAGGGTCTCGCGGGCGATGCCCGCGACGTCGCCGCCCTCGCTCATCGGACGTCGCGCGCGCGCGCCGCAACCGCGCTCTGCTCACGGCGTCGCGCCGTGCGGCCCTGCAGGTACTGCACGGGCCAGGCGTGGCCGCGGTACTCCTGGTCGATCGCGGCGTTGAGCGTCCAGTAGGGATCGACCAGGTGCGGGCGCGCCAGCGCGACCAGGTCGGCGCGGCCGGCGAGCAGGATCGTGTTGACATCGTCGACGCTGGCGATGCCACCGACCGCGATGGTGGGGATGCCGACCTCCTGGCGGATGCGGTCGCTGAACGGCGTCTGCCAGAGACGCCCGTGCCTCGGCTCCTCGGCGGGATCCACCTGGCCGCTGGACACATCGACGATGTCGCAGCCGCGCGCGTGCAGGGCGCGGGCGAGCAGGCACGCGTCATCCGCGCTGAATCCATCCGCCACCCAGTCGGTGGCGGAGATGCGCACGGAGATGGGACGGTCCTCGGGCCAGACGGCTCGGACAGCGTCGAAGACCTGGAGCGGGAACCGCATGCGCGACCGTGGGGATCCCCCGTACTCGTCGATGCGGCGGTTGGTGATCGGCGAGAGGAACGACGACAGCAGGTAGCCGTGCCCCCAGTGCAGCTCGAGGAGGTCGAAGCCGGCGGCCGCGCCGCGCTGTGCAGACGCGACGAACTCCTCGCACACGCGCGCCATGTCCGACGGGGTCATCTCACGCGGCACCTGGAGCCCCGGCCGGTAGGGGAGGGGCGACGGCGCGATCAGCTCCCAATTCCCGGAGTCCAACGGAATGTCGTCGCCATCCCACAACGGCTTGGTCGATCCCTTGCGACCGGAGTGGCCAAGCTGGAGCCCGATGCGCGCCGCGGTGTTGGTGTGGACGAAGTCCACGATGCGTTGCCACGCCCGTTGCTGAGCGTCGCTCCACAGACCGGTACAGCCCGGCGTGATCCTCCCCGAGGCGGAGACGCACGTCATCTCGGTCATCACCAACCCGGCGCCGCCGACTGCGCGGCTGCCGAGGTGCACCAGGTGCCAGTCGTCGGGCACCCCGTCCACGGCGGAGTACTGCGCCATCGCGGACACGACGACGCGGTTGCGCAATCCCATGCCACGCAGTGCAAACGGGTAGAAGAGGGGAGGCGTCGCGGGGTCCTCGGGGCGCACCGCCGCCGGCGTGGCTCGCCAGAACGAGTCGAGGCTGCGACCGACAAACGCCGCGTCGCGCAGGCGCAGGTTGTCATAGGTGATGCGCTGCGAGCGGGTCATCAGTTGGAAGGCGAAGCGATCGGGTTCCAGCGGCACGTAGCGGCGCACCCCCTCGAACCATTCCTGGCTGGTTCGCGCGGCTCGCTGAGTGCTCTCCACGGCGGGTCGCCGCTCGGCCTCGTAGGCTGCCAGCGCAGCGGCCAGTGAACGCTGCTCGCGCAAGGCCGACGCCAACGCGATCGCATCCTCCATGGCGAGCTTGGTTCCGGATCCCACCGAGAAGTGCGCGGTATGGGCGGCGTCACCGAGCAGCACGACCTTGCCGCTGCTCCACGTTCGGTTGGTCACCGTGATGAACCGCAGCCACCGGGAGTTGTTGCCGACGACGGGGTGGCCGGCGAGGTCCTCGGCAAAGACCCGTTCCGCGAAGGCCACGGCCGCCGGGTCGCTGTCACCCGGGGCAGGCTGCGCGGCGGGCTCATCCTCGAGCCCAGTGCGGCGCCACGTCGGCTCCTCCATCTCCACGATGAAGGACACCATCCCGTCGCCGTACGGATACGCGTGAGCCTGGACCACGCCCGCCTCGGTGTCGCGGAAGATGAACGTGAAGCACTCGAACGGCCTGGCGGTGGCCAGCCAGACGTAGCGAGCGCTGCCCTGCTCGAGCGTCGGCGCGAACGCCGCGGCGCCGGCGGTGCGAAGCGGGCTGTTGACGCCGTCCGCCGCCACCACCATGTCGTGCTCGGCGCTCAACACCTCGATCGGCGGGGCCGGCGTCGAGTACCTGACGTCGACGCCCACCTCGAGCGCGCGCTGCGCAAGGATGGCGAGCAGCCTCCGCCGCGCCAGTGCCGCGAAACCGTGCCCTCCGGACCGCAGGCGCCGTCCGCCGACATGGATGTCGATCTCGGTCCAGTAGCGCATCTCGGCCTCGATGCGGGCGAATGTGACCGGCTCGGCGCTGCGCAGGTTGGCCAGGGTTTCGTCGGAGAACACCACCCCGAAACCGAACGGGTCGTCGGCGTGGTTGCGTTCGAGCACCGTGACCGTGTGGTCATCTCCTGCCAGGCGGGCGAGGATCGCGAACAGCAGGCCGCCCGGGCCGCCGCCCGCGCAGACGATGTTCACGCCGTCACCCGAGGCCGGGGTCGCCCGGGATCACGGCGACGGCGGTGATCTCGATGACCGCGGCGGGGTCGACAAGCTCGGTCACCCCGACGAGTGTCATCGCCGGGAAGTGCTGTCCGAAGTGTGACCGGTAGGCGGCGCCGATCTCGGCCCGCTGCGCGCGATACTCCGCCATCAGCGTGGTGTGCAGCGTCATGCACACCACATGCTCCGCGGCGCCGCCGGCCGCGGCCAGCGCGACCACGACGCGACCCAGCGCGGCATCGAACTGGGCCACGATCCCACCGGACGCGATGGCTCCTGTCGCGTCGCTGCCGACCTGCCCGGCCAGGTACAGCGTGCGCCCGCTGCCGGCCAGCACCCCGTGGCTGAATCCGCGCGCTGGTCCGAGCTCCGGCGGGTTGAGCAGCGTGTGTGGCGTGCCGCTCACCGACCGCTCCATCGCGGCGGCCGCCCCTGACCGAACGCGGTGTGGAACTCCCGGTGATCGTCGCCGGCCATGAGCAGCGCCTGGCTCGTCGCCTCGTGCGCGAGCGCCGAGCTCAGGTCCATGTCCTGTTCGGCGGTGAGCGTCAGCTTGGTAGCGGCGTAGGCGGCGATCGGACCCCCGGCGATGCGCTGCGCCAGCGCCGCGGTCTCCGTCTGCAAAGCACCCGGTTCGACAACGCGGTTGACCAGGCCGATGTCGTACGCGCGCTGAGCATCGATGGGGTCGCCGAACATGAGGATCTCGGTCGCGCGAGCGAGGCCGACAAGCCGCGGCAGCAGGTAGGCGGCGCCCATGTCGCCGCCCGACAGGCCGACCTGGGTGAAGAGGAACCGCAACGTCGCCGCCGGCACCATCAGCCGGAAGTCGGCGGCCAGTGCCAGCACGGCACCGGCCCCTGCGGCCACCCCGTTGATGGCGGCGATGATCGGCTGCGGGCAGCGGCGCATGTTCTCGATGACCGCACAGGTCATGGTGGTGAACTCCAGCCGCCTGGGCGCATCCGCCTCGAGCAGGGGGCCGATGATCTCCTCGACATCGCCCCCGGAGCAGAAGCCACGACCGCTGCCGGACAGCGTCACCACCGCGACGTCATCGCGGAGCGGCAGCTCGGCGAACAGGTCGCGCAGTTCTGCGTACACATCGAAGGTGAGCGCGTTGAGCCGGTCCGGGCGATTCAGGGTGATCGACGCCACCGAGCCGGACACCTCGACGTCGACGTGCTGCCACGCGCGTCCGGTGGCTGCCTGCTGCCCGCCTCGGCTCACCTCAATCCTCCGCCGTCGACGACGATCGACTGTCCGTTGACGGCGGCGGCTGCCGGTGAGACGAGGTAGGCAACCGCGGCGGCCACCTCCTCCGGCTCGACGAGCCGCCCCAGCGCCATCGTGTCCACCAGCATCGCCTCACCCTGTTCGGCGGTGCCCCCGGTGCGCCCGGCGATCCCGGCAACGGTGCGGTCGGTCATCGATGTGCGCACGTACGAGGGACACACCGCGTTGGCGGTGACACCGGTGGCCCGCACCTCGGCGGCGACCACGCGCATCAGTCCGATGGCTGCGTGCTTCGATGCCGCATAGGCGCCGATGTACGGAGCGCCGGCGATTCCGGCGACGGAAGCCACCGTGACGATGCGCCCCCAGCCGCGCGCACGCATGCCACCGACGGCTGCGCGCGTGCACAGGAAGGGACCGGTCGCGTTGACCCGGATCATCTCCTCCCACTCGGACATGGAGATCCTGTGCACGGGATTCGACCCGGCGATGCCGGCGTTGTTGACGAGGATGTCGACCTGGCCGATCCGCGCGAACACATCGGCGACATCGGTCTCATCGCCGACGTCACAGCAATTCCCCTGCACGTCGCCGGGGATGTCCTTGAGCAATGCGTCGAGGGCTTCCCGGTCCCTGCCCAGGCCGATGACCCGATGGCCGGAGCCGGCGAGGTCGCGGGTGATGGCACGGCCGATGCCGCGCGAGGCGCCGGTGACCACGGCGATGCGGGGGCGGGGCGTCTCGGTGGTGCTCGCCACCTCAGCCCTGCTCGCGCAGCCGGAAGCGCTGCAGCTTGCCGGTGGACGTCCTGGGGAGCGTGTCGACGAATTCGATGACCCTCGGGTACTTGTACGGCGCGATCTGCTGCTTGACGAAGTCCTGGAGAACGCGGGCGCTGTCGTCGCCCACCGCAACCCCCTGCACCAGCACCACGTATGCCTTGACGAGCATCCCCCGGCTCTCGTCGGGGACGCCGACCACGGCCGCCTCGGCGACGTCGTCGTGACGCAGCAGCGCGCCCTCGACCTCCGGGCCGGCGATGTTGTACCCGGACGAGATGATCATGTCGTCCGTACGGGCCTGGTACCAGTAATAGCCGTCGGGGTCGCGCACGTACGAGTCGCCCGTGACGTTCCATCCGTCGTGGACGTAGTGGAGCTGGCGATCGTCGCAGAGGTAGCGGCAGCCCACCGGGCCGCGCACCTGGAGCCGGCCGACGACGCCGTCGGGCGCCGCCCGTCCGTCCCCGTCGACAACGCGGGCACGGAAACCGGGGACGGGTCGCCCTGTGGCGCCGGGGCGGATGTCGTCGCCGGAGGCCGAGATGAAGATGTGCAGCATCTCGGTGGCGCCGATGCCGTCGATGATGCGCAGGCCGGTGGCCTCGCGCCAGGCGTCCCAGGTCGACGAGGGCAGGTGTTCGCCGGCGGACACGCAATGCTCCAGCGACGGCAGGCTGATCTCTGGGAGGCGCAGCATGGCGCGATACGCGGTCGGCGCTGTGAAGAGAACGTTGGCGCCATGTCGCGCGATCGCCTCGGCGAGCAGCGGCGGTGCGGTCTTCTCGACGAGCAGGCTGGCCGCGCCGCAGCGCAGCGGGAACACCAGCATGCCGCCGAGCCCATACGTGAAGGCCATCGGCGGGCTGGCCACGAAGAGGCTGTCGGCGTGGGGATGCAGGACATGGCTCGAGAAGGTGTCCGCGATGGCCAGCACGTCGCGATGGAAGTGCATGCACCCCTTGGGCCTGCCCGTGGTTCCCGATGTGAAGGCGATCAGCGCCACGTCGTCGGCCGCGGTCGCCACCGTTGCGAACGTGTCCGGCTTGGCGCGGGACCGGGCGATGAGGTCGTCCGCGCCATCGCCGACGGTCAACACGGGAAGACCCGCGGTCCCACCGACGAGCTCATCCTCAAGCCCTGCATCGCAGATTGCCAATGATGGCTGTGCGGCGTCGATGACCGGGCGCAGCTCGCCGGCGCGGAGCAGCGGCATCGTGCTGACCACCACTCCTCCCGCCTTGAGCACCGCGAGCCAGCACGCCACCTGCCACGGGTTGTTGGCGCCGCGCAACAGCACACGGTTGCCCGGAACAAGGCCGAGGTCGTCAACCAGGACGTGGGCGATCTGGTTGGTGTGCCGGATGACGTCGGCGTACGTCCAGGTCGTCTCATCGGTGACCAGGCAGCGCCGCTCAGCGCCGCGCAGCATCGACGTGGCATCGAGCAATTCGTGAGCGCAGTTGAGCTGCTCCGGGTACGTCAGCTCCGGCAGCTCGAAGATCAGCTCCGGCCATTGCTCACGCGGCGGCAGATGATCCCGCGCAAAGGTGTCGACGTGGGCGGAGTGTGGGATCTGCGTTGTCTCTCCTCGCTGCCCGACGCTACCACGGTCTCGTGACGGTCGTCAAGAAGCCGTCATAGCGGCGCGTGCGGCGAACGGTCAGGTGGTCTCGCCCCGCGTCGGTGGGTGAGGAGGAGGAGGATGGGGGCATGCTGCTCCTCACTGCGGCCGACGTCCGAGCGCTCCTGGATCCCGATGAGCTCGTCGACGCCCTGGCAGCAGCGTTTGTTGCGCTCAGCGACGGAGCGGTCTCGGCGCCGCCGCGGATTGCGGCGAGGTCGGCCGACGGTCTTCTCGCGGCCATGCCTGTTCATCTCCCCGGCGCAGGCCTGGAGGTGAAGCTCGTCAGCGTGTTCGGTGGCAATCACCACAGCGGGCTGCCCAGCCATCAGGCGGTGATCGTCCTGTTCGACGACGCGACCGGGACGCCGATGGCCGTGATGGACGGCACGCACATCACTGCGGCGCGCACAGCGGCTGCCGCTGCACTGGCGACCCGCCTCCTCGCGGTCGAGGACGCGCACGTCCTCGCCATCCTCGGGGCCGGCGTCGAGGGCGCTTATCACCTCGACGCCATACCGCGCGTGCGCAATTTCACCGAGATCCGAATCGCCAATCGCACCCACGAGCGAGCAGTTGCATTGGCGCAGCGCAACCCCATGGCGCGGGCCGTGGCCTCGTTCGAGGAGGCGGTTCGTGGTGCCGACGTGGTCTGCTGCTGCACGGACGCGCCAGAACCGGTGCTGCACCGCCGATGGCTGAGTGAGGGCACGCACGTCAACTCCGTCGGTGCCAGCTTCGACGGCCCCGAGCTGGATGACGACACGATTCGCGCAGCACGCCTCGTGGTCGAGTCGAACGTGGCATTCCAACCTCCGCCGGCAGGCTGCCTCGAGCTCCAGGGCATCGTCGGCGACGCCGCGGCTGAGCTCGGTGAGGTGATCTCGGGGAGGTTGCCCGGCCGCGAGTCAGCGCATCAGATCACGGTGTACAAGTCGATGGGCCACGCGGTGGAGGATGCAGCGGCAGCGCATCTGGTGTACGAGCGTGCGATGCAGAGAAGCATCGGCCGGCAGCTGTCGCTCGACGGCGGCTGAGACCTGGGCTCAGCCCTGGTCGACCTTGCGCGCCCGGCTCGGCGCCACGCGAGGCGGCTCGCCCGGCATCTTGGGATACTGCGGCGGCCATGGCGCGTCGACGAGCCCGGCCCTGGTATCGCGTTCGTGGAGCGCCAGCACCGCGTCGAGCGGCTGCGGCGATGCCTCCATGGCAGCCCAGGGATCACCGGCCTGCGCAACGCGTACGGGGACCGTGGCGATGGTCAGCGCATCCGGCTCGATGGTGTCGAGCTCGTCCCAGCCGAAGGGTGTCGACACCTGGGCGCCCGGCCGGGCACGCACCGACCAGGCCCCGAAGATCGTCTTGTGCGGTGCGTTCTGGTTGAAGTCGACGAACACCCTGCGGCCGCGCTCCTCCTTCCACCACGCCGCGGTGATCAGCTCGGGACGGCGACGCTCCAGCTCGCGGGCCACCGCGACCGCCGCCGAACGCACCTCGTACGAGGTCCAACGCGGCTGCAGGCGCATGTAGACGTGGATGCCGCGGTTGCCGGTGGTCTTGGGCATGGCTGTGACGCCGAGCTCGTCGAACAGGGCGCGCACCTCATGCGCAGCCTCCTGCACCATCGCGAATGTCACCCCCGGCCCCGGGTCGAGGTCGATGCGCAGCTCGTCGGCGTGCTCGGGGTCGGCGGCCTGCGCCGGCCACACATGGAAACCGAGACAGCCGAGGTTCACCGCCCACAACACGTGGGCGAGGTCGGCCGCGACCAGCGCCTGCGAGGTGGTTCCGTTCGGGGTGCTGACGATGGTCGTCTGCAGCCATTCGGGATGGGAGTCCGGCACCCTCTTCTGGAAGAAGGACGGCCCTCCGGCACCGTTGGGGAAGCGCTGGAGCAGCACCGGCCGTCCTCTCATGGCCCGCAGCAGCGCCTCCTCGACCGCCTGGTAATAGCGGACGAGGTCGAGCTTGGTGTCACCCCGCTGGGCGAAGAACACCTTGCCGGGGCTGGTGATCGCCAGCTCGCGCCCGGATGCCTCGACAACCACAGCGTCGTCCACCATCACCGCCACCATAAACCGTGCCGTCTGCTGTTGAGCGCTACTCCGCCGGCGATGACGTCGGCGTGGCTGGACGGATGCTCTCCATGTCGGTGTGGATCAGCGCCCATGCGCTGCGCAGGGTCGACTCCACCGCCGCGGGGTGCTCGCCCCGGGCAACCACGAACCCCAGGTAGCGGTCTCCCTCGGGCAACGCCTCGACCGCCTGCCCGACGGGGATGGTCAGCTCCACGCCGGTCACCCCGGGAACGGCGGTCGCCTCGGCGGTGCCGCTGACGCCGCGAAGCACTCCCGACTCGGGCACCGGCAGCATCAGCACCCCGGCGGCGCCGGGAGCGAGTCGCGGTTCGCCCAGCGGCAGGCCGCATGCGTGCCGCAGGATCAGCTCTTCGAGCGTCATCTCGGTGTCGCCGTCCCGGATCAGCAGCGCCGACGAGCAGCGTCCCCCGATCGACCGCGCCGCCACCTCGATGAGAACGGGGCCCGCAGGGCGCAACCGCAGCTCGGCGTGGATCGGGCCCTCGACCAGGCCGATGGCGGCGACAGCGGCGGAGGTGACAGCGATCGCCTGCGCCAGCGTTTGCGCGGGGTGGCGCGACGGCGTCACGTACAGGGTCTCGGTGAAGAACGGGCCATCGAGCGGGTCGGGCTTGTCGAAGACGGCGATCACTGTCAGGGCGCCGCCGCGGAGGAGGCCCTCGACGGCGATCTCGGCGCCCTCGGTGAACCGCTCGACGAGCAGGGGCGGATCCCCCTCCGGTCCGCAGAGGTCGGGACGGCGGAGGAGGGCATCGACGCGGCCGATGGCGGTGGCCAGCTCACCGACGGTGTCGGCCCGGATGACCCCGCGACTGGCCGCCATGTCGACCGGCTTGACCACGGCAGGCAGGCCGACGGCCCGCGCGGCGGCCACCGCTGCCGTCCCGGCCGGATCGCCGCGTACCTCCACCCACCCGGGCTGCGGCACTCCGCCCCCGGCAAGAAGCGCGCGCAGCAGTCGCTTGTCGCGGGTCGCCGCCACCGCCGCCGCCGGGTTGTGGACGACGCCCAGCGCAGCTGCGATGTGTGCCGCGGTGACCACCGACGCCTCGTCGACTCCGACGACCCCGTCCACCGGCCACTCCCGGGCGAACCCCACCGCCGTCGCCGCCGCCCGCTGGGGGCTGTCCAGGTCGAGCGCCAGCACGCGTCCGGTCATCAGCCCGGCCAGGGTTGGTGCCTGGTCGGAGGCGATGACGCAGTCGATCCCCATCGCGTCCACCGCGTTCAGGAAGGCGCCGGCGCGGTAGGTGGAGGTGGGCAGAACGAGCAGGACGCGGGGCATTTGGCGACACTACGCGTGATGAAGGAACCACGGATCGGCGCGACGGCGGCAGCGATCACCCGCATCGGCGAGGTGCGCGCCAACCGCAGGCAACCAGATGCCGGCCTGCGCATCGCCATCACCGGGCGCGAGAACGGCGCCTTCGTCTACGACATGCAGCTGGTGACACCGGGCGAGGAGCGGCAGGGCGACCTCGTGGTGACCGGCCCGGAGGGCATCCAGGTACACGTCCCGCTCGAGTCAGCGCCGTACCTGGACGGGATCACGCTGGACGCCCAACTCCCCGGGGGGGCGGTGCGCGTGGAGAACCCCAACCCGCTGTGGCTCGATCCCCTTGCCGAGGCCGTTCAGCGCCTGCTCGACGAGGAGATCAACCCGTCGGTGGCGACGCACGGCGGCCACATCGACCTGCTCGACGTCGCCGGCGGCGTCGCGTTCATTCACATGGGCGGCGGCTGCCAGGGCTGCGGAATGGCGGCGGTCACGCTCGGTCAGGGAGTGCGCGCCGCCATTCTCGACACCTTTCCCGACATCCACGAGGTGCGCGACACAACCGACCACGCCCAGGGTGCGAATCCCTACTACCAGGCCGCCAAGAAGTAATCGCGTTTCGCAACGGCTTCGCGATCTCGGTTCCCAGTTCGTTACCGATTCTTTGCATTGCGGTGAGCCCTCCTGGGGCGTTTCCGCGGCTCAATTGACACCGTTCCTGTCAACTGTGCCCACGGTGGTCCTCAGTGCTCCCAGACTTGACGTCGGCGCGCCGCTCGCTGCGAGCACTGGCGCTGGCTGCCGCCCTTGTCTCCGTGGTCGGGGTGTTCGCGCCGATGCCCGGCTCTGCGGCCAGTCCTCCGTCCATCGCCGCGCCCGGGACGGTGGGGACACGCGACTTTCGCACCGCCAGCGTTCCCGCCGATGCGTCCGTCGGCCAGGGCGGCGGCGCCGGCTTCTGCGCCTCGGTGTCCGGGGTCGTCGGCGGCAGGACGGTGTGGGGCTACAACCTCGGGCCGTCGTTCGACAGCGTGTACGCGTGCGGTCCCACCGAGAACATGAGCTGGAGCAACGATCCCTTCGAATCGGACTTCCAGTGCGTGGAGTTGAGCACGCGGTTCATGTGGGAGGCGTACGGCCTGCGCGCCGCCCCGGGCAACGGCGGCGTGTTCGTCGCCAACAACCATGCATGGTTTCCGTCGATCGCGGTCGGTACCCCGTCCGTCGGCAACGTTCCGCACCCCGGTGACGTCGTCAGCCTGTCGGGCGGCGCGGCCAACCCCAACGCCGACCCGTCCGGTCACACGGCTGTGGTCACCGACATCTCGCACGTCAACATGGCCACCGGGAACGGCTATATCACCGTTATGGAGGAGAACGACCAGGGCTCCGGCACGGGCATCATCAACGTTTCCAACTGGGCCGAGGCGATGGGCAACCCGCAGTTCGACAACGGGTTCTTCTGGTACCCGACGGTGTCCTGGCTGGAACTGGCGGGAAGCCTCAAACCCGGCGCCGGCGGGGAGACGCGGGTCTGCCCGACGTGCGCGCCGCCGCTGGTGAACCACGGCGGTCCCGAGATGGGAACAGCCACACTCCCGGGTAACGACACGGTGAGCTCGCTGTACTGGTCGACCGGCACCGCGTTCCCGGCCAGCTACCAGAACATCATCGATGGCTACCTGGGCAATGTGGCGTCGAACAGCCAGGTTGGCAACGTGTACGGCACCAATCCGCTCTACCGCGGCAGTCCGCCCACGACCGGGCCGTTCACATTCGGTGGTCGGATGACAGATATCGCGGCGTTGCCCATGGCAGGCTGCTTTCCCGACCCCGGTTACTCGACGTGCCTGAGCTACCTGCAGGTGCAGACCGAGGTCAACCGCACCCTTCATGCGCAGAGCCCTTCACCACCGCTCGACCTCGCCCATCTCTACGTGGTGTTCCTGCCGCCGGGCGTCGAGGCCTGCACCAGCCCCACCTCGTGCTCCGTGTCGTCGCTGTGCGGCTATCACAGCAGCTACGCGCAGGCCGGCACCACCGTTCTCTACGCGGTGGTGCCGTACCCGACGGCACAGGTCTGCACCACCGGTCAGTCCCCCAACGGTGACCCTCTTGCCGACGGGGCCGTCGACACGGTGAGCCACCAGCTCAGCGAGGCGATCACGGACCCGCTGGCGAATGGGTGGACCGACACCGCGGGGAACGAGATCGGCGACCTCTGCGCCAACCTGTACGGTGCTCCTCTCGGCAACACCGACGCCACCAGGCCGCTGACCACTGAGTACAACCAGCTGATCGGATCGGGGCGGTACTACACCCAGGAGGAGTTCAGCAACGCGACCTGGACCGCCACCGGCCGCGGCTGCGTGCAGCGGGTCACTCCACCATCGGTCACGCCTGGCAACACGGTCACCGTGGTCGCGTCCCTGACGAGCATCGCCAATAGCGGAACCAGCAGTTCGACGCTCATCGCCAGCGCGCTCTCCCCCCAGCGGACGCCGGTCAGCGGCGAGAGGCTTCATTTCGCGACGTTCAGCCCGTC
>DATBEL010000022.1:0-2565 GCA_036276135.1 Candidatus Dormiibacterota bacterium
CGGGGCGCCGATGGAGGTCAGCGGCGTCGGCTTGAAGCCCTTGACGACCAGCCAGATGCCGAGGGTGAACTCGAACGCGGCGATCGGGAGCGCGGCTAGAGCGGCGAGCGGGGACACCTGGGCGTAGGCGCCGAAGAAGACCGCGATGTCGGAGGCGAGGAGCAGCGGGGCGCCGACGAAGGCGACGATCGGGAGGATGCGGGGCACGAGGCTAGACCGGTACAGCGCGTAGCCTAGAAGCAGGTCGCAGGCGACGGGCATGAGGCTTTGCGAGAGCAGGAACGTCCAGTTGTAGACCGCGACCAGGCTGTGGCCAGTCGTGACGAGTGAGGCCGAGTCCACGCCGGCGGTGCCGGCGACGTGGGTTCGCAGGGTGATGATCGAGAGCACGCTGATCACGCCGACGAAGATGAGGCTGGTTTCCAGGACACGGGCGGTGACGAGTCCGAGGGCGGCGGTCCGGCTGACTCGTTTGATGACCGGGTACAGCACCACGGCGGTGCCGATGCCGGCCAGGCCGACGATGACCTCGGAGAGAGCGCCCCACAGCACGCCGGTGTCGCTGCCGGTGCCCAGGACGAAGGCGCCGACGTGATCCTTCACGGGCTTGTACAGCGCGAGGGTGGGGATGGACACGAACGTGATCAGGTACAGCACGCCGGCGGCCAGCGAGACCTTCCTCATCGGGTCCATGCGGCGGCGCGAGGTGGACCGCCTGGCGCCCGCGGTGGTGCGGGCGGTGTGGATGTCGGTGGTGCGGACGGTGTGGATGTCGGTGGTCATGTCGTGCTCCTCTGAGGGTGGGTGGGTCGGCTGGGGTGGGTCGTGCGGGGCGTAGCGGGCTTGTCGGGTGCGGTGGGAGTGACGGAGATGAGCGGCAAGCCGATGTCGCTGAGCTTGCGGAGCAGGCCGTGGAGTGCGGACTGGTCGGCGATGCTGCCGTGGATGACGGTGGTGCCGTCGTCCTGAGCGGTGAGGCTCATGCCGTCAAACCAGGCGGCCCAGCGGGTCGCGAGGTGTCCCTGGACGCGGATCTCGTACCGCCCCGCACCGAGATCCTGGCCGGTCAGTAGATCGTTCATGCTGGTCGCCTCCCTCGCTTCCCGGTCCGCGGTTGCGGCTCATCGGTGTGACGGTTGGCATAGTGGCCGTCGATGTGGTGAGCTGTCATCACCACATGTGGTGAGCGGCGTAGTGATCTGACGGGTCGGCGTCGCGAGTGAGTCGGTCAGCAGCGGGACATCCCGTAATCCCGACATATCGGTAGGAGGCAGCGTCAGGCGAGCGCGCGTGGGCCGCGTCTGCTGGTCAGCTGCGGCGGTGGCCGGAAAGCAGGTTGAGGTTGTGCGCCTGGCGGACAGCGGCCCGGCGGCTGGTCACGCCGAGCTTGGAGTAGATGTTCTTGGTGTGCGTGCGCAGGGTGTTCAGCGACACGAACAGCTCGCGGGCGATGTCGGGCCCGGAGAGGTCGGTGCCGAGTAGCTGGAGCACATCGAGCTCGCGGGCGCTCAGCGGCTCGACCAGCGCCGTCGCATCCGGGGGTCGATGCTCCGTCCCCAGCGCCGAGGCCAGCACGCGGCGGACGTAGCCGCGGGCGGCTTCCCGCTCGGTCAGGGTCTTCAGCAGGCCCGCTATCGGCGCCCCCTCGTCAGCGAACACGCGCACGTAGCCCTCCGGCTCGGCGAGCGTCACCGCGCGCTGCAGCCCGCTGAGGGCTGCCGGCACATCCCGCCGGGCATGATGAGCCAGCGCCTGCAGGACCAGGACCTCGATGACGCTGCCGCCCCGCTCACCTCCCACGGCCGCGGTCAGTAGCCGCTCGAGGAGACCGAGTGCCTCGTCGAACGCGGAGTCGTCCCGCTCGGCGTGATACCGCGCCAGGAGGAGCCGTGCGAGGGTGAGGTGCTCGTACTCGCGCAGGTACGACAGCTCGTCGCCGGCAGACAGGTGCCGTTCACGGGCCCACGCCTCGGCGTGGCTCAGCTCGCCGCGCCGGAGCCGTAGCCGTGCCCGAACCGCGGGAACCGGCCGGACGTTCGGGGAGAAGTCGCCGGCATAGACGCGGACTGCTTCGTCGAGCAGCTCAAGTGCGACGTCAAGTTCGCCTTCGGCTTCCCGCAGCCGGGCCGTGACGACCCGCCACCGGTACGGGTTCTGCGGCAGCCCGTTGTGCTCACCGAGACGCTCGCTGATGGCCAGGTGTTCCGCGGCAGCCGCGAGATCATCGCGCTCGAGCAGCACCTCCGCCATCGCGACGTGCATGTCAGCCGTTCCCTGCAAGGGCACGCCGACCGAGTTCGGGGCTGCCAGGTCCACGGCCCACTGGTAGGTGCGCATGGCGTCACTGAGTTGCCCCTGGGTGCGGCGGATGTCGCCGAGGGTGATGCAGCAGCCGAGGACGTCGGCGAGGAGTCCGACGCCTGCCAGCCCTGCGACGGTCTGGGTGTAGGCGGCGTGAGCGCCGGCGAGATCGCCGGTGGTCCACGAGGCGAGCCCGGCCAGCGCGCCGGCTGAGGCTCGGGTGACGTCGTCGTCTGGCGGCGTCAGCGACAACGCTTCCCGAGC
>DATBEL010000023.1:0-15208 GCA_036276135.1 Candidatus Dormiibacterota bacterium
GCGGGGGCATCGAGAACCTTCCCAGCGACTTCCTCGACGACTTTCCCGGCAGGGTGGCGCGGCAGCACGGGTTCCAGGTGCGCAGCGTCGACTTGACCATTGAGGGGACTTGTCGGAGTTGCCGGCAGAAGGTGTGAGCGACAGGGAACGGCCGGCCAGCGGCGGAGGCACAGGCACCTTCGGTCAAAGCCGCGCTGACGCTCCGAGCCAACCCGCTGCGCGGCTCGTCTCCTCGCTGCGCGGCACATTCCCTCTGATGCCTGTGCCTCCGCCGCTGGCCGGCTCCCTGGGTCGGCAGGGGTAGTTCTAGGCCCGGTGGACGCTTCCCCGGGCCCGGGTCAGCTGGGGACGGTGAAGCCTTGGCCGTTCTTGCGGCCCAGCTCGCCGCGGGCCACGCGGTCGTTCAGCAGGGCTGGCGGGGACCAGCGTTGCTCGCCGGTCTGGCGGCGGCCTTCCTCGAGGATCGCTTGAGTGACGTCGAGGCCCACCAGGTCGGCGATCTCGAACGGGCCCATCGGCCAGCCGAGGCCGTTGCGTACCGCGAGGTCGCAGTCCTCCACGGAGACGTAGCCGTTCTCCACCAGCGAGAACGCCTCCTGCATGGCGATGAAGAGGATGCGGTTGGCCACGAAGCCGAAGCTCTCACGCTCGACGAGAACTGGGGATTTGCCGATCGACCGCGCGAACTCGATGGCGGCGAGGACTGTCGCCTCGGAGGTGTGGGCGCCGCGCACCACCTCCACGAGCGGCATGACCATGGCGGGGTTCATGAAGTGGACGTTGAGCAGCCGCTCCGCGTTGGGGACGACGTCGGCGAAGAGGGAGGACGGCAGCGTCGAGCTGTTGGTGCCGATCACGGCGTCGGCGGCGGCACACTCGCCCACAGCTTCGAGGACCCTGCGCTTGGCGTCACGGTCCTCGGCGACAGTCTCGATGATCACCGAGGCGCCGCTTGCGGCGGCGGCCAGGTCGGTGGTGGTCTGGACCCGTTCGAGGGCGGCCTCGCAGTCAGCGGCGGCCAGCTTGCCCTTCTCGACGCGCTTGCGGAGCAGGCCGCCACATTGCGCGGTGGCGCCGTCCAGTCGCTCCTGGCTGCGGCTGTAGAGGCGAACGGGCAAGCCGTGGACAGCCGCCTGGTGAGCGATCTGCGCACCCATCGCCCCCGCCCCCACGACACAGAGCGTCGCCGCCTCCATCGCGTCTCAGTCTAATTGACACGCACGTCAATTTGAGGGCGACTGCCTGGGCTCCGTCATCGCTTGGGGGTCGAGCAGCTCGGTCAACTCGTCCTCGGTGAGGTCGGTTCTCTCGCGGGCGACCTCGCGCACGGTGCGGCCGGTGGCGTACGCCTCCTTGGCGATCGCTGCGGTGGCGTCATAGCCGATCCGCGTGGTCAGGCCGGTGCCGGTCATCAGGCCACGCTCCACGGCCGCCGGCCCCCTCTCGGTGGCGCGCAGGCCGTCGATGCACTGGGTGGCGAGGTTGCGCGCGCTGCTGGCGAGCAGCGCGACCGACTGCAGGAGGTTGTACGCCGCCACCGGCATCATCACGTTGAGCTCGAGGTACGACCCCGCCGCGCCGGCGAACGCGACCGTCGCGTCATTGCCGATCACCTGGGCCGCGACCATGGTCACCGACTCGACGATGACCGGGTTGACCTTGCCCGGCATGATCGAGGACCCCGGTTGCACGGCCGGGATCTCGATCTCCGCCCAACTGGCGCGCGGCCCTGAGCCCATCAACCGGACGTCGCTGGCGATCTTGTAGAGCGACACCGCCACGCTCCGCAACGCGCCGCTGGCCGCGACGACGTTGTCCAGCGTGGCCTGCGCCTGGAAGTGGTTGCCACTCTCCATGAAGGCCACCCCGGTGGATCGCGACAGCCGCTCGATCACCCGCCTGGCGAAGTCGACCGCAGTTCCCACCCCGGTGCCGACGGCGGTGCCGCCCAGGGCCAGCTCGCTGAGCTCGGCGAGCGCCTGCTGGCTGCGCCGCCGGGCGCGCTCGACCTGGCCGGCATAGCCGAGGAACTCCTGGCCGAGGCGGATCGGCGTGGCGTCCTGGAGGTGGGTGCGGCCCGTCTTGATGACCGGCCAGAACTCCTCGGCCTTGCCGCGGAGCGAGGCCTCGAGAACCTCCAGGGCGGGCAGCAGCTCGTCCTTGATCCCCACCGCCGCCGCCACGTGGATCGCCGTGGGGATGACGTCGTTGCTCGACTGGCCCAGGTTGACGTGGTCGTTGGGGTGCACCGGGGTGCGTGAACCCCGCTCGCCGCGGAGCGCCTCGATGGCCCGGTTGCTGATCACCTCGTTGGCATTCATGTTGGTGGACGTGCCGCTGCCGGTCTGGAAGACATCGACCACGAACTGGTCGTCGAAGCGACCGTCGGCCACCTCCCCTGCCGCGTCACCGATGGCGCGGGCGAGGTCGCCGTCCAGCAGGCCGAGCTCCTCGTTGACCGCGGCGGCGGCCTGCTTGATGAGACCGAGAGCGCGGATGAAGCCGCGGTCAAAGCGCAGGTCGCTGATCGGGAAGTTCCGCTCCGCGCGCATCGAGGTGGCGCCGTAGTAGGCGTCGGCGGGGACGTCGAACTCGCCCATCGAGTCGCGCTCGCGGCGGGTCGCGCCGGGTGACGTCATGGCTGCGCTCCGCGGGCTGCGCAGCGCCGGCTCGCCGCCCGTCTCTACTGGTGGATCGGGATGATCATCTCGAACTCGGCTCCCTCGCCGGGAGCGGAGCGCGCCGAGACGGTGCCATTGTGCCGTTCAGCCACGGTCTTCACGATGAACAGCCCGAGGCCGCTGCCGGGCACCTTGCGCTGCCGCTCGGCGACGGAGCGGAAGTACTTGTCGAAGAGGTGGCTGGCATCCTCGTTGGGGAAGCCCTGGCCCTGGTCGCGCACCGAGAAGTGCGCCCCCGATTCGTCGCCGAAGGCGCGAACGCTGATCGTCGAGCCCGGCGGCCCGTGCTTGACCGCGTTGCCGACCATGTTGGTCACCGCCAGCGTCAGGCGGCGCCGGTCCCCACGGATGGTGACCCCGTTGGCGAGGTCGGTCTCGATGACCGTGTCACGCAGCTTGGCCTCCATGCTGACGTGGTCGACCGCGCCGGTGACGATCTCGTCGATCGAGATGACCTCGAAGTTGAGCCGGTCGTCGGGATCCTCGAGGCGCGACACCTCGGCGATCGCGTTGACCATGCGGACCATCATTTCCGTGCTCGCGGTGATCCCCTCGATGGCGACCATCGCGGTCTCGGGAAGCTGTCCGAGCATTCCCGTGGAGAGCAGCTGTCCATAGCTGTTGAGGATGGTCAACGGCCGGCGCAGCTCGTGCATGGTGATGCTCATCGAGGTGCCCCGGGCCGTGCTCGAGCTGGTCACCGAGTTGAGCCGGACGGCCAGCACGCCGGCCACGGAGTTGGCCAGCCGCCGGCCGACGCCGGCCAGCTCGTCCGCGGCGTTCTCGGTGAAGCTGAGCCGGGCCGGCTCGTCCACCTCCTCCACAGCCACCACGAACGTTGCCCGGCGCAGGGCGGCGAGCCGGACGAGCGCACCGTCGAGGCGGTGCTCGATGCCGGCGGGCTTCTCGCCGGAGAGGTCCGAGAAGGCGATCATCGGGCGGAGATCGTCCGCGGTCAGGGCGACGATGACGGCGTTGATGAACTGGCGCGGCCCGTGGTCCTCACGGTTCGACCGGCGGCTTTCAGCCTCGGCGTTGGCACGTCGCATCACGTCGGCGACCCGCTCGGCGTGGGTGGCCAGGAAGTCGCTCAGGTGACCGGTCATGGGCATCCCGAGTGTATGGGCTGCAAGATCGATGCAGCCGAACCGTCAACGACGCGTTGCGCCTCGTTTCAGACCGGAGAAGACCGCGTGCGCCGGCGGGACGGCCTCCTGCCTCAGGCGCCGACTGAGATCAACGCGTCCGCGGCAGCCGACTCGGCCGCGGCCACCTCATCCAGCGATGGGGCGGCGACGGTGCGACGGCGATGGCGCATCCAGAGCATCGCGCCCATGATCCCGAAGGGGAGCATCTGGATGTCGACCAGGACCGACATGGCCGCGGCGTGGCCGCTCGAGACCCCCGCGTGGGCGAGCATCCCGACCAGGACGCCCTCGCGGATCCCCAGGCCGTTCACCGAGAACGGGGTGAGGGTGGCCACCAGGGTGATCGGGATGGCGACGGCGAAGACCGTCCAGCTGATGTCGACGCCGATTGCCCTGGCGAAGAGGTCGAGCGCGATGATGTTGACCCCCCAGCCGGCGGCGCCGACCAGGATGCACTGCACTATCGCGTGGGGGTGGCGGCGGTAACCGGAGAAGGTCTGGCCGAACGCGTGCAGCGTGCGCAGGAATGCACGTGAGCTGCGTTCGAAGAAGTGGCGGCCCATGATGCGGTCGGCGGCCAGGGCGGCGACCCAGGCCAGCATCATCACCGCGGCGAAGACGCACGCGCCGACCAGAGACCCGACGCCGATCCAGCCGCGGAGGATCACGGCGGCAGCGAGGCCCCAGCAGGCCATCCCCAGCGTCCCGGCCATCCGGCTCCCGGCCAGCGAGGCCAGGATCTTGCCATGGCCGACCACCTTGCCCATCTCGACGGTCCGCATCGCATCACCACCGACGCCGGCGGGGAGCAGCTGGCTGAAGAAGAGGCTCTGGAGGTACGACGAGGAGAGGCGCGTCCAGCTGAACAGGCTCTTCTGGTGGTGAGCCCCCGACACCGCGCGGTTGCTGGCGCCGAGCCCTGCGCTGCTGCGCAGCAGGATGCCCCACTCGAACACCGAGGCCAGGCACGCGATGGCGGTCAGGAACAGCGCGAGAGAGGCCCAGCGCCAATCGACGTTGACCAGGCTCGAGCCGGCCTTCCCCATGTCGACGTTGTGCACCAGGAAGGCGATGCCGGCAAGCGTGCCGCCGATGCGCAGCCACTTGGAGCCCAGGATGGCGCGAATCGTCGGCATCGATCTCCTCACACGCACAATTCAACCACCGTCGTACCGATCCCGTCGGTCCGTCGGAGGTCCGTCACCCATGTTAACGACCCCCGTCAAAAAATCATTACGCTCGCCACAAAAGTGGTCGGAGAAGCGTTACCGAAGAGGACTTCCTGGGGACAGGTTGTGGAAAACGCGGGAGGGCGGGGCCATTCGCTCCGGTCGCTTGTCCTCGCGGGCGCTTCGGAGCCCCTCGGCTGCGCCGAGTGGGTCTCCTCGCTGCTGCGGATGCTCCCTCCGCGAACGGCCCCACCCTCCCGCTAGGTCCAGCCTCTCACGACAGCACTGGCACGGCGCTCCCATCAATCCGCAGACGGCAGTGATGACAGGGCGGGCAGCGTCACGCAGGAGCGTCCGCGAGGTTCAGCCTCTCAGGGCAGCGCCGGGGCGGCACACTCATCGATTGCATGAGGCGCAACAAGAGGGGCGGGGCAGCGTCACGGAGGGAGCATCCGCAGCAGCGAGGAGACCCACTCGGCGCAGCCGAGGGGCTCCGAAGCGGCCGCGAGGACAAGCGACCGAAGTGATGCTGCCCCGCCCCGGCTTCTTAGGCCTCTCTGCGCACAAGCGACGATTGGTGCAAGCGCCTGCTGTTACTCGTTGTGGGGATACGGCTCGCGGAAGGTCGTCTGCTCGGGGTTGAAGATCAGCTCGATGTCGTCGACGGGGCCGTTGCGGTTCTTGGCCACGATGAGCTCGGTGCGGTTGCGGTCGATGTCGGGCTTGTGCATGCCCTCGCGGTAGAGGAAGAGGACGACGTCGGCGTCCTGCTCGATGGAACCGGAGTCGCGCAGGTCGGAGAGCTGGGGGCGCTTGTCGTTGCGCTGCTCGCTGGCCCGCGAGAGCTGCGAGAGCGCCAGGACCGGCACCTCGAGCTCCTTGGCGATGGCCTTGAGGCCCGAGGAGATGTCGGACACCTCCTGGACGCGCGACTCCTGGCGGCCTCCGTGCATGAGCTGGAGGTAGTCGATGATCAGCAGCCCGATGCCGTGCTGCGACTTCATGCGCCGCGCCCGGGCGCGCAGGGTGGCGATGGAGAGGCGCGGGGTGTCGTCGATCCACAGCTCCGCCTGGGTCAGCTTGTCCATGGCCGCGGCGATGCGCTGGAAGTCGAGCTGGCTGGCCTGGCCGGAGCGGAGGACGTGCGAGTTCACCGCGGCCTCGCTGCAGATGAGCCGCTGGGCCAGCGCCTGCCGGCTCATCTCGAGGGAGAAGATGGCCACGGGGACCCGGGCCAGCACCGCCGCGTTGCGCGCGATGTTGAGCGCGAACGACGTCTTGCCCACCGAGGGGCGGGCCGCAAGGATGATCAACTCCTGGGGTTGCAGCCCCTGGGTGAGCGTATCGAGCCTGCCGAAGTTGGTCTGGACGCCGTTGATCAGCTGCTTGCGCTGCAGCCGCTCCTCGAGCATCTCCCAGGTGTCGTGGACCAGCTTGGCGATGTGCATCGCCTCGCTGCCCCGGCGCATCTGGCTGATGTGGAAGATGCGCTGCTCGGCCGATTCGATGGCGTCCACCGCGGTGATCCCATTGTCGAAGCCCAGCCGCGCCACCTCACCACCGGCCGCGATCAGGCGGCGGCGCAGCGCGTGGTTGATGACGATCTCGGCCCAGTGACGCACCGACGCGGCGGTGGGCACCTCGAGGGTCAGCTCGGAGATGTAGTCGAGGCCGCCGGCGCGGCCCAGGCCCGGCCCGCGCTCGAGCTGCGATTGCAGGGTGACCTCGTCGATCGGGTCGCCCCGGTCGGCGAGCGCCACCGCGGCGCGGTAGATGTGCGCGTGACGCTCGGCGTAGAAGTCCTCGGGCTCGAGGATGTCGCGGATCTCGGCGACGGCCGCCGGGTCGATCATCAGCGAGCCGAGCACGGCGCGCTCAGCGCCGAGGTCGTTGGGCGGGACGCGTCCCGACGAGATGGTGCCGGTGACGTTGACAGCGGCGTCGGCGATGGGTTGGGTGGTCACTGGGCGGCGACGACGACGCGCAGTGTCTCACTGACCTCCGTGTGCAACTGAACGGTGACCTCGTGCGGACCGAGCGACTTGATCGGGGGATCGACCTCGATCTTCCGCTTGTCGAGGTCCAGGCCGGCCTCACGCTTGAGCTGCGTGGCGATGTCGGCGTTGGTGACCGAACCGAAGAGACGTCCGCCCTCGCCGGTCTTCGCATAGATGGTCACGGTCAGCTTCTTCAGTCGAGCCGCGGCGTCGCGTGCCTCATTGAGCGCCTTCTCGGCACGGCGACGCACCGCCTCCTCCTTCTGCTTGATCTGCTCGACCATGCGATCGTCGGCCGTCACGGCGATCCTCTTCGGAAGCAGGTAGTTGCGTGCGTAGCCGGGCGAGACCTCTTTGACGTCCCCGGCCTTCGCGGTCCCCGGGACCTCCTTGACGAACAGCACCTTCACGCACCGACCCCCGTGACCCGCTCGCCGGCGACGGACGCGGGCGTCTGCTCGTCGAGCGCTGTCTGATGTTCAACCGCCACGCCGTCATCATGCTTGAACCGCCCCGCGATCGCGGTGGCGATGCGCTCGCCGTTGCGCAGGTCCTCGTCGAACACGCTGTTGCCCTCGAGAATCTGTTGCTGCAGATTGGAAACCACGTCGTCAGGGCACGCGGCTATGAAGAGTCGCAGCGCCAGCATCGACAGTGCCAGCATGTCGATCTCACCGACCACCGGGATCGAAGCGGGGATGTCGATGAACGGTGTCACGATGACGCCGATGGCGGCAGCGAACGTCAGCTTGGTTCGCCGCGATACCCGCGGGTCGCGCACCAGGCAGTAGGCGAGGCGCGCCTGCCGCGGCAGGTCGATGGCCAGGCGCTTGACGAAGCGCAGTCGGTTCAGCATGAGCCGCGTAGTCTACCGTCCCCCGATGCGAGCCATTTGCGGCGACTGATCACTCCTCGAACAGGTCGCGATGATCGTCCAGCCATCTCTGTGCGGCCGCGGCGTCGGCGGCGGGGATCGCCCCGTCGAGAACCGCCTCCTCGAGGGCGCGCGTCACCCGGCCGACCCACGGGCCCGGGGGGCGTCCACCGGCGAGGCGGATGATGTCGTTCCCGTTCAGTGCTGGTCGCAACCGTGACACCTCGCCGCCGGCGTCGAGTCGCGACATGCGCTGCTCGAGCTCGTCGATGGCGTCGGTATCGGGAAAGGACGATGCGTGTGTGTCGGCGCGGGCGAGGTCGAGAAGCCGCAGGCGCTGATCGCCGATGTCGTGCACCAGGCGGCGTACCGCTGAGTCGGTCCACTCGTCCGGCCGGTACTGGATGGGGCGGAGGTGGTGGCGCACCAGCAACGCCACCGCGGCCACCTCGTCGTTGCTGAATCGCAATCGCGTGAGCAAAGCCTTGGCCATGGCCGCGCCCACCGCCGGGTGGTCGTAGAAGGTGTGCTTGCCGTGTGCATCGCGTGCGTGGGTGGGCGGCTTGCCGACGTCGTGGAGCAGCGCGGCGAGCCGGGTTACCAGGTCGGCCGGTGCGTCCGCGACCGTGTGAGCGCTGTGGTCGAACACGTCGTAGATGTGGAAGCCACCCTGCTCGACGCCGACCATGGCCTCGAGCTCGGGCAACCAGACGGAGAGCAGCCCGCCGTCGCGGAGCAGCTCGAGGCCGGCCCGGGGACGGCCGGCCAGCAGCAGCCGCCGCAACTCCTCGGCGACGCGCTCCGCGCTGAGGATCTGCGACCGCGCCGCCATCACCCCCATCGCGGTGGTCAGCCCGGGCGCGGTGCTGAAACCGAGCTGCGCCGCGAAACGCGCGGCCCGGAACATGCGCAGCGGATCCTCGCTGAAGGTCACCTCGGGATCGAGCGGGGTGCGCAGCACTCCGTTGCGCAGGTCGTGCAGCCCCCGGCCGGTGATGTCGATGACCAGCCCGTCGAACGTCTGGCAGAGCGCGTTGACGGTGAAGTCGCGGCGCCAGATGTCGTCCTCGAGGGTGCCCGGGCGCACGTCGGGTTTGCGTGAGCTCGCGTCGTAGTTCTCGGCCCGGGCGCGCACCACCTCGACGATGAAGTCGCCGCCGCGGACGTGGCCGGTGCCGAAGCGCTCGAAACGCTGCGGCGGCGCCCAGCCCAGCCGTCGGGCAACCTCCGCCAACACGGCGATGCCGTCGTCGTTGACTGCCAGCAGGTCGATGTCCTTGCCGTCGCGGCCGAGCAGGCGGTCACGCACGAACCCGCCCACCAGGTACATCTCGACGCCCGCCGCTGTCGCCGCCCCGGCGATGGTCTCGATGATCGACTCCCGAGTGGGCGGCGGCGGGCGCTCGCGCACCTCGGCGGTCATGCCGCCACCGCGAGCCGAACAGGTGGCTCGGCAGGATTGCGCAGCAGCGCCACCGCCAGGAGCGCGCCGGCGAGTGCACAGGCGGCCGCCCCAAGGAAGATGACGTGGAGCTCGTCGACGACTGCGCCGGTGACCAGCGCGTCGTACGCCGGGCAGTGCAACGGGGTGGTGGGGCAGAGCGTGATGGGCTGGGGCAGCATCGCCTGCACACTGTAGAAACGGCGCAGCCCGACGGCGGTCAGGACGGACAGGCCGGCCAGCATCCCCACCAACCGGGCGGCCACCGTGAGCGACGCAGCCACCCCATGCAGCCGTGGCGGGACGGCGCCGAGGATGGCGGCCGTCACCGGCACGATGGCCAGCCCAAAGCCCAGCCCCGCGGCCACCAGCACCGGGTCGCTGGGGTGCAGCCATGCGGTCGCGGCGAAGCCGTCGGCGAGCGTGGTTTGGCTCCAGCCCGCCATCAGCACGAAGCTGGCGCCGGCGATCAGCAGCCCCGCGCCCGCGACCGCGCGATACCCGACCCGGTCGGCGAGGACACCACCGACAACCGCGCCCAGGGGGACGGCGACGAGCAGCCGGGCCAGCACCAGCGCGGCCTGGACCTGGGAATCGGGGTCGACGGTGGCGCGAGCGAAGACCGGGATGTCGACGAGCGCCGCCATCAAGGCCGCGCCCGCGGCCAGGCTGGTGAGCAGCGAGCCTGCCGCCGCCCGGTGGCGCAGCGCGCGGATGTCGATGAGCGGGTCGCCAACGCGCAACTCGCGGACCACGAAGAGCACGGTGAGCAGCGCGGCGACAGGCAGCAGAACCGGCGCCGAGGAGCCGACCACGCCGGTGGCCGGGTCGGCGCTGGCGAACACGACCACCACCGCCCCAAGGACGATGGCGATGAGCAGCGCGCCCGGCCAGTCGACGCGGCCCAACGCCCGTCCGATGCCGCGCAGCGGGACCGCGGCGCGAACCGTGGGCGCCACGGTCAACTCGCGCACGACGAAGGCCGCGGCGCTCACCAGCGCCACCAGCGCAACCGGCGCGGTGAGGCCCGCGCCGCCGACGAGCGGCGCGAAGGCGACGCCGATGGTCAGGCTGTCGCTGAACGCCGGGGGCGACGCGATCGCCAGCACCGCGGCGACGACGAACAGCACCGCCAGGACCCAGCCGGCGACGTCAGCACGCCCATCCGGCCTGCGGGAGGCGGCCGAGCGTCTGCCCGGCGCCCACACCCCTGCCGCGATGATCGCGGCGAGCGGCATGTTGATGTAGAAGATGGCGCGCCACGTGCTCACCGTGGTCAATGCGGCGCCGTACAGCGGACCAACCACGCTGCCGATCTCCTGCACCGCCCCCACAACCCCCAGCGGGACTCCACGCCGGCGCGGCGGCCACAGGTCGGCCACCAGCGCCAGCGTCACCGGCACCAGCCCCCCGCCGCCTGCTCCCTGCACAGTGCGACCGACCACGATGACCCAGAGCGTGTTCGCCGACGCGGTCAGCAGTGACCCCGCGGCGAACGCGAGCAGGCAGAACGCCAGCACCGGTCCACGGCCGAAGATGTCGGAAAGGCGGCCGAGCAGCGGCAGCACCGCAACGTAGCCGAGCAGGAAGCCGCTGATGATCGGCGCCGCCTCCTGCAGGTGGGCGAGGTCGATGCCGACCGACGCCATGATCGCGGGCAACGCGATGACCACGACGTACGTGTCGACGGCCCCGAGCAGCACGCCGGCGGCCGCAAAGCCAAGCCGGCGCCGGGCCCCCGGGGAGGCCGGCCCCGCGGGCGTGCGCACCTCAGCCGGCCGGGGGCGTGATCGTCACGTTCTGGCCGTAGTTGTCGAGAATTACGGTGAACGTGCTCGGGTGCGCCTTGTCGAAGAAGGGCCCGACCATGACCACCCTGCGCAGCTGATGCGTCGTGGAATCGACTCCCACGGTGGCCTGCACCGGCTGCGAGGGGTCGGCGCTGGTCAGGAGAGCAGCGACGCGTGCACCGGGCATGGCGCAGGTCACCTCGTCCAGCTGCTCGCCGTTGAGGCGATCGCCATTGCCGTTGGCCGGCGAGGCGCAGTCCCTCAGCAGGCTGGACAGGCCGTTGGTGGGATCGAGGAACTTGCCTGGGTCCCCGAACCCGTACTGGGCCGGGTCAGTCTTGTCGAAGCCGCTTCCCAACGGGGTGCGCGCATAGAACACACCACCGATCGACACGACCTCGACGCTGACGGTGAACCCGGCGGCGACCACGGTCAGGGTGCCGGCGAACCCGTCGGGTCGCTTGGCCACACCCTGTCCGCCGGAGATCAGCGTCCCGGTACCGGAGACGTTGGCGCTGGTCAGCGTGAAATGCAGCGACGGCGCCGAGTCGACGGTCTGCTTGGCGTCACGCAGCAGCTGGGCGGGATCCGGCGGCGGTGTGCCACACGACGACAGCACGGCCAGAGCGGCCCCGGCGGTGAGCACACGGCCCGCGAAACGCACGCGTCGCCTCCCTCTGTTGGCTGCGCCGAGTATAGACAGCGCTCGCGGCAGCGCCCGATACTCGCGCGGTGAGCGACTCCGCGGCCGAGCGCGTCGTGCCCAGCGAACGCTTCTTCGAGATCGACATGCGCGTCGGCCGCGTTGTCGAATGCGCGCCGGTTCCGCAGGCACGCCCCCCGGCGTACCGCATGCTCATCGATTTCGGCGAGCTGGGTCAGCACACGTCCTCGGCGCGGGTCACCGACAACTACACGCCCGCTCAGCTGATCGGCTCGCTGGTGGTGGCGGTGGTCAACCTTCCCGCGCGCCAGGTCGGGCGCGTCCGCAGCGAGGTCCTGGTGGTGGGCGCGTATCAACACGGGTCCGAGCGCGTCGCCCTGCTGCGACCCGACGGCGACTGCAGTGCGGGCGACCGGATCGGCTGACCCCACAGGCCGCGGCCACGCCGTACAGTGCGCCACGAGCGGCCATCGGGAAGGAGCGCTGAGAATGCCCACAGACATCAACAGGGCGACGCGCGGCGCGTCGCCGATCCTGCTGGTGCTGGCTGCCCTCTGCTTCCTGCTGCCGTTCATCGGGGTGTCGTGCAACACCTCCGCGGCCAGCGCGGCGATCGGCAGCCTCGGGTCCATCGGTGGATCCGCCAACAGCGGCGGCGCCGTGTCCGCCGCCTGCCTGCAGGCCCTGAACGGATATGACTTCTACAACTACAGCGGGCTCAACATGGTGACCGGCAGCGATCCGACCGCGCAGGTCGACGTCCCGGGCTGCCCGACCACCTCGAGCTCGACGCCGACCTCGCCGCTGGCGGTCTCCCCCTCCGCGCCGACGCCCCCGCTCGGCATCGGCGTGCAGCCGCTCATGGTGGTGACGCTGGTGCTCGTCGTCGTCGGGATCCTGGGGGGCGCTCTTCGTGGTCGCGCCGGGCGATTCGCGGCCGGTGGAGCGGCGCTGCTCGCCGCCGTTCTCGTGGTCGTCAACAACTCGACGGCCCATGCCGCCATTGTCAGCAAGCTCGACAGCAGCAGCGAAGCGAATGGCTCGCTGCAGTCGGCCGGCCTCGGCGGCGCCATCGACGCCTTCTTCAACATCCACGCAGCGCTGGGATTCACCCTGATCCTCATCGCCCTGGGCCTGACCGTGGTCGCCAACGCGCTTGCGCTGATGCTCGAATCCCGTCCGCTCAGCGCCGCCTGGCCGCGGGGAGGCGCGCCGCCGGCGGACGGGTTCCCACCGGGGCCCGAGTTTCCACCGGCGCTGCCGCCGGCGGGCTGACCATGCCCGTCAGCGGGTGAGCTGCAGCCAGGCCGCGGCGGCGAGCCCGAGCACCACAACCGCGATGCGCAGCGGTTGATCCGGCACGCGCCGGGCCACCGACGCGCCGATCCGGCCGCCCACCAGCGTCGCCGGAGCCAGCGCGAGCACGTACGCCCAGTGCACCGGTCCGAAGATGGCGAACGCGATCCCTGACACCAGGTTCATCGCCCCCGCAAACGGCACCTTCAGCGCGTTGAGCCGCTGCAACGCGTCGTCGATGGTGACCGCGAAAAGCGCCAGCACCAGGACGCTGACTGCAGCGCCGAAGTAGCCGCCGTAGACGGCGGTCACGAAGAGGCCGGCGCGGAGCAGCGACGAGCGGGTGCGCCGTTGTTTGTCCAGCGCGCGCGCGAGTGGCCGTTGCGCGAGCAGCACGAGGCAGGCCACCACGATGAGCGCGGGTACGATCCGGGTGAACACGCCGGCCGGCGTGGTCAGCAGCAGCACTGCACCGACGACCGCGCCGGCCACCGCGTAGGGCAACAGGCAGATCAGCCGCTGCCGTTGCCCGGCGAGCTCGCGCTGGTAGCCGAGCACGCCGCCGACCGCCGCCGGGGCGATGCCCACTGTGTTGGTGACGTTGGCATCCAGCGGAGGCAGGCCCAGCGCGATCAGCAGCGGGAAGGTGAGCAACGAGCCGCCGCCGGCGACGGTGTTGGCGACGCCTGCGACCAGGCCGCCTGCGAGCACCAGCAGCGCGTCGCGCAGGCTCATCGGTTCGACCCGGGTCCGCTCAGCCTCCGCCGCCGAGGAAGGGGATGCCGTACGTCTCCAGTCGCATGCCGAACGATGCCGGCCACACCTCGGCGATGGCGTCGGCCGTCCAGCCACCGTCGCGATATTCGGCGAGGATCTCCTGCGGGTGCGACCACAGCGACAGCTTGTCGCCGCCAAGCCCGATGCACTGCCCGGTCACGTCCTTGGCGGCATCCGAGGCCAGGAAGACCAGCAGCGGTGCAACGTCCTCGGGCATGCCCATGCCCATCTCCTTGCGGACCGTGTCGGGCAGCGGCTGACCGTTCTCCGCGGCGTCGACCATCTCCGCCATGCCGGGGATGCTGGCGATCATCCGGGTGAGCGCGTTGGGCACGATGGCGTTGACGGTGATCTCGGCGCGCGCCAGCTCCATCGCCCAGGTGCGCGCGAAAGCGGCGATTCCCGCCTTGGCGCCGGCGTAGTTGGTCTGCCCGAAGTTGCCTCGCTGGCCGGCCCACGACGCCACCACCACGATGCGGCCGCCACGGCCCTGCTCGCGCATCCGCACCGCCGCGGCGCGCGCGCACGTGAACGTGCCCCGCATGTGCGTCTCGATGACCGTGTCGAAATCCTCGTCGGTCATCTTCCAGAGCACCTTGTCGCGCAGGATGCCGGCGTTGGTGCACATGATGTCGATGCCATCGAAGCTGTCGACGGCGCGTTGCACCAGGCGCTCGGCGGCGTCGGTGCTGCCCACCGCCGCCACCTCGGCGACCGCCCGGTGGCCGGCGTCGGTCAGCTCCCTGACCGTCTGCTCGGCCACGTCCGAATCGATGTCGTTGATGACCACCGCGCACCCCGCCTGCGCGAGCGCACGCGCGTATGCGCGGCCGATGCCGCGACCACTGCCGGTGACAACAGCGACCTTCCCCTCGAGATTCATCTGACTCCCTCCTCGCGCGCCTGATCGTGGTCCGCGCACGTCGGGTCGCGGCGCGCCCATTGTCGCGGTCGCGTCGCTGCGCCTGCCTCAGCCGCCGAGGTGGCCGCCGTTGATGACCTCGGCGACGACGTACCCGACCCACGGGATGCCGGCAAGCAGAAGCCAGCGCCCGCGCGCGCTGCCGTTGCGCAGCAGCAGCAGCAGGCCGACTGCAACGCCGAGGGTGAGCAGGCCGCCGAGGATGCCGCTGAACCCGGGGCGCCACGGCGTGAAGGTGAGCCCCAGGAACCCGAGGATGCACGCCTGAAACGCGGCCGACCCGGCGACGTTGCCGAAGGCGAGGCTGTCGTCGCCACTGCGCACCCAGAGAACGCTGTTGAAGGTCTCGGGCAGCTCGGTGGCCACCGGCACCACGATCAGCGCGAGGGTCAGCGGGTTGGCGTGCAGGGCCATGGCGGTGTCGTTCAGCGCGGAGACGAACATCTCCG
>DATBEL010000024.1:0-16519 GCA_036276135.1 Candidatus Dormiibacterota bacterium
GGCCATCGCCCCACTATGCCACCCGGTGCCGCCCGCGGCGCCCGGCCAACAGTGGGTCCCCGGATCAGCGGTTGCTGTTGATGGGGATGTTGGTGCCCGACAGCGGGGCCGCCGCATCGCTGACCAGGAACTCGACGATCGTGGCCACGTCATCCGGGGTCATGCCGGCGTGCAGGTGCGGCGCCGCGCGCTCCAGCATCTGGGTATCGACGGCCCCGGGGCTGAGGCAGACACAGCGCACCCCGTGCTCGCGTCCCTCGAGCGCCACCGCCTCGGTGAGTGCGATGACGCCCGCCTTCGACACGTTGTAGGACGCCAGGCCGGGGAACTTCTCCACGCCGGCGACGCCAGACAGCGACGCCATGTTGACGATGATGCCGCCGCCGGTCTCGCGCATGCGCAGAGTCGCTTCACGGCAGCACGCGAAGACGGCATCGAGGTTGACGGCGAGCACTCGCCGCCATTCGGCATCAGTGATCTGGTGGAACGGACGCGGCTCGACCATCGCGGCGTTGTTGATCCACACCGACAACCGGCCGTGTGCTGTGGCCGCGGCGGCGATGCGCACCGCGGCATCCGGCGTGCCGATGTCGAGCGACTTGGCGTGGATGCCCGGCAGCCCGTCCGCGGTCTCGGCGAGCTCCAACGCCGTGCGTGCCACCGCGAGCACGACATGCGTTGCCGCGAGGCGGCGTGCAACCGCCCGCCCGATGCCACGTCCGGCACCCGTCACCACAGCGACCTCAGTCCCTGGTCTCGCCACGCTCATCACTGCACTGCGATCGCGGCGACGCCGATCGTCGCGGGGAGTCGCGGCACGCCCAGGAGATCTTCGACGGTGGCCAGCAGCGACGGGTGCGAGTACGGATGCGCTGGGCTCACCGGCGCCTTCGACCCGAGAACCAGGGTGAGCACGCGGTTGCCACCGCCACCGTCATCCTCGTCCCAGGTGACGAAGAGCACGCCGTTGCTCATCGCCGGCGAGCCCAGGATCGACGGCACGGTGCTCCGCAACCAGGCGTCGCCGAACGCGGGCGAACAGTCGTGCATGTCGTGGCAGAGGTTGGGGGTGATCCAGATGAAGCGCGGTGGCGTCGGCCCGGACAGGTCGGTTGCCAGCGCGGGGAATGGCACAACCGACGACTGGCAGCGACCGCCGTAGTACGCGAATGGGTCGTGCTTGACCGCATATGTGCCCTCGTTGTCTTTGCAGTCGGTTCCCATGCCCTCCATGTACGCCCGCCAGGGGATGCCGGCCGCGGTCAACTGGTCGCCGACGTCCTGCGCCGGAAGCACGTGGTAGCCGTCATCACCGATGCCCCAGGTCGTGCCGGAGGTGAGCGCCAGGTAGTTCGGCAGGCTGGGGTGCGAGCTGGCGTGGTAGTTCGTCAGCGTTGCACCCGCGGACGCCAGCGTGTGGATGTAGGGCAGACCCACAACCTGGTCATAGCCGTGATTCTCCATGACGATGACGGCGACCCGAACGGGTTGGGATGTGGGAGAGGCCGGCGTGATGGCAGCGGTCGTTGTCGGGGGAACGGCCACGGTTGTCGACGGGACGGGAACGGGTGACTGGCCGCATGCCGAGCAGGTCACGAGGAGCGTGACGGCAGCGGCGCGTCGAGCCGTGCGCAGGCGGCCGGCGACCCCGTCCATCGGCGGCGAGGGTAGCACCGTACGCGTCAGGCGCCACCGACCGCGCAGGCCCGCGAAATCCGAGGACCGAAGCCACAGGTGCGTACGTTGGAGGACCGACGGCCCGTGGCGACCGGCTCACTCTGGGCCGTAGGAGGGCGTTCCGCATCGGCCTCGAGGTCCAGGGTGCAGCAATCCTGGTTGCCGACAAGCCGGTCGCCGATAGCCTGGGAATGTGTGCCGCCGAGCTCGATGACTGCCGGTGCTACATCCGTCAACTCATCTTCGCCCGGACGGTGCCGGAGGCCGACGCGGCGGATGTCGTGAAGGCGCTGCGCGCCTGAGCGACCAGCACGTCCCTAGCGCGCCGGGGTGCTGTTCGTCCCACGGTTGTGCACAGGCTGTGGACAACTTGCCGCAGAGTGTTCGGATGGCGGCTCGGCTCTCCGGCACGACTGCCGGCGTGATCAGCCGACTGGGTCAGCCCTGCCTCGACGACGGCCCACGAGGAGGCACGTGACTCCGAGCCCACTGAGCAGCAGCCCGAGCGCCCAGTCGGGACTGGCGCCGGTGGTGGGCACGGGCGGGACGGTGGCGAGCACGGTGACGACGGCGTCCTGCCCACCGTTGCCCCGGTACGTGATGCTGAACCTCACCCCTCCGGCGGCGAAGGTCGCCCCTTCGGGCAAACCTGCGAAGGTGCCCGCGATCGGTGAACCGGACGTGTTGCGGACGAGCGTGAACTGCTTCCCCACCGGCGGTTGATAGCGCAGGTCGAGGACAAGGGCGGCCCCGTCGAGAGTGACCGGGCCCGTGCTGACGACCACGGAGTTCGCCGGCGTGCTCTGGGTGGGAGCGTCGATTTCACTGCTCAACGCGCCGTTGTTCAGCGTCAGCCTTCCCGTGGTGAGCGTCCCTGGGTTCTCTCCGTCAGAGGCTGAGAGCACCCCGGCCGGTGCGTCGAGGGTCACATCGCCGACCGTGCCGGTGCTGAAGAGGTCGGAGGGAGTGCCGGCGGTGATGGTCACCGGCCCGGTGCCCAGCGGCGTCGGACCGCCTCCGATGACGTACGACCCGCCCCCATCCGGGCCACTGACTCGTGTGCCCCCGGTGTATGTGTTGGTACCGGTCAGGATCCATCCCGGCCCAGGGTCGATCCCGTCCGATTTCTCTTCGAGCGTCAACTGAAAGTCGCCACTGATACCACCGTTGAGGCGACACGTACGGCCTGGAACGATCGCGGGCCCCACTGGTGGGTCGTAATCGAATACCGTCGTGTCAGCTGTCAGCGTGATGTGCCCGTTGAGCTGCGAGCCCCCAAGACAGTAGAGGGCGTACTGCCTGGGAACCGCTCCTGCCCCAGCGAGCGTGAGCGGGTTGTCGACGATCGTGTTGTCGACTGCGAGCACACCGCCTGATTGAACCGCGACGATCCCTGTGCCAAGGGAACCACGGTCATCGAGGAGTCCGTTCGTGGGTCCGTCAACCGTCACTCCCCCGCTGAAATTGTTCAACGATGAGTTGACGGACACCGGCCATGGCCCCAGCACGTCCAGGCTTCCAGTGCCGTGGATCGGGCCGTCGAAGCTGAAACCGACCACCGTCACGACCCCGCTGAGCACGATGGGGTTCTGAAGGAACATCTCGAAGTTGTCCCCGGTGAGCGCACCAGCGACGGTCAGGCTCTGTCCGGTCACGGTGTAGTTGCCCAGGTTGGTGATGTTGTTCACCGACAGGCCTGCGATGTCGTCGACGAGCACCAGTTGCGGGCTGACGTGCACGGGGAAGCACAGAGCCTGACCATTCACAGGCGTCCCGAGACTCCAGTTGGCCGCCACCGACCAGTTCGCACTGCCGCCGGCGCCGGTCCAGGTGTTGCATCCGCCGGCGCTCACCGGGGTTGGGCGGGCGGTCACGACGACACCCGCACTGACAGCCAGTCCGACTGCCAGCACCAGGCGAAACCACCGGGACACAGTTTTCCCCACATGAGGTTTGGTGAGCCCCCGTGCAACGGCGCCGCCCGTGGAAGGTTCCGGTCCAGCGGCCGTCTGAATCGCCCGCGGAGTGCCGAGGACCTCCGCGGCCCTCTACGATCGACCGGACCCCCGCCGACATGCCCGGGAGGATGTTCCGATGCCCCGGCAGCCCACCAATCAGACTGAGCCCCGATCCGCCCACGACCCGGCCGGATCGAGGGGAAGGACGGCGTGGTCGTGGGAGGAGCTTCGGCGTGGCACGCTGCTTCGGATCGTCATCAACCTGGTGCAATACGCCGTCGCGATCGTGCTCCTCATGCTGGCGGTGGTGGTGCTGCTGCGCAGCTTCATCGACTTCGTTGGCTCGCCGGGTGGGTATCCGCAGACGCTGGTGAGCGCGGTCGACGGCGTCCTGGTGGTCATCATCCTCGTCGACATCCTGCGAACAGTCCTCACCCACCTGGAGGGTTGGGGCTTTCCATTTCGCCCCTTCCTGGTCATCGGCATCATTGCCGCCGTGCGGGACATCCTCGCCGTTTCGACGCGGCTGACCCTCTCGCCGGGAGGCGGTGGAAGCAGTCAGGTCTCGCTGCCGCAATCGCTGTTCGAACTGGGGACGAGCGCCGGCGTCGTCCTGGTTCTCGCGGTAGCACTGCTCTTGACACGGGGCCAGGCGGTGGGTGATGAGACCGTAGGCTCAGAAGCAGCGGGCTGACGGCTGCGATGGTGCCCAGGAAGGGACTCGAACCCTTACAACCTTGCGGCCACCAGCCCCTCAAGCTGGCGTGTCTACCAATTCCACCACCTGGGCATCGCCGGCCGGCGGAGTCTACTTGACCCGCTGACGGCCCCCCTCCCTCTCGGCACGCCTTGTGCAGACGACCGGAGACTACTTACTATGCGTGAAACGTTATCTGGCGTTATGCACTGGGGTGGAGGCCATGGCAGTTGCGATCCGCCAGCTCCAAGCTGCGGCCGCGCCCCCGGAAGGGCAGGTCGCGGTGCGGGTCCCCGACCCGCTGCGACGGCAGCTTCCTGCCCTGGCGTCCGCGCTGCGCGCCACCGCGCCGCCGGCCGGGACGCGCCTCGGCGCCATGTCGTCGTATCACCTCGGCTGGACCGACGTCGACGGCCGGCCCCGTGCGGCCAACGGTGGCAAGTTCCTGCGAGGGTGCCTGGCGCTCTGGGCCGCCGAGCGCTGCGGGCGTGCTGACGACGCCCTGGCTGTCGCAGCCGCCGTCGAGTGGATCCACAACTTCACGCTGGTGCACGACGACATCCAGGACGGTGATCGCGAACGCCGTCACCGCCCCACCGTGTGGGCGGTCTGGGGGGCCGGGCAGGGGATCAATGCCGGTGATGGCATGCACGCCATCGCTTACCGCGCGCTCCTCTCCGGGCGTGACCGCCCCCAGGCCCGCCTGCGCGCCGCCGCGGCGATCAACACCGCCATCCTGGAGGTCATCGAGGGCCAGTGCCTCGACCTTGCGCTCGAAGGCCAGATCGACACCACCGCGTCGACCTACCTCCGCCTCGCGCGCTCCAAGACCGGCGCCCTGATCGGGGCCGCGCTCGAGGCGGGCGCGCTGATCAGCGGTGCGGACGCGCGTCAGGCCACGCAGCTCCGCCGCGCCGGCATCGAGCTCGGTGTGGCATTCCAGATCCGTGACGACTGGCTGGGCACCTGGGGCGACAGCCAGCTGACCGGCAAGGGGTGCGGTGGCGACCTGGCTCGTCGCAAGCTGACCTACCCGGTGGTGGTCGGCCAGTCGCGCCTGCGGGGCGCGGCACGGCGCGAGTTCCGGCGCCTGTACACCCGGTCGAACGGCGACGAGGACCGCATCCTCGCGCTCCTCGACGAGGCGGGGGCTTCGGAGGCCGTCCTCCTCGAGCTGCGCAATCGGAGCCGTTCAGCGCTGAACCTGGCGCAGGCATGCGGGCTGGCCGACGACGCCGTCGACGACTTCCGCGACATCGTCGGCTTCATCACCGAGCGGGCGGCCTGACCATGGCCCAGACCAGCCCGACCCCAGAGACCAACGGCGTGCTGACCTCGACGCGGAAAGCCGAGCACCTGCGCATCAACCTCGAAGAGGACGTCGCCGCCAAGGGCGTGCGCACGGGGTTCGAGTCCTACCGGTTCATGCACTGCGCCCTCCCCGAGATCGACCTCGCCGACGTCAGCACCGCCACCGAGGTTCTCGGCTGGCGCCTTGCGTCGCCGCTGTTCATCTCGTGCATGACCGGTGGCACGGAGACCGCGCATCGGATCAACTGCGTGCTGGCGGAGACCGCCGAAGAGCTGGGCATCGCGCTGGGCCTCGGCTCGGCGCGAGTCCTCCTCGAACGCCCCGATGCACTCCCGACCTTCGCCATCCGCGACGTCGCCCCCTCGGTCCCTCTCTTCGCCAACCTCGGCGCGGTGCAGCTGAATCGCGGTGTCACCGCCGGCGACTGCCACAGGCTCGTGGCCATGCTCGGCGCCGATGCCCTGGTGCTGCACCTCAACGCCCTGCAGGAGGCGCTTCAGCCCGAGGGAGACACGTGCTTCGGCGGCCTCCTCGATCGCATCGAGACCGTGGCGACACAACTCGACGTCCCCGTGGTCGTCAAGGAGGTGGGTTGGGGAATCGCCCCCGACCTCGTCACCGCCCTGCTGAACGCCGGCGTCGCCGCGGTCGACGTGGCCGGAGCAGGGGGCACGTCGTGGAGCGAGGTGGAGCGGCATCGCCTCGGCGAGAGCCCGGCGGCGCGCACGGCCGCCGCGTTCGCGGGCTGGGGCATCCCCACCGCGGTGGCCCTGACCCAGGCCCGAGCCGCCGCCCCCGACGGAGTCATCTTCGCCAGCGGCGGCGTGCGCAGCGGCCTCGACGTCGCGGTCGCCACCGCGCTCGGCGCAGACCTGGTGGGGGTTGCCGGCCCGTTCCTGCGCGCGGCTGCCGACGGGACCGATGCCTGTGCCGAGCTCGGCCGCGAGTGGGTCGATGTGCTTCGTATCGCCATGTTCTGCACGGGGTCGGCTGACCTGGCGTCGCTCCGGGCCGGCGCGCGCCTGGTCCGCGACGATGGCGGCCCAGTGCCCGGCGGGGCTGACGGCGTCACCCTGGTGACCAGCCTCATCGAGACGATCTCCGACCTGCGCGGCACCCAGGTGACACGCACCGCCACACGGGGATGACCGTCCTTTCGCCGCCCCCGCCGCAGGCCGAGCTGGCACACGCCGACGCGTTCTGCCGGCGTCTGGCGCGGCGCCACTACGAGAACTTCACCGTGGCGTCGGCTGTGCTCCCCGCCGAGCTCCGCATCCATCTGGCGCGCATCTACGCGTACTGCCGCGTCACCGACGACCTCGGCGATGAGAGCCGGTCGGACGCGCGCCTGCAAGCGTGGTGCACCGAGGTGGCGGCCGCGCTCACCGGTGAGAGCGTGCCGAGCCATCCCGTGCTGCTGGCGGTCCGCGAGACGGTGGCGGAGTGCTCCATCCCGGTCCAGCCCTTCCTCGACCTGGTCAGCGCCAACCTGCAGGACCAGCGTGTCACCGGTTACGCGAGCTGGGCCGAGCTCGAAGCCTACTGCCAGCTCTCGGCCGCCCCGGTGGGCCGCATGGTGCTCGCCGTGCTCGGCATCCGCGGCGAGCGGGCGGAGCATCTGTCCGACTCGGTGTGCATCGGCCTGCAGCTCGCCAACTTCGCACAGGACGTGGCGGTGGACGCCCGGCTCGGCCGCTGTTACCTGCCCGAGGACGAGATCGCGGCGCTGGGGGTCCGCGGCGCCGTGCGCGCGCTCTGCGAGCGCGCCGAGGCGCTGCTCGATGAGGGCCGCGAGCTGGAGGCGATGACCACCGGCCGGCTGCGGGCCCAGCTGGCCATGTACCGGCTCGGCGGCACGGCGATCCTTGACGCCATCCGCAAAGCCGCGTTCCGTACCGACGTGGTCCGGCCGCAGGTGAGCGGCACGGTCAAGGCGCGACTGGCGGCCGAGGCGATCGCGCTGCTCGCCGGCGACCACGATGGCACGGCCGCTGTGGGCCGCGGCATCGTCGAAGCCGAACGGGTCTGTCAGCGGCTGGCGCGGCGCGACGCCGCCAACTTCTACTGGGGCTTCATCGCCCTGGCCCGGCCTCAGCGCACCGCCATCTACGCTCTCTACAACTTCGCCCGCCAGGTCGACGATGCGGTCGACGCGCCGGGCGCCGCAGATCCACGTCCGCGCCTCGACGAGATGCGACGCCGAGTGCGTCACGCAATCGCCGGCGAGCCCGATGACGAGGTGACCACGGTGCTGTCCCGGGCGGTCGCCGCGTACCGCATCCCGGTGTCCGAGCTCGACCTGCTCATCGACGGCGTCGAACGCGACCTCACCACGCTCCGGTATGCCAACTGGGATGAGCTGGCCGACTACTGCCGGCTGGTCGCATCGACCGTCGGGCGCATGTGTGTGCGTATCTTCGGCTTCGACGACGACATCGCCCTGGCCCACGCCGACGACCTCGGGATGGCGATGCAGCTGACCAACATCCTCCGGGACGTGCGCGGCGACCTCGAGCTGGGACGCATCTATCTCCCTGCCGACGAGCTCGCCGCGTTTGGTATCGACGAAGCACAGCTCGGCGCCACAACCGTGCCCGCCGCATGGGACGAGTTCGTGCGTTTCCAAGCTGCGCGGGCGCGGGGACTGTTCGCCTCCGGGCTGCGCGTGGAGCGGCACATCCCCGAGCGGGCGGGCATCTGCGTGCGCACCATGGCCGGGCTCTACCAGCGCATCCTCGCCGAGATCGAGCTGCAACCGGACGTTCCCCTGCAGCGCCGCCTGTCGTTGACGCCGGCGAGCAAGGCGGCCGTCCTGCTTCGTGCCGGGCTGCGCCGCGGCCGCCAGCCACGCGCGCCGCGCTCCCAGCGGGGGCTGGACTGATGCGCGTCGTCGTTGTCGGAGCGGGGCTTGCCGGGCTGGCCGCCGTTTGCAGGCTGGCGGACCTGGGTTGCGAGGTCGAGCTCGTCGAGCGCAGCCGGCTGCTCGGGGGCAAGGCCACGTCGTTCTCCGTCGACGGCGTCGAGGTTGACAACGGCCAGCACATCCACCTCGGCTGTTGCACGGACTACCTCGACTTCGTCGACAGGCTGGGCATGTCCGACGTGCTCTGGAACCAGCCGCGGTTCGAGGTGACCGTGCTGGGACGCGGAGCACGCCCGGCGCACCTGCGAGCGACTCGCGGGCTGCCGGCATCGTTGAGCCTTCTGCCATCGTTCGCGCGGTATTCGCACCTGCCCATGTCGGCGAAGCTGGAGGTGGCCCGGGCGCTGCGCCGGTGTGGAGATCCCTCGCGGCCGGGCGAGACCTTCGCGGCGTGGCTGTCTCGTCACGGTCAGGGTGCGGCCGCCGTCCACGGCTTCTGGGATGTGTTCGTGGTGCCCGCGCTCAACGCGCGCATCGACGAGGTCAGCGCGGAGGACGCGCTCTTCGTGGTGCGCACCGCCTTCGCGGGTGACGACGTGAGAGCGGCACGGATCGGTTGGTCCCGTGTTCCGCTGGCGCGCATCGCCGAAGCGGCGGCGGCGCGAGCGCACGCCGTCCGCACGCGCACCACCGTGGTGTCGCTGCTCGACAGCGGCGACAGCGTCAGCGGCGTGCGCTGCGCGGACGGGGAGGAGATCGCGGCTGACGCGGTGATCCTCGCCGTGCCGCCGGCACGACTCCGTGCGCTCCTCGGCAACCCCGCCGAGTTTGGCGTGGACGGGCTCGGTGAGTTCCGTTCGCGCGCCATCGTCGACGTCCACCTGTGGTTCGACACACCGGACGCCGGACTGCCCTTCGCCGCGATCCTCGGGTCACCGATCCAGTGGGTGTTCGAGAAACGACCCGGCTACCTGTGCTGCAGCCTCAGCGCCGCCGACCAACTGGTCACACGACCGGAGTCCGAGCTCGTCGAGCTCTGCCGGGCGGAGCTGGCCGCGGCGTGGCCCAGGTTGAACACGGTGCGCCTGGCCCGTGGTGCGGTGACCCGTGATCCCGAGGCCACCTTCGTGCCGACCCCCGGGCTGCACCGGCCGGGGGCTCGGACCACGCGTGCCAACCTCACGATCGCCGGCGCCTGGACTGCGACCGGCTGGCCGGCCACCATGGAGTCGGCGGTGAGGAGCGGCCGGCGGGCGGTCGATGGCCTGGCCCTGGCGCCCATCGCCGCAGGACGCGTGCTCGAGGCCGTCCATGGCTGACCTCATGACCGCGCGCGAGGATCGCGTATCCGTGCCCACGCGCGATGCGGTTGCCGCCGCGGCCGGACACCTGCTCGACCTCCAGGACCCCGCCGGGTGGTGGTCAGGTGAGCTCGAGACCAACGTGACCATGACGGCCGAGCACGTGCTGCTGCTGACCTTCCTCGGCATCGACGTGGACGACATCCGCGAGGGTGCGATCCGCCACCTGCTCACCCTGCAGCGCGAGGACGGCTCGTGGGGCCTGTACCACGATGCTCCCGCCGATGTCAGCACCACCATCGAGGCGTACGTGGCACTCCGGGTGCTCGGGCTCGACGCCTCGCGGCGCGAGCTGCGCAACGCGTTGCGGGTGATCCTCGAGCAGGGCGGGGTGGCGCACGCCCGTGTCTTCACCAAGATCTGGCTCGCGCTCTTCGGCGCCTACCCGTGGGAGGGCGTGCCCAGCATGCCCCCCGAGCTGGCGTGGCTGCCGCCGCGCGTCCCGCTGAACCTCTACGACTTCGCCTGCTGGGCGCGCGGAACGGTGGCGCCGCTGCTCATCGTCCTCTCACACCGGCCGCGGCGCCCGCTCCCCTTCAGCCTCAGCGAGCTTGTCCTGCCGGGCACGGAGTGGCGTTTGCGCCGGGTCGAGGGCAGCGGACCGTTCGCGTGGGCCGATCACCTGCTCAAGCTCTACGACCGTTCGCGATTGCAGCCGGGGCGACGGGCCTCTCGTCGCCGCCTGGTGCAATGGATCAGCGACCGGCAGGAGGCCGACGGCAGCTGGGGGGGCATTCAGCCCCCATGGGTGTACTCGCTGATCGCGCTCCATCTCGAGGGCATGTCGCTGACCCATCCGCTCATGAAGCGTGGGCTCGCCGGGCTGCAGCGATTCGCAACCGAGGACCGGCAGGGGTGGCGGCTGCAGGCTTGCATGTCGCCTGTGTGGGACACCGCCCTTGCCGTCCTGGCGCTGCGACGCGCCGGCGTCCCGGCGGATGCCGGGCCGGTGCGCAGGGCGGTGCGCTGGCTGCTCGACGAGCAGATTCTCGGCGGCGGCGACTGGCAGGTGCGCTGTGCGCCCGGCGTCGAGGGCGGCGGCTGGGCGTTCGAGTTCGACAACGACATCTACCCCGACGTCGATGACACAACCATCGTCGTGCTCGCACTGCTGGCGGCGGAGCAGACGCCCGCGGTGCGCGCGGCAATCGAGCGCGCCCGAGGGTGGGTGCTGGCGATGCGCTCGAGCAACGGAGCCTGGGCCGCCTTCGACCGCGACAACGTCCGGCAGATCGTCTACAAGCTCCCGTTCGCCGACTTCGGCGCCATGCTCGATCCGCCCAGCGAGGATGTCACCGCTCACGCGGTCGAGATGCTGGCTGCGCTGGGGGAGCGTCCGGGCGGCCCGGCGCTGGCACAGGCCATCGACTACCTGCGCGAGGCGCAGACACCGGGCGGATCGTGGTTCGGTCGCTGGGGCGTCAACCACGTGTACGGCACCTGGTGCGTGGTCACCGCGCTGGCGCCGCTGCACGTCGCCGACGCGGAGGTCGCACGCGCCGTCGACTGGACGCGACGCGTGCAGAATCCCGACGGCGGCTGGGGCGAGACGTGTCACTCGTACAGGGACGACTCCTTCGCCGGGGTCGGCGACAGCACCGCGTCGCAGACGGCGTGGGCGCTGTTGACGTTGCAGGCCGGCGGGGCCGGGGATGGCGACGTCGCCGCCACCGGCGTGCGCCACCTCGTCGAGCGCCAAGCCGGCGGGACCTGGGCGGAGCCGCAGCACACCGGCACGGGTTTCCCCGGTGACTTCTACATCAACTACCACCTCTATCGACACATCTTTCCGCTGATGGCGCTGGCTCCATACGCCAGCACCGACGCCTAGGAGCGAGCCATGGCCATGCCTCTCCGTCAGAACCTCCGCATCGGCGCCTACGTGATGAACCAGAAGCTGCACCGCCGCGAAAAGTACGCGCTGGTGCTCGAGCTTGAGCCGCTGTACCAGTGCAACCTCGCCTGCGCGGGGTGCGGCAAGATCCAGCAGCCGGACGACATCCTGGCGCGCCGTCTCAGCGTGCAGGAATGCATCGACGCCGTCGAGGAGTGCGGCGCCCCGGTCGTGTCGATCGCCGGCGGCGAGCCGCTGGTCCACCGCGAGATCGACAAGATCGTCGCGGCCCTCGTGGAGCGCAAGAAGTTCGTCTTCCTCTGCACCAACGCTCTGCTCATGGAGAAGAAGCTCGACAAGTTCAAGCCCTCCCCCTACTTCTCGTGGATGGTGCACATCGACGGGCTGCGCGAGCGCCACGACGAGTCCGTGTGCCGCGACGGCGTCTTCGACAAGGCTGTGGCGGCGATCCGCGAGGCCAAGAAGCGCGGCTTTCGCGTCAGCACCAACACCACCTTCTTCGGTCAGGATGATGCCACCACTGTCCGCAACGTGCTCGACTACCTGAACGACGACCTCCAGGTCGACATCATGCAGATCTCCCCGGGCTACGCTTACGAGCGCGCCCCCGACCAGGAGCACTTCCTCGGTGTCGAGCGCACGCGCGCCATCTTCCGCGAGGCCTTCGCCGACGGCAAGCGCAAGAAGTGGCGCCTCAACCACTCGCCGCTGTACCTCGACTTCCTCGAGGGAATCGTCGATTTCCCCTGCACAGCCTGGGCGATCCCCTCGTACTCAGTGCTGGGTTGGCAGCGCCCCTGCTACCTGATGAACGACGGCTATGTGCGCAGCTACCGGGACCTCCTGGACACCACCGAGTGGTCGCTGTACGGGCGTGGACGTGACCCGCGCTGCGAGAACTGCATGGCCCACTGCGGGTACGAGCCCACGGCGGTGATCGCCACCACCAAGTCGCTCAAGCAGACCCTGCGAGCGGCCTCCGACACCCTGGTGGGACAGCGCGTCCGGTGATCGGCGACGAGGTCTTCCTGACCGGTGGGACCGGGTTCATCGGCGGCCACGTTCTCGATGAGCTGCTCGGCTCCGGGTACTCGGTGCGTGCATTGGTCCGCACGCCCGGCCGGCTGACCACGCATCCACGCCTGCGCGAGGTGGTGGGAGACGTGACGCGCTCAGGCGACCTCGTCGAGCCGATACGCGGCTGCCGGCTGCTGGTGCATTGCGCTGCGGCGTACTCCTTCGCGCCGGGCGAGCGCGGCCGCATTCACGCCACCAACGTCGGCGGTACCGCGGGGCTCCTCGAGGCAGCGCGCGTGGCCGGGGTCGAGCGAGCCGTGGTGACGTCGAGCTCGGCGACGGTCGGCCCGGCGCGCCGAGGACGGCCGGCGACCGAGGCGGACCACGCGGACGCGCGCGGCGAATCCGTGTACCACGACTCGAAGATCGCCGCGGAACGCGCCGCGCTCGCCGCCCGGGTTCCCACCGTTGTGGTGCTTCCAACCGCGCCGGTGGGCCCCCGTGACTGGAAGCCGACGCCCACCGGAATGGCCTTGCTCACCTTCCTGCGCGGGCGCGTGCTCGCCAGCGTCGATGGCGGCCTGAACATCGTCGCGGTGACCGACGTGGCCCGCGCGCACGTGGCCGCGCTCGAGCGAGGCGAGCCGCGACGCCGCTACCTTGTGGCCGGCGAGAACCTCAGCTTCGACCAGCTCTGGGCCCGTCTCGCCAGGCTGTCGGGGCGGCGGGCGCCGCGCCGGCACATGCCACACGTGGCCGCGATGCTCGCCGGCTACGTCGACGAGGCACGCTGCCGGCTGGTGCCCGGAGCCCGCCCGGTGGTGCCGCTGGAAGGCGTGCGCCTGTCACGCCACCACATGTTCGTCGAATCCCGCCGCGCGGCCGACGAGCTCGGGGTTGCAGCGACCAGCGTCGACGATGCCCTGGCAGGGGCTGTCCGGTGGTATCACGACCACGGTTACGCGGCAGCGTGACCCCAGGCCGCTAGCCGGTCTGAGCGTCCTCGAGCGAGCCTGCGATGCGAGGCCTGGCCTTGCGGATCGGCCGGCGCGACTGGCCGGGCGTCCTCAGGGACACGGAGAGGTCCAGGCCGAGGTATGTCCGAGCCACCAGCTCGGCAAGGCGGGTCACCTCGCTGACCTCGAGGTTGGCGATCAGGCTGTGCAATGCGTCGCGCTGGACATCGATGGCACGCGACAGGGTGGCCTCGCCGGGGCTGGTGACGCGAACGCGGACGTGGCGCCGATCCGGGCCATCGCGAACCGCGTCGACCAGCCCGGCGTCGCTGAGCTCACGGACCAGCAGCGAGATCCGCGACTCCGGGCAGTGGAGGCCGCGCGCCAGGGTTCCCTGGACGGTGCCGTCGGCTCCGCCGGCGGCGACGGCGAGCAGGAGGTGATAGCGCTGCTCGGTGAGACCGAACTCGACGAGGGTCCGGGCCATGATCGACTGGGCCTCCGCGAAGGCACCGCGCAATTGCGCCACCAGTTCGATGTCGGCCAGGGCATCCTGAGCGAGACGCACACCGTCGACGGACATGACTGAGAATGTACACGTTGACACCACCGAGCGCAGCAGCCGAGATGCGGTCGCAGCCCCGGATCCTGTTCCCCGGACAGGGATGACGCGTCTGCTGTCCCTGAGGGGGTGAGCCCGGCCATGACCGCGGACGTGGCTGGTCGCTCGGTGGTGATCACCGGCGGAGCGGGCGGCCTGGGCAGCGCCATCGCCGCGGCCCTGCATGGACGAGGTGCGCGGTTGCTGCTCGTCGACGTGGCTGAGGAGCCGCTGCGCGACGTCGCCGAGCGGCTGGGCGTCGAGACACTCGTCGCGGACGTCGCCGAGCCCGAGGACCGGGAGCGTATCGCCGCCCGCTGCGGCGCGCTCGGCATGACGCCGGACATCCTGGTCAACAACGCCGGTGTCGAGAGAGCCAGCGAGTTCGTCCGACTCGAGCCGGTCGAGATACGCCACGCACTCGACGTCAACCTCGTCGGCGCCATGCTGCTGACCCATGCGCTGCTGCCTGCGATGCAGCGCCGGCGATCCGGCCACGTGATCACCATCGCATCCATGGCCGCGATCAAAGCGGTGCCCTTCAATGCGGTGTACAACACGGCCAAGGCCGGGCTGGTGGCGTTCTCCACGTCATTGAGCAAGGAGCTCGAGGGCAGCGGCGTCCACGCCACGGTGATCTGTCCGACGGCCGTGCGAGAGGTCGGGATGTGGGCGCGCGCCAGCCACCGGTTGACCGCCAACCGCATGGTCGACTCCTCAACGGTGTCTCCGGACGCGGTGGTTGCCGCCGTGCTCCACGCCATCGCACGACACCCGCGGCGAGTGCTGGTGGGCTCGCCGCTGGTTCGCGCGGGCGCATTGCTGTCGGCGCTGTCACCGCGGGTCGACAGGGCCACGGATCGGCTCAGCCACATCGACTCCGTCTACCGGGAGCGGATCGACACCGACAGCGACAACCGGCTGTGAAGCTCGGTCAGGCAGCGACCCGGCCGCCGCGCCGTTCGCGGCGAAGCCCGCGCAGGTAGGCGTAGAAGTCGATCTCCATGGTGTGTCGCGGCGACGCGACGAACTGCCTCTCGCGCGCCTGCCGCTCGCGTGTGATCTGCGCCAGCATCACCTCGCGCGACGGCAGCTTGTATTCACCGGCGAGGTGGGCGGCGACCCACTCGGCCTGGGCTTCGGCCACGGGCATCAGCGCGCCGAATGGCTGCACCAGCCCGATGAACATGAGTCCGGGAACATCGGGCGCAAACACCTGGTGGAACAGGTCCACCCGGTTGTCCACGATGTCCATGACGTCGCGACCCAGGAAGGGGAAGCTGACGTTGTAGCCGGTGCAGTAGATCACCGCGTCCGCTTCGACCGACGAGCCGTCGCTGAACCGCACCGACCCGCCGGCAAGCTCGGCGATGTTCGGCTTGGGGACCACGGCGCCGGCGCGAACGCGGCCGATGATGCTCTGGCTGACGGTCGGGTGTGCCTCGCCGAGTCGGTGGTCGGGCGTGGGCAATCCCGCGTCCTGGGGGCGACCGATGGTGCTGCGCACGATGAGGCTGAAGAAGGCACGCTTGACCGCCCAGGGGATCGGCAGCCCCGAGTTGAAAGTGTCGATCGGGCGCCCCATCGCGAACTTGGGCACGATGTGGGCGCCACGGCGGCTGGCCAGGTACACGTTCTCGGTCACGCGGCTGAGCTCCACAGCGATGTCCATCGCCGAGTTCCCCATACCGAGCACCACCACCGACTGTCCGCGGAAGCTGTCGGGACCGACGTAGTCGTGGGCATGGAGCTGCCGGCCGGCGAACTCCCCGGGGAAGGGAGGGTCCGGCCAGCGCGGCTCGCGGTGATGACCGTTGGCAACCACCAGCGCGTCGAAATGCCGGACGCCGTCCGTGCTCACCTCGACGTCCCAACCACCGTCGGACGTGCGCGTTGCCCGCCGCACCTCGGTGTCGAACCGGATGTGGTCGCGGAAGCCGAAGTGATCGACGTACGCATCGAAATAGGCGGCCATCTGCCGGTTGTGCGGGTAGGGCGGGAAGCTCCGTGGCATGGGAAAGTCGGAGAACTGGGTGCGGCTCTTGGACGTGTTGCATTCCAGTGATGGGTATGAGGCCTGGATCTCTCCCTCGCTGATCGCCCAGAGGCCACCCACGCGCGCGCGACGCTCGAAGCACTCGAAGGCGATGCCACGTGCGTGCAGAGCCTTCGCCGCGGCGATGCCGCTGGGGCCGGCGCCGACGACGCAGACGCACTTCGAC
>DATBEL010000025.1:0-18115 GCA_036276135.1 Candidatus Dormiibacterota bacterium
TCAGAACGGCACCGGGGTGCTGAGCAGGCCCGTGCCGGGCAGCCGGCCGGCGAGCGTCCAGCAGAAGTCCAGCGCGTCGATCTCGATGTGCTCGCCGCCCTGTCCGGCCTGCCACCGGCCACCGGCCGCACCGGTGAGGACGAGGCTGAACGGCTTGCCGTGACGGCGGGCCCATTCGGCGACGACGTCGGCGATCAGCCGGCCGTCGTGGTCGGGGGTCAGCACCATGTCGCGGTCGATGGCGCGGGAGATGTCGAGGCGGTGCATCCATGGATCGCGGGTGAAGATGGTGTCGACGAGGTAGCCGTACGGCCATCTCTCGGCGGCGAAGGGCGGATCCTGCCTCATGCGCACGGCCGACCGCAGCGGCGCCGGCACGCGCCGGCGGGCGCGCACCGCGCGCGGCACAGCGGCGACGAATCGCTCGACGAGCTGCGATGGTGAGAGGTGGGCGCGGTCGCGGACCTGCGTGGCGGTCACGGCGTCGATCATGGCGCCGCCGCTGCGCTTGCTCGCCGCGCGAAAGTCATGCAGGAACTGGCGGAACGACGCCTGTGCCTCGGCCATGCCGAGCATGTGCGCGACCATCGCCTGGACGTTCCAGAGAGGGCACACGGTCTGTACCTGCCAGTCGTCAGGGCGCAGCTGGCGCAGCAGCTCGAGAGTGAGGGCGAACTCGTCGGTGGCCAGGTGCATCGCCTCGCGATGACCGAGCCTGGGGATCGTTGCCACATCGGTGGTCGGCGGTCTGGTCATGGTCATCGTCACTGCTGCATCCTCGGTGATCGCTTGGCGAATACGTGGTCGGCGAACATGTCGACGGCTTCATCGATGAGCCGGAGCCACCGGTCGCCGCCCGGCTCATTGGCGGTCTGCTGAGCGGACAGCCCCGCGACCAGCGCCGTGCCCAGGTCGAAGTCCGCCGGGTCGGTCAGCCCCGCGGCCCTGAAACGGTCGCGCATCTGCTCGAACACCTCGACGGCAACCGCATACGACTCCGGTGAGGGTTCGAAGTCGGGGATCGTCCGCTGGAACATCAGCTGGTAGCGCGCCACGTCCTCGGTGCTGAACTCGACGAAGACCCGGGCCGTGAGCCGGAGGAGCTCACGCGGATCCTCTGGCCAATCCTGCTCGGCGAGGCGCTGGAGGAGGTGACGATTGGCGTCGGCGAACATGGCGTCGTAGATGGCGTGCTTGGACTCGAAGTACCAGTACAGCGACGGTGGCCGGGTGCCGATCCGGCGCGCGACGTCGCGGAGGGAGAGCCCGGCAAGACCCTGGGTGCGAGCCAGCGCCCAGGCTGCCTCGAGGATCTCAGTGCGGGTCGACTCCCGCCGCTCGGCCCGCCTATCGCGCGTTGGGAAAACTATCATGCGTTGAAGTATCTAACTGCATTAGTGAGATGTCAAGCGATCCACGGCCTGACGACGTCGTCTAGGGCGGTTCCGTATCCTCGCCGGGGTCGGGCAGGTGCAGAGGAGGCAGGCGCGCGTGATCAACTCGGTCCACGTCATCGTCTACAGCCACGAGGCGGAGGCGGTTCGCGCCTTCTTCGCGAAGGTCCTCGGCTGGGAATCGGTCGACGCCGGGGGCGGCTGGCCGATCTATGCGCTGCCTCCGGCCGAGCTCGCCGTGCACCCCACCGAGGGCCCCGACCGCCACGAGCTCTACCTGATGTGCGCCGACCTGGACGCCACCCTGGCTGAGCTGAAGAGCCACGGCGTCGAGGCCGCTGAGCCGATCAGCGAGGAGCGCTGGGGACGGATCACCGAGGTCCAGATCCCCGGGGCGGGCACGATCCAGCTCTATCAGCCGGCCCACCCGAGCCCACCACGTTCGTAGGTGGCCTCGACGCCGGGCTTGTCGAAGGCCCGGGGCGGTTCGGTACGCGGCTCCTATAGTCGCGCGGAGCAATGTCAGATCCGAGCCCGGCAAATCTCATGTCAGCACCCGTAACCCCCCATCCAGAGCGAACGTTGCCCCTTCACATGCGTCCGGAGTCTGTCCGGTGACATTGCCTCGGGCGTATGAGGATCAACTTGTCGAGCGTGCCAAGCGGGACGCCGATGCCTTTGGGGAGCTGTACAGCCATTATTTCGGGCAGATCTACCGGTTCGTCTACAGCCGGCTTCGTGACCAGGATGCCGCCGAAGACGTCACCTCCGAGGTGTTCTTCAAGGCCCTGCGAGCGATCGGCCGGTACAAGCCGAGCGGTCACCCCTTCAGTGCCTGGCTGTACCAGATCAGCGTGAACGCAATCGCCGACCACTACCGCGCCCGCCGGCCGACGTCGAACATCGACGACGCCATCGGGGTGGCCGACCCGCAGAAGCCGGTCGACGAGCGTGTCGCCCAGAAGGTCGAGGCGGCCCTGGTCTGGGCTGCCATCGACACGCTCCCCGACCAGCAGCGCACCGCCATGACGCTCAAGCTCGGCGAGGACCTCAAGCTGGCCGACATCGGCCTGGTGATGGGCAAGAGCGAGGGCGCGATCAAGCTGCTGATCCACCGCGGCATGATCGGGCTGCGCGAGCGGCTCGACGTGGCCACCTTCGACCGGGGGGAGGTCCGATGACCGACTCCCGCTGGCTGGACGGCGAGCTCGACAGCATCCTCGACGGTGATCCCGAGCTGATCCAGCTCGCCCACCTGGTGCGCGCCTCGCGCCCGGAGCCGGCGCTCGACCCGCGCTTCGAGGCAGTTCTGCGCGCCCAGCTGATGCGCGAGGCGGCCCGCACCGCTCCGGCGGTGACAGAGAAGAAGCAGCGCGTGCCGCGCCAGGGCGTCGCCCGCGGGGCGTGGTGGCGCCGTCCCCTGCCCTTCGCCTTCACCGGCGCCGGACTCGGTGTCGTGGTCGCCGCCGCCGCGGTCATCCTCCTCGCCAAGCCGCTCACCGACCACCAGGTGGTGACCGCCGGCTCGCCGGTGGCGGAGCTGCACCAGGTCGGCGCCGACAACGTGATCACCGTGGCGTTCAGCCAGCCGATGAACCACCAGGCCGTGGTTGCGGGACTGCACATCCGGCCGGCGACCGAGGTGACCACCGCCTGGCAGGGCAACAACCTGCTGATCACACCCACCCACCACCTGACCGGCAACACGCCGTACACCGTCACCATCGACCGCACCGCCGCCCAGGCGACCAGCGGGGCGGTTGCGGCCAAAGACATCCACATCTCATTCGGCACCGCGCCCACGCCGCCACCGGCCCCGACCGTGACCACGCTGTCCACCACCGCGCTGGGACCGGTGGACCCCGGCGCGCAGCTGATCGCGGGGCCCTCCGGGTCCGTCATCGCGACCTCCTCGACCGCTGCGCAGACCACTCCCACGGCGCCGCCGAGTGCGACGCCCACACCCACGGCCACGCTGGCGACGCCGACAGCCACACCGTCAGCCACCACACCCTCCGCCGCACCACCTGCGAGCGCCAGTCGCAGCGCGCTCTTCGGCTCTGACGGCACCACCCTGCTCGGCCCTGCAGCCTCGAGCACCGCGCTCTCGGGCAATGGACTGCGCCTGATCTCAGCCGTGACCAGCACGTCCGGCAACCAGGTCGTGCTGACCACCGTCCGCGACGGCACGAGCACCGTGCTGACCACCATCGGCGTCCCGGTTCTGGCGACGGGGTGGCTCAGCCCCGACACAGCCCTTGTGGCCGAGAGTGACCGCATCCTCACCGTCGACCTGCAGGGACACGTGAACACCCTGATGGCACTGCCCGCGGGCACGACCACGGTGGTGTTCGCCCCCAGCGGCGGCCACGCTTTCGCCGGCGGCGCCAGCGCGGATGGCGCGCTCTTCGACCTCGTCGCCAAGCACAGTCGCGTGCTCGCCGGGAGCCGGACGCTGGCGGCGTTCAGCGGTGACGGCAAGACGGTGGCGTGGGTCGACGGGAGCGCACCGGTCGCGCGGCTGCTGACCTCCCCAGTCGCGCGCGACCAGAGCTCCGCCATCGCGCTCGATCATCCCGGCGACAGCGTCGCCGCCCTGGCGCTCGACCAGACGGGCGCACGGGCTGCGGTCATCGATCACCCCGCGCAGGGTGGTGACCAGCTCGACGTCAACGCGCTGCCATCGGGTGCGCTGATCGCGCGCGGGCCGAGCGGCACCAACCCCGTGTTCACCAGCAGCGGCAACCGCATCGCGCTGGTGTCCGCCGCCGGCCAGGCCGAGACGGCAGCACTGCCGGGCGGCGCGTCGACAGGCACGAACAACGGCCTGCCTGACGGTGCCAGCGGTGTGCTCTCCGCGTTCGTCGACGCGCAGACCGGCGGCGATCCAGCGGCGATCGCGGCATACACGGTGCCGTCACTGCCCGCCGCGCAGGTGACACCGCCCGGCCTGACCCGCGCGTACGTGATCAGCGCGGCGGTCAACGCGGACGGCACCATCGCCGCCACCGCGCGCTTGATCATCGACGCCTCGGCGACACACCCGCTGGCATCGTTCGCCGACGAGTCACTGACGCTCACCCCCAGCACGGGCACGTCCGGCTTCCAGGTGAGCGCGATCAGCGTGGCACCGCTGCATGACGAGCCGGTGGGGCCGCACGTGGTGCACGTGACGCCGACCAACGTTGCCGGAGCGCTGGTGCTCCAGGTGGCCTTCGACAGCGACCTGCGACCGAGCACGGTGGCACCGGCGATCACCGTGACGACGAGCGATGGCCAGGTGCTGCAGGCCACCACCGTGTACGACGCCGAGCAACGCACCGCGCTGGTGACGCTCACCGTGCCCGCGGACACGCATGTGACCGTGACGGTCGGCAGCGGGGTGCTCGACGTCGACGGTGAGGCACTGGCCGGCGCGTTCACCACGGCGGTCGGCGGCTGACCTCAGCCTGACCGGGGACGATGGCGCTGCGGCAGAGCCATCAGGGTGGGAGTGACTGCAGTCACTAGCTACTTGCGAACCCAAACGGAACGGTGGCGAACCGAAAACGCGCAGGAACGGAACAACGGGAGCGCATCCTGAGGAGGCTCCCGGACGCCGGTTATCGAAGGAATGGGAGAACCGTCGGAGGGCTCCCTTGACATGCAGCGCACCTGAGGCTTGATGAAGGTGTTCTTCACAGGAAAGTTGCGGTGAGTGGACGTCCCGTGGTTCGCGACGACGGCCACGCCGTCGAGCTCGATACAGCCCTGGAGGACCTGCGCGGCTACCAGCGCATGTTCGAGCGCGGCTCGATCGGCCAGCTGAGCATGGACATGCCCGGCATGCGCATCCGCGCGGTGAACCAGGCGTTCTGCACGATGACCGGTTACACCCGCGAGGAGTTGCTCGGCGGCGACTACGACCGACTCTTCGGCCACGGTGGACCGTCGGACTTCCTTCCCACCGAGCGCCTGTTGCGAGGTGAGATCGACTCCTACGCCATCGAACAGGAGATCCCGCACAAGGACGGCCGGCTCGTCCCAGCGCTCAGCACCGTCTCAGCGCGGCGCGGCACCCAGGGCAACGTCGAGCAGCTCACCATCCTGACCCAGGAGCTCACCTCGCAACGCATTGCCGAAGACGCCCAGCGCGACAGCGAGATGATCCTCGGCGCAGCCATCGCCTCGTCAGCCGTGTCGGTGACCACCCTCGATCGCGAGCTGCGCTTCACCTTCCTCGCGGGCGGCGCCATGGTGCGAGCCGGACGCCGCGTCACCGACTTTCTCGGCCGCGACGTCCGCGAGGTGACCAGCGATGCACCGAGCCTCGCGGCTCTCGAAAGCGCCCTCGCCGGGGTGGAATCCTCGACCCGCACGGAGTACGGCGGCAAGACGTACTCGACCGTTCATGCGCCGCTGCGGGATGCCTGCGGAGAGATCACCGGCATCATCTCGGTCTCGAGCGACATCACCGCGGAGGTGACCGCGGAGGCCGCCGGAGCGCACGATCGCGCACTCCTCGAGACCGTGCTCATGGCGGTGCCGATGCTGGCCGCAACGTTCGACATCGACGGCACCATCCTCGACGGCGCCGGCCGGCTCTTCGAGGGCGGCGTTCTCCGGAGCCTCCTCGGACGGCGCATCGACGCGGACGGGGCCAACATCCTCGCCGCCGAGTTGATCGACCGGGCGATCGGCGGCGAGGAGATCACCACCACGATCGAGCACGAGGGCAGCTTCTACCAGGTGCTCTGTACACCGAACCGCGGGCCGGCCGGCGAGGCGCTCGGTGCGCTGGCGGTGGTCACCGACGTCACCGACCCGCACCGCTCCGCGGAGGAGGCGCTGTTCCGCGCCAGCCACGATGAGCTCACCGCTCTGCCGATCCGCTCCGCGCTGGTGGAGCACCTGGACAGGGTCCTCGGTCCGCTCGGTGAGAGCTGCACGCTTCTGCTCCTCGACCTCGACGACCTCCAGGTGGTCAACGACGGCCTCGGCCATGATGTCGGTGACGCCGTGCTCCTCGAGGTCGCGGCCCGCCTGACCGCGGCATTCCCGTCGCTGATGGTGGCTCGTCCCGGGGGAGACGAATTCGCCGTCGTCGTGCCCGGCGTGTCCGGCGAGAGCCACGCACACGAGGTGGTGGCGCGCATCCGCCATGCGCTGGCACCCGTGGTCCGGCTGGACGGACACCCGCTCACCATCACCACGTCGATCGGCATCGCCTTTGGGCAGCCGGGTGGCTCGACAGCAACTCTCTTTCGCGACGCCGACACCGCCCTGTACCAGGCCAAGCACGACGGCCGCGGCCAGAACCGCATCTACGACGCCGACTCACACCAGCGGCTGCAGCAGCGCCTGCGCACCGAGGGTGGTCTGCGGGCGGCGCTCGTCGCCGGCGCTCTGCACCTCGCCTACCAGCCGATCGTCAGTCTCGTCGACCGTCGCATCGTCGGCGCCGAGGCGTTGCTGCGCTGGGACGACCCGGTGCGCGGACCGATCTCGCCGGCGGAGTTCATCCCCATCGCCGAGGCCACCGGTCTCATCGTCCCGATCGGCGACTGGGTGATGCACCGCGCCTGCGAGGACGCCGCCCAGCTGTACCGTGACCACGGCGTCCACGTCAGCGTCAACGTCTCCGCTCGCCAACTGGTGTCCGGTGACTTCAGCGCCTGGCTCGATGGCGTTCTCGCCGCGTCCGGTCTGCCGCCCGCGGCCCTGACCATCGAGGTCACCGAGAGTGCTGTGTTGCACGACCTGACCACCGTTCAGACCGCGTTCGACCGCATCCGATCGCACGGGGTGCGCCTCGCGATCGACGATTTCGGCACCGGCTTCTCGTCGCTGGCCCGCCTGCAGCGCCTGCCGGTGGACATCATCAAGCTCGACCGCGACTTCGTCCGCGACATCGGCAAGCAGCCCGGGGCGCACACCATGGCGACCGCGATCTTCGAGCTGAGCAAAGCGATCGGCGCGTCGATCGTCGCCGAGGGCGTGGAGACCGAGGCACAGGCGGCGACGCTGCGAGACATCGGCTACGAGTCCGCGCAGGGCTTCCTGTTCGCGCGACCCATGCCCCTGGCGCAGTTGCACACGCTGCTCGATCAGCCGCGGGCGTAAACCTCTCGTTCAGGAGGGGGCGCGGCGCCCGCGGACGGCCTCCAGCGCTTGCGCCAGGCGCTGAACGGCGACGTCGAGATCGCTGGAGTTGGCAACTCCGGCAAAGCTGAGTCGGAGATGACCGGCGGGTGGCTCGGCGGCGAAGTACGGCCGGCCGGCGCTGACCAGGACGCCCTGGCGACGGCACGCCTCGGCGAGGTGGCGCTCGTCGACGTCGTCGGGAAGACGGGCCCAGACATGCATGCCACCGTGTGGCACCTGGGGGATGTCGATGTCCGGCGCAGACCTGGCCAGCGCCGTCACGAGGACCTGCCGGCGTCTGCGCAGCAGCTGTTGGAGGCTTCGGAGGTGGCGGTTCCACGCCGGCCCGGCGACGAACTCCAGCGCAGCCTCCTGGAGAAAGCGCGGGACGAAGAACGCGTCGACGATGTGCAGCGCTCGCACCCGTTCGGCCGCCGCGCCGCGTGCCACCAACGCGCCGATGCGCATGCTCGGCGCGGCAGCTTTGGTCAGGGACGTCACATACACGACGCGGCCGTCGTCGTCGTCGAGGATCAGCGGGTGGGGCGGGGCGCCCTCGTGCACCAGGTAGCGAGCGAAGTCGTCCTCGATGACGAACGCGCCCGCCCGCGCCGCGACGCGCAGCACCTCGTGACGACGCGCGTCGTCGAGGACTGTGACTGTGGGGTTCTGGAACAGCGGCTGCAGGTAGACGCAGCGCGCCCGCGTCAGCGCGAACGTCTCCTCGAGCAGGTCGGGGCGGATGCCGCCCTCGTCGACGGGCACCGGCACCGGCCTCACCCCGGCCGCGCGTGCCACCGCCAGGGCGCCCGGGTACGTCGGCGATTCGACCAGCAGCGGCGCACCCGGCGGGACCAGCGCGCGGATGGCCACCGACATCGCCGATTGGCCGCCGCCGGTGACCAGCACCTCGTCGGCGCCGACGGATGGGCCGATCTCGGCGGCGAACCATGACTGCAGCGCCGGCAGCCCGAGGAGCGCCGGGCGCGTCCAGGCGTCGGGCCGGCGCGAGGCGCGCTGCAGCGCCGCCGACATCTCGCGCACCGGCAGCAGCGACGGGTGCGCGTAACCCCCGGCCATGGCGATCGTCCCGGGCGGCACCGCCTCGAGATAGACGCGGAGCGCGGCGGCATCGATGGCACGATCGCCGAGGGCGGTGGTCTGCCAGGAGAGGTCGGCAACGGCCCGCGTCGACTCCGCCGGCTGGGCGACATAGGTGCCGTCGCCGGGCCGGGTGACCACGACCCCCTCGGCCACCAGCCGGGCCACCGCTCGCGAGACGGTCACCGGGCTGGCGTGATGGCGTCTCACCAGCTCGCGGGTCGAGGGCAACCGCTCGCCGGGGCGGAGCTGTTCGGCGTGGCTGCGCAGAGTGGCCGCGAGGCTCAGAATAGTGCTACTCTCAGCCATGAAGGCCAATGATAGCGCTACGCGCCGCGGGCCGGTAGCGGTTTCCGGCCTGGCCTGGGCCACCGTCGGCGTGGTTGCGTTCTCGGGCTCGCTGCCCGCAACGGTCTTCGCGCTGCGCGGCTTCGACCCGCTGGTGGTCGGGGCCGGCCGCTCGGTCATCGCCGCCGTGGTCGCGGGCGCCACACTGCTGATCTGGTCGCGACGGCTGCCGCCGCGCGCAGTGCTGCCTCAACTCCTGCTGGTCGCGGGAGGCTGTGGCATCGGGTACGGCGTGCTCAGCGCCATCGCCCTGCACGAGGTGAGCGCATCGCACGCCGCCGTGGTCATCGGGCTGCTGCCGGTGAGCACCGCCGCGGTGGCCGTGGTGATCGGCGGCGAGCGTCCCAGCCCGCTCTTCTGGATGGCGAGCAGCGCCGGTGCGGTGGTGGTGATCGGCTTCGCTCTCTCCGAGGGAGCCGGTTCACTGCAGGGAGCGGACGTGCTGCTCTTCGCGGCCCTGGCGGTCGCCGCGGTGGGCTACGCGGCGGGCGGGCGCCTCGCCCGGCAGATGCCCGGCCGCGACGTGGCGGCGTGGGGCATCGTGCTGGCGCTGCCGGTGTCACTGCCCATCTCGCTGGTGGCGCTGCACGGCAGCACGGTCCACCCGTCCTGGGCGCCGGTCGCCGGGCTTGCCTACCTGTCGGTGATCTCGATGTTCGTCGGGTTCATCCCCTGGTACAAGGGGCTCGCACTGGCCGGCACAGCCCGCGCCAGTCAGACACAGCTGTTGCAGCCGTTTCTCACCGTCGCCGTGGCGATGCTGCTGCTGGGCGAGCGACCCGGGGCGGCCACGCCGATCGCCGCCGTTGCCGTCTGTGCCTGCATGGCGGCCAGCGTTCGTGCCAGATTTGTCCGGCCGGCGCTGCCGGTGGTGGCGGTTGCGGAAGCGCAGGGAGGCATCGCATGACGACGTACAGCACCCATCTCGACGTCAAGTTCGCACCCCTGGAGCTGATCGACGTCCAGGCCCTGGTCGACGCGTGCACCGACCCCTGGTGGAACCAGACGCTCTGTGCGGTCAACGACGCGGTGGTGCGGCTGGGCGTGCTCGAGGGCGAATACCACTGGCACGCGCACGACGACGAGGATGAGTTCTTCTTCGTCGTCGACGGCACGCTGCTCGTCGACCTCGAGGACCGCACCGTCGAGCTGGGAGCGCGTCAGGCGCTCACCGTGCCCCAGGGAGTGCGCCACCGGCCGCGGGCGCCGCGTCGAACGGTGGTGCTGATGGTCGAACGCAAAAGCGTGGTCCCGACCGGCGACTGAGAGCGCCGATCGGGACCACCTATCAGAATCCTGACGGGTTGGCCGCCAGCATCAGTAGTAGTGCGCCCTGCCTCCGATGGCGTGGCCCATGGCTCCCGCCAGCGCGAGAATGAGGCCCACGACCAAGAGGATGATCCCAATCGTCCAGAGGATCGGGATCGAGGCCACCAGGCCGATGATCATCAGGATCACGCCCAACAGAATCATTGACTCTCCTTTTGTTCCGCTGCTGATGGATAGAGTATGTCAGTGTCGCTATCACAAAGTAGGTATCACGCGATACCCGACACTAGCACATCGCACCACGGCAGGGAACCCCCTATTGCGGTGTTGGGACGGCGCGGTCCGGCGCCGTAGACTGGCCGGGGTGATCGGTCGGTTGGCCAGCGAGCTCGATACCCGTGCCGGCGAGGCGCTGGAGGCCGCCAGCCGAGCGCGGCACCGCCGCCGCCTGGCGCGGATCGGGTTCGCCCACGTGTTCGAGGGCAGTGGCCACGGCTGGGCGGCCGGTCCGCCGCCACCGCGCGAGGGCAACCACGTGGACGTGCACATCGACGGCGAGGAGGCTCTGCCGGCGATCGTCGAGGCGATCCGTGGCGCTCGGTCGTTCGTCCACATCGCCGGCTGGACGGTGGATCCCGACTTCGCCATGGAGCGCGAGCCGGCGCTGGTCACCGTGCGCGAGCTGCTGTCGCGCGCGGCCGAGAGCGTGGATGTGCGCGTGCTCACCTGGGCCGGGGCACCGGTGCCGGTGATGCACCCGACCCGCAGGGACGCGTCACGACTGATGAGCGAGCTGGTGCAAGGGACGCGCATCCGGGGCGCCCTGGACAAGCGCAACCGGCCCATGCACTGCCACCACGAGAAGCTGGTCATCGTCGACGGCACAGTGGCGTTCGTCGGCGGTATCGACCTCACCGATTGGAGCGGTGACCGCTATGACATGGCGCCGCATCCGGGTGGCCCCGCTCTCGGCTGGCACGATGCCCTGGCGCGCATCACGGGCCCCACCGTTGCCGATGTCGCAGCGCATCTCGCTCTGCGCTGGGAGGCCACGACCGGCGAGCGACTGCCGGGCGTTGCAGTGCCGCCGCCCGCGGGGACCAGTCGCGTGCAGCTGGTGCGCACGGTGCCCGAGCGCACCTACACAGCACTGCCCCGCGGCGCCTTCAGCGTGCTCGAGGCGTACCTCGGAGCGTTTCGCAGCGCTCGCCGGTTCATCTACATCGAGAACCAGTTCCTCTGGAGCACCGAGGTGGTGGCGGTGCTCGCCGATGTCCTGCGCCACCCTCCGTCCGATGACTTCCGGCTGTGCGTGGTGCTGCCCATGCGCCCCAACAACGGCAACGAGGACACCCGCGGTCAGCTGGCGGTGCTGATAGCAGCCGATCATCACCGACGTCTGCTCGTCGGCACCATCGGTCCGCCCGGACCCAACCGGCCGCCGGTGTACGTGCATGCCAAGGTCAGCGTCGTCGACGACCACTGGCTGACGGTGGGGTCGACGAACCTCAACGAGCACTCGCTGTTCAACGACACCGAGGTCAACGTGGTCACCGACGACCCGGCGGTGGCCACAGACGTGCGCGAGCGTTTGTGGAGCGAGCACCTCGCGCAGGACTGCAGCGGCCGCGATCCCATCGAGGTGTTGGAGACCCTCTGGCGTCCGGCGCTGGAGGAGTCACCACCACACACCCGGCCGTTGCGCGGGTTGCCGGCGATATCACGCCGGTCGGCCCGCCTCAAAGGGCCGCTGAACGGGCTGCTGGTCGACGCCTGAGGACCTACCCGACTGCTGTGCGCTGCACGCAATGCTCGGTGAGGAGAACGGTCATCGCCGCCACGTCGAGCGGTCGCGAGTACAGGTATCCCTGCACATAGAGCTTGCCCAGGCGCTCGATGACAACGCCCTGGGCCGCCGTCTCGACTCCCTCGGCGACGACGTCGAGGCCGAGCGACTCACCGAGCCCGGCGACGACCGCCAGCAGGTTGCTCGCCATCGGATCGTGGTCGACGTTGCCGACGAAGGATTTGTCGATCTTGAGGATGTCCACGGGGAAACGCCGCAGCTGCGACAGCGAGGACTGCCCGGTGCCGAAGTCGTCGACCGCCAGCTTCACACCCAGGCCGCTGAGGGCGGTCAGGCGCCTGGCAGCGGCATCGACGTCGCGCATCAGGATGCTCTCGGTGATCTCCAGGACCAGCTTCTCGGGCCGCAGCCCCGACGCGGCCAGCGCCGCGGTGACGTCATCGACGATCGCCGGGTCTTCGAGCTGGCGCGGCGAGATGTTGACCGCGGCGTTGAGGTCGTGCAGCCCGGGGATCTGCTCCTGCCAGCGCTGGACCTGTGCGCACGCCGTAGTGAGTACCCAGCGGCCCAACGGGATGATCAGACCGGTCTCCTCCGCGACCGGGATGAAGTCAAGCGGCTGGATCAGCCCTCGAACAGGGTGCAGCCAGCGCGCCAGCGCCTCGACGCCGACGATCCGCCGGCTGGGCAGCTCGAGGATCGGCTGATAGTGGATGCGCAGGTTGCCGTCCTCGAGAGCTCGGCGGAGGTCGGACTCCACCTGCAGACGCCAGGCAACGCGCTGATGCATGGCCGGCTCGAAGACCTGGAAGCACGACTTGCCGTTGGCCTTGGCCTGGTACATGGCCACATCGGCGTTGCGGAGAAGGTCTTCAGCGCCGTGGCCGTCCGCCTCGTAGGTGACGCCGATGCTGACCTGCGGGCAGACGAGCGTGCCCTGGATGTGGCAGCCAACGCGCAGAGCCGCCGCGATGCGCTCGCACACGTGCGCGACCTGGCTCGGGTCGGTGATGTTCTCCAGCAGGATGGCGAACTCGTCACCGCCAAAGCGTGCGGCGGTGTCCCCGGCGCGGAGCTGCTCGCCCAGCCGCCGAGCCACCGTGCTCAGCAGCTCGTCCCCCGCGGCGTGGCCGAGGCCGTCGTTGATCGCCTTGAAGTCGTCGATGTCGAGGAAGAGAACGGCCAGCTGCCGCCCGTCGCGAGCGCGGCGCGCCAGGGCGTGGTCGACGCGGTCGGTGAAGAGCGCGCGGTTGGGCAGCCCCGTCAGCGCGTCGTGGAACGCCTGGAACTGCAGCTCACCCTGGAGGCGGACCCGAGCGGTGACATCGCTGACGACCACGACCGCGGCCGCGCGGCCGGCGAAGACCACGTTGGCGACATCGAGCTCGACATCGATGACAGCACCGCCCCTGGTGCGATGCCGGGTGTCCTGGAAGTGCTTCTTGCTCTGCCGCGCGATGGCAACACGGTCATCCTGCAGCTGCTCAGCCTGCTCCTCGACCCGCAGGTCGGTCTGGCGGAGAGCGAGGAACTCATCGCGCGAATACCCGTACAGGTCGAGCGCAGCGTTGTTGACCGCGAGGTAGCGAAAGGTCTGCACGTCGAGGAGGAACATGGGCTGCGGATTGCACTCGAAGAAGGCCTGAAAGGTACGGTCGCTCTCGTTGACCGGGATGGCATCCTGTGCGGGGCGGAAGCTGGGCAACAACAGGACTGCTCCGCGATGTCACGCATGACCTGAGCCGGCATCGATCGGCGGACCCGCGGCTGATCGGTCGTCCGCGGTCAACAGCCTGCGGCCCCGGGGCCGGTCACGACAGGGCGGTGGCGTTGCTGTTGCGGGATTGTCATGCCAGCGCACCGTCCTGTCCGGCAGTACACTCGCGATTGATATACCAAGCTGCTCGGAGGTCGGCCTGTGGCGAACGAGATGAGCGCGTTGGCGGAGATGGCGGCAGACGCCATCGACAGGCTGGCGATCACTCCGGCTGAGCAGTTGCACAGGGGCATAGCTCGGCGTGTCTTCAATGCAGTCGGCGTGGCGTCGACCCCGACGCGCCTGGCGCATGACCGCCTGTCGACCTCGGCGTATGCCGTCACTCGCACTGCGATGGTCCGCAGCGCCGGCGCCCTGGCGGCCGGACTGCGCACCGCCAGCGGCGATGCCGACGTCCGCCCCCTCAGCCGCTCACCGGGCGGACGAATGGTGATCGGGGCGATCAACGCGGTGGCCGGCGACCGCCTCGCCGAGCGCGGCAGCGACCTCGCCATCGAGATGGCCGTTCGCGATGGTGGCACCGACGTGGCGTGCACCCGGGATGTCATCGCCGCCGCGTTTGTGACGGCGACGCCGGACGTCGCCGTGTTCGTGCATGGCCTGGGCGGCACCGAGGAGTGGTGGCAGCGGCCACGCGGCAACGGGACGCGGCCGTTGCGACACTTCGGCGATGGTCTGCACGAGGACGCCGGGTTCACGCCGGTGTACGTGCGCTTCAACTCGGGCCTGCACATCAGCGCGAACGGCACCCATCTCGCTGCGCTTCTCGAGTCGCTGGTGGCCGCGTGGCCGGTGCCAGTGCGGCGTCTGGTCCTCATCGGACATTCCATGGGTGGGCTGGTCATCCGCTCGGCGTGCCACGCGGGCACGGCGGCTGAGCACCGCTGGCCGGCGATCACTGCGCACGTGATCACGCTGGGCACGCCGCACCATGGGGCGCCTCTGGCGAAGGCCGTCCACCGAGCGGCCTGGGCGCTGCGACGTCTGCCGGAGACGCGACCGATGGCGCAGATTCTCGACACGCGCAGCGCGGGGATCCAGGACCTGCGCTTGGGCACACTCCACGAGGACGACTGGCGCGAGAGCGCGCTTGACGTTTTCGACGACCGGCGTCAGCAGATCCCGCTGCTGCCCAGTTGCCAGTACACGTTCATCACGGCGACGATCACGGTGAACCCGAAGCACCGCGTCGGGTTGCTGTTGGGCGACCTGTTGGTGCGCACCGAGAGCGCCGGCGGACGGTGCCGCGAACGCACGATTCCCATCGCGCCCGAGTCAGTGGTGCACCTCGGCGGTCTCAACCACATCAACCTCCTCGATCACCCGCAGGCGTACGACGCTCTGCTCAGCGCCGTCTCGACGCCGGTGCGTGCCGGCGGTGACCGGCGCACCTGATCGGGCGCGCGCTCGAGTGCCATGATCTCTCGCTCATGAACCCGCGGGCAGCCGTGCCGGGACAGGAGCACGCGATCGAGCACGTGATCGTCGTGGCGCTCGAGAACCGTTCCTTCGACCACATGCTCGGCTTCCTCGACCATCCCGACCCGGCGTTCGAGCGACTGACGCAGGACGGGCGATACGCCAACCCGGGTTGGGACGGTGGGCCACTGGTGCCGACCAGCCCGAACGCCGAGCCGGTGCTGCCGATCGGGCCCGACCACTCCCACGACGGTGTCATCGAGCAGCTGGGGCTGGACGCTGGTGGCCAGCCCACCAACCAGGGATTCGTCACCAGCCTCGAGCGAGCCGGCCGCACCCCGAATCGCCCCAAGTACAGCGGCCTGCTCAGTCCTGCGGTCAACCTGTTCAGGACCGTCATCGGCGCCAAGAAGCCCGGCACCCAGGGGCGGGGCCCGCTCGCCATGTTGTGTCAGCCGGACAGCCAGGTGCCCGTGCTCAGTCAGCTGGCGCGGGAGTTCGCCGTGTGCACGCGCTGGTTCTGTCCGGTGCCCGGCGAGACATGGCCCAACCGCAACTTCCTGCACGCGGCCACGTCCGACGGCGAGACCGACATCGACCTGCGTTTCTACGACAACCCAACCATCTTCGAGCTGCTCGAGAAGAACGGCAAGTCCTGGCGCATCTACTACGACGACACCCCACAGGTGTGGGCGTTTCGTGAGCTGTGGGACACAGCCGACCGACACGCCAACTGGTACCCGTTCCCCGACTTCGTCGCTCATGTCGCTGCGGGGCAGCTGCCGTCGTACTCGTTCATCGAACCGAACCATCGCCCCCCGTTGCCGCTGATGAACGACCGGGGGAGCGGCGCCCCCGAGGTGAGCAACAACCAGCACCCCGAGAACAACCTCGTGTCCGACGCTGCGTACGCTGCTTTCACCGCGGGTGCCACAACCGACTTCGCGCGCGCCGAGACGCTGATCGCCACCATCTACGAGGCGCTCCGAGCCAACCCCGCAGTGTTCGAACGGTCGCTGCTGCTGGTGACGTATGACGAGCATGGTGGCTTCTACGACCACGTGCCGCCACCGCGTGCGCCCAGCCCGGGCACCAAGCAGGATTGGGCCACCCGCGTCCGTCATGTCTTCCTGCGCCCCAGGGCGGCTCGCTTCGACTTCGAGCTGCTCGGACCACGCGTCCCGGCGCTGGTCATCTCACCGTACGTGGCGGCGGGCACCGTCGACACCACGGTGCGTGACCACAGCAGCGTACCGTCCACGGTGCGGCAGATCTTCGCGCCGGAGTCCAGGCCGTTGACCGCGCGAGATGCGTGGGCTGCGCCGTTCCACACGCTGCTCTCGCTGGCGTCGCCGCGGCGCGGCGACCTGCCCGACCTCTCGCGGTTCGCCGGCGCCACCGGTCAAGCGGATGCACCACAGGGGAACGGAGTGCCGCCGGCGCCGGTGTCTCAGTACTTCCAGCCCTTCGCCAAGCAGGCCGAGATGGTGCACCGCCACCTGCTTGCCGTCGGCGAGACGGAGGCGAAGACAACGCCCGTGCGGGCGAAGGCGCCGATTCAGCGAGGCGCCGAGATCACGCAGATCTTCACCGACGCCGCCCGGAGGCATCGCGAGCAGCTGGGCCAAGCACCGGAAGGGAGCTCGGGGCCGGGCGGAGGAACCCAGGCGGCGATCAGTGGGCCAGGACGCCCTGTCCCGCCGGCACCAGCTCGATGAGCATCTGGCCCGGCGCGACCGGCGCCGGCTGACCGTTCGCCAGGGTGAACTGCGGTGGTCCCGAGGCGCCCTGTGTCCACCTGATCGGGTAGAGGCGACCCCCCATGGCGAGCTGGCCGGCACCGCTGCCGATGAGGCCGAAGTCGAGGCCGTGCGCCCCGCTGGGATCCTCCACCTCAGGCCCAACGGTGATCGGCATCTGCAGGATGGCGATCGTGCTGGGCCGCCATGGCAGCCCGCTGTTGGCGTCAACAAGGACGCCCGTGTCGGGCTCGGTCCTCGTGTAATGCCCGCTGTGTCCGTCGTAGCTGAAGATCGGGCGCTCGTACGCGGACAGCGGCACCTGGAAGGTCCCCAGCGGGCTCGAGCCTGCGGGCAGGCTGGTCAGCGCTGTTCGCGCCCAGAGCTGATAGCCGACCGTGTGGCTGGTGCGCGCCTCGAATGCGGCGAGGTGGCGGCTGTCGCTGTAGAGATTGTGGGGCGCGTCACGTCCTGCGACCCGGAACAGTGTGCCGGCCGCCTGCGACTCGTCGAACTGACGGAGCCCGCTGTGGGCGAGGAGCGTGGAGACGTACACCGTGCCCCCGGAGTACAGCAGCGTGCCGCCGTACACGCGGAGCAGCTTGATGGTGACGAGCCGCGCACTGCGAACCGGCCCGACGTTGCCGCCGGGCACATGGAAGAAGATCGCCGTGAACCGGCTGATCCCTCCCTCGGTCTGGTACTCGTAGACGACGTCGGCCTGGGCCAGGCCTGATTGAGGACGCGCGGCCCAGAGGTTCTCGACCTGGATCATGATCGGCGCTGCCATTCCGACCGGCGCCGGCGACGGCACGGGTGTTGGCGTCGCGGTCGGGGTCGCGGAGGGTGTGGCAGAGGGCGTCGGGGTGTGGACGGGGGCCTTGGCGGGACTGCTGCCACAGGCCGCGACGGCGAAGGCCGCGGCGAGCATGAGGAGGGCGTTGAGGCGGGAAGGAGTGGTGCGCATTCGTGAGAGAGCGTGCCAGCGGCGTCGCGGAGCCCATTGTGAGGGCAACCCGGTCAGTTGTGCGAGTGGCTTATGGGGTGCGCTTGACTTCGCGAGTGTCTGTTTTTACAGGGGAAGGGCAGAATCCCTTCCCCTCTCGGAAAGGCGGCCGTCACCGCCTTTCCAAACCCC
>DATBEL010000026.1:0-10219 GCA_036276135.1 Candidatus Dormiibacterota bacterium
ATCTGTCCACTCCACAGCATGCCGAAGTCGCGCTGACGCCAGACCGGACCGCTCACGGCCCGCTAGGCTCGCACAGCACCACCGCCACCCGTCCTGCTTCCATTGCGGCGATGGACTGGGCGCTGATCTCCTCACTGGCCACCGCCGGCGGCACCCTGGTGCTCGGCATCGCCACGTTCGCGTCGGTGCGCTCGGCCAACCGTGCCGCCCGGGCGGCGGAGGGTTCGCTGCTGGCGGGGCTGCGCCCGCTGCTGGTGGCGTCGCGCCTCCAGGATCCCCCCGAGAAGGTCTCGTTCTCCGACCAGCACTGGGTGCGGGTGGACGGTGGCCACGGCGTCGCCGAGGTCACAGCCGACGCCGTCTACATGGCGATGTCCGTGCGCAACGTCGGCAGCGGCATCGCCGTGCTGCACGGCTGGAGGTTCGTGGACGAGCGCCCCACCGCGGACCGGAGGGCTCCCGACCCGGCGGACTTCCGGCGTCTCACCCGGGACATCTACGTCCCCGCCGGCGACATCGGCTTCTGGCAGGGGGCGTTTCGCGATCCCGGCTCGGAGGAGTTCATCCGCGCCAGCCAGGTGATCGCCAGCCGGCAGCAGCTCTGGATCGAGGTCCTCTACGGCGACTTCGAGGGCGGTCAGCGCTCGATCAGCGTGTTCTCCATGTCGCCGGTGCGCGAGCAGGAATGGCTGGTGTCCGTGGGCCGGCATTGGAACCTGGATCGGCCCTCGCCGCGCTGAGAGGTGACCGGCTAGCCGGCGTCGCCCTTGGCCGGCGCCGACCGGGAGGTGGACCGCTTGGCCGCGGTTGCCGCCTTGGCCGAGGTCGCGGGCTTGGCGGCAGGCCTGGCGGAAGCCTTGGGGGCGGGCTTGGCGGCAGGCTTGCGCGCGGCCGTCGACTGGCGGCCGCGACCCTTGGCGCCGCCGGCTGCCGCGGCACGCACCTCGGTGGAGTGCTCGCCGCCCTCGGTGGCAGCGCGGATCAGCCTCGCCGCCATCATCGTGAGGCGGGACTTGCGCCGGTTGACATTGTTGCGGTGGAGGATCCCCTTCTCCCCGGCACGGTCGAGCGCCCTGACCGCGGCCTTGAGCTGCGCCTCGACGTCGACCGTCTCGCCGGGCTCGAGGGTGAGCAACGACTGGCGGGCCTTGCCCACGTAGGTCCGCACCGAGGAGCGCACGCCGCGATTGCGGATGTGCTTGCGCTCGTTGGCGCGGATTCGCTTGCGGGCGGAGCGGGAATTGGCCACGAGTCTTCCTGTCGAATGAGTTGGATGCGGCACCGACGGGTGCGTGGCGCCGACGTCCGGCGCGGCCCGCGGAGTATATCAGCCACCCAATGCTGCTCATCCCCGCGTACGCCAAGGTGAACCTCTGCCTCGCCGTGTCCGGGCGCAGGGGCGATGGCTTTCACGAGATCGACTCGGTGGCGGTCGCCGTCGACTGGCACGACCTCGTCGGCATCGAGGTGCGTGGCGCGGCGGAGACGGCGGTGCGGCTGCGGGTCAGCGACGGGGGAGGCGGAGGGGCTCCGCACGGGGACGACAACCTCGCCGCCCGTGCCGCCGCCACCGCCGCCCAGCTGCTCGGCCCGATGGAGGTCGAGCTCTGGCTCGACAAGCGGATCCCGAGCCTGGCCGGGCTGGGCGGCGGCTCAGCCGACGCCGCCGCGGTCCTGCGCGGGTTGGGCGCGACGTCCGGGCTCGACCGCCCGACGCGGCTCGCGCTGGCGGCCTCGCTCGGATCCGACGTGCCTGTCGCCCTGGAGCGCGGCGCCCAGCGGATGCGCGGTCGTGGCGAGGTGACCACGCCCCTGGCGGCTCCGCCGCTCTTCCTCGCCGTCGCGGTCGCCGGGAGCAGCGACACCACGGCCACGTACGCGGCCTCCGAGGGGGATGACTACGAGGACGGTGCGCGGGTGGACCGCGTGGTCGCCAGCCTGGCAGCCGGCCGGCTCCCCGACGACGGCGACCTGGGCAGCGGCCTGGAACCGGCCGCCCGCCGCGCCAACCCCGGCCTGGGCGAGCGTCTCCTGGCCCTCCGAGGGGCCGTCCCGCAGGCGCGCTGGCACCTCACCGGCAGCGGCGGTGCGGCGTTCGCGCTGGCCACCGAGGCCGCGCGCGCCGCGGAGCTCGCCGCTGCTGCGCGCGACGCCGGGTTCCCCTCGCGGGCGTGTCGTACGGTGGCCGCCGGGCCATGACCAGCGTGCCCGCCCCGACCATCGAGGACGTCAGGTCCGCCGCGGAACGACTGCGTGGCGTGGCCCACCGCACCCCGGTGGCAACGTCGCGAACCATCGACAGGATCGCCGGCGCCGAGGTCTTCCTGAAGTGCGAGAACCTCCAGCGCGCCGGGGCCTTCAAGTTCCGCGGTGCGTACAACGCCGTGTCGCGTCTCACGCCCGAGCAGCTCGGCCGCGGCGTGGCCACGTACTCCTCGGGCAACCATGCCCAGGCCGTGGCGCTGGCCTGCCGGCTGCTGGGCACCACCGCGCTGGTGGTCATGCCCGAGGACACCCCGGCCAGCAAGCGGGCCGCGACCGAGGGCTACGGAGCCGAGGTCGTCACCTACGACCGCTACACGCAGGACCGCGTGGCGCTGGGCCGGCGGATCGCCGCGGAGCGCGGGCTGACCATCGTGCCCCCGTACGACGACGCCCACGTGATCGCCGGCCAGGGAACCGTCGCGCTGGAGCTGCTCGAGGAGTGCCCGTCGGTCGACACCCTCGTCATCCCAGTCGGCGGCGGAGGCCTGCTGGCCGGCTGCTCGATCGCCGCCAGGGCAGTCAGCCCCACCATCGGCCTGATCGGCGTCGAGCCGGAGGACGCCGATGACACCAGGCGCTCCCTGGCCGCCGGATACAGGGTTTCCATCCCGGTGTCCCGGACGATTGCCGACGGCCAGGCCGCTGACATCCCGGGGGAGCTGACGTTCTCGATCAACCGGGGCCTCGTTGACGACATCGTTGTAGTCAGTGATGACGAGATCTGTGCGGCCATGGTGCTGGTGTTCGAGCGACTGAAGATGGTCATCGAGCCCAGCGGGGCCAGCGCGCTGGCCGCCCTGCTGTCCGGTCGATGCCCGACACCCGGGTCGCGAGTGGGCGTGGTCATCTCCGGCGGCAACATCAGCGCGGCGCGGTTCGCCGAGCTGGTGACGCAGCGCCCCGGTGGGTGAGGGTTGCGGCGCCGCCGGTCTCAGCGACTCTCCACCGCGAGCACCGATGCGAAGCCGATCAGCGCCGTGCCGGTGGCGGCGTCCAGGGCGCGGCGGACGCGCCGGCGGGTGATGACGGGTCGCATCCGGTCGAGGAAGGTCACCAGGGCAACGGACGCGGCCGAAACCATCTCGCCGCAGGCGCCGCCGCCGGATGTGAGCGTGCGGTGACGGCCGCCCTACAATCCGGGATCGTGGCCGCGCCGACGCGTACCGACCCCGCGCCTGCCGCCGCGGCCGCCGCCGCAGCCCCCACACCGGAGGAGTGCGCTCATCCAGCGCCGGTCACCGGCGTGATGGCCCACGAGTTCTCCCACTACGCGGGGGCGATCGGACCGGAGGGGACGCGGCGCACGTCGACGTTCTACGGCCCGGTCATCGGGGGCCTGCCCATCCGCGCGTGGCACTGCGAGGTGTGCGGTCTGCTGCGGCTGTCGTACGTCGACGGTCGTACCGAGGAGCGCCGGCTGTACCCGGGGCCGCAGCCGGGACTGCTCGTGGAGGCCACGCCGTTCGACCCTCAGCAGGAACACTACGGGCTGCAGGCTCGCGTCTCCGGGCTCACCGTCCCGGCGATGATGTACACCGAGCTGGTCGCCCCGTACCGGCCGGCTCCGTTCGTGCCTCCGTGGCAGGGCCGCGAGCTTCCCCGGTGGGGAGCGCTGACCTGGTTCACCGTGGTGGGGCTCTGCTTCATCATCTGCGGCCTGCTCGCCACCGGCATCCTCGCGGTGTACGACTACACAACGCCGGCGGCGGTCGGGCCGGTGATCACCATCACCGGCTACACATTCGCGGCGCTGCTGATCGCCCAGGTGCTCGGCGCCGTGCAGCGGCACTGGTTCCCCTTCCCTGTGATCGCGCCGTCGATTGCGCAGACGCAGCGCGGCGAGCCGAGGATCGACGGTCCCACCATCGCGGTGGTCACGCTGCTCTCGCTCACCATGATCGGGCTGTTCATCGCCGCCGTCCTGGCCGTCTACACGTACTCGACGTCGCCCGCCGAGGGTCCGGTGGTCATCGTCACCGTGGTCCTCGCCGTGCTCGCAGTCGTCATCGGACTCGGGTCCGCGATCTCACGGCGCGCGCGCCGGCACTGATCCACCGCGCATGGCACTGACTGCGCCACCCGACCAGGACATCGTCGTGGTCGGGGCCACCGGCGACCTGAGCGCGCGCAAGCTTCTGCCCGCGCTCTACAACCTCAGCGTTGAGGGATTGCTGCCCCGCCGCGGTGACATCGTCGGCGCTGCGCCGGTGGACATGGACCTCGACGGTTTCCGCGATTTCGCCCGCGATGCCCTGACGCAGTTCTCGCGGACCACGCCGACGCAGAAGCTGCTCACGCGGTTCCTCGGCCGGCTGCGATTTGTCCGCCTCGACCCCAAGGCAAACCTGCTCGACCTGCGCGCCGCGCTCCGCCGCGAACAGCGCCTCGTCTACCTGGCTGTGCCACCGAGCGCGTTCGGCACGCTGATCGGTGCCCTCGGCAAGGCGAGCCTGTGCGAGGGCACCTCACTGATCATCGAGAAGCCATTCGGCCACGACGTGAAGAGCGCTCGCCAGCTCAACAGAACCATCCATTCCGTGCTTCCCGAGAAGCGCGTGTTCCGCATCGACCACTACCTCGGCAAGGAGACGGTGCAGAACCTCCTGGTGTTCCGCTTCGGCAACTCCATCTTCGAGCGGATCTGGAACCGGGACGCCATCGAGCGCGTCGAGATAACCGTGGCCGAATGCCTCGGCGTCGAGCACCGCGGCGCCTTCTACGAGCAGACGGGCGCGATCCGTGACATCGTCCAGAACCACCTGTTCCAGGTGCTGGCGATGACGGCGATGGAGCCGCCGGTCTCCTTCGAGGCGGAGGCGATTCGCAACGAGAAGGTCAAGGTGCTGCAGGCACTGCAACCGCTCGACCCCGCGCGTGTGGTCCGTGGTCAGTACACCGGCGGCACGGTGGAGGGGACGCGGGTGCGCGGCTACCGCCATGAGCCGGGAGTGAGTCCGCACTCGCAGACCGAGACCTTCGCCGCGATGTGCCTGTCGATCGACAGCTGGCGCTGGTCAGGCGTGCCGTTCTTCGTGCGCACCGGCAAGCGCCTGGCGACACGCGACACGCGCATCGTCATCAACTTTCGCGAAGTGCCGCTGCACCTCTTCGTCGGGGCCGGCGTGCACGACATCGACTGCAACCGGCTGATCGTCCACATCCAACCCGACGAGGGCATCTCGGTGTCATTCGTCGCCAAGGTGCCGGGCCCCGAGGTGCGCGTCCAGCCGGTGAGCATGAACTTCACCTACGGAGCGTCGTTTCGGACGTCGCCGCCCGAGGCATACGAGCGACTGCTCCACGATGCGCTGGACGGCGACCACACGCTGTTCATCCGCGAGGATGAGGTGGAGCGCGGCTGGATGGTGGTGCAACCCGTGCTCGATGACGCGCCACCGATCGCCCCGTACCGGGCCGGGTCCTGGGGCCCGAAGGCCGCCGATGCGTTGGTGCAACCGCTGCACTGGCACAACCCGGACCCGGACGACACGCCGTGAGCACGCTTGTCGGCGTCGATCTCGGTGGCACCAACATTCGCGCGGCGGTGGCAACCGGGGCGAGCAGCCACGCGCCGCCGGCGCATGCGCCAACCCCGGGGAGGGAGGGACCTGACGCGGTCATCGAGGCGATCGCGCGATGTGTCGAGACCGCCACCAGGGGGCAGCCGCTCGACGGGCTGGCCATCGGCATCCCGGGACCGCTCGACCCTCGGCGCGGGATCGTGTACGCCGCGCCACAACTGAGTGGTTGGGACAACTTCGACGCCGAATCGGCCCTGCGTGCACGGCTGCGGTGTGACGTCGCCATCCACAACGATGCCAACCTCGCCGGCTACGCGGAGTGGATCGCCGGCGCGGGACGCGGCACCAACGACTTCGTCTTCATCACGGCCAGCACCGGCGTCGGCGGGGCTCTCATCCTCAACGGCGAGATCTACGCCGGTGGGTCGGGAACCGCCGGGGAGATCGGCCACACCCCCCTGTGCCCCGGCTACCCCGCGTGCGGTGAGGGGCACGAGGGGTGCCTCGAGGGCACCGCCAGCGGCCGCGCCATCGCCCAGGCAGCGCGGGCGGCGGTGGCAGCAGGGGAGACGACGTCGCTGACCGGATTGCCGCCGGAGCAGATCGACGCCAGGGCCGTCCTGGACGCGGCGTCCGACGGCGACGAGGTCGCCCTGCGTGTGTTCAGCATTGCCGCGCGCAATCTCGGTCGCGCCGTCGGTGGGCTGATCAACCTGCTCTCGCCGGAGGCGATCGCCATCGGCGGCGGGCTCATCAACGCCGGCGACCTGCTCTTCACCCCACTGCGCGCCGCGGTGGGAGAGATCGCCTTCGCCGCACCCGCGAGGCACTGCCGCATCGTCGAGGCGGAGCTGGGCACCGACGCGGGCCTGGTTGGCGCGGTCGCGTGGGCGGTGAAGAGCTTCGGCCCTCCCGACTAAGGACCGACCTCGCCGGCGCGGACCGGCACCGTGAGGCGGTTGGTGGGGAGCGCCAGCGGGCAGCGCCAGCGCGCGTCGTGGGCGCAGGACGGCGCGTACGCGAAGTTGAAGTCGAGCACGATGGCGTCACCGTCGGTGCCGAGGTCGGCGCCCTTGGCCGTGTCGAGCACGTAGCGGCCGCCACCGTATGTCTCGTGGCCCGAGGTGGCGTCGGCGAACGGCACGAACAGCCCGCCCGCGTACCCGTCGAGCCAGTACGCGCCGAGCCGGCAGTCGACACCGGACAACATGAAGTGCAGCGTGCCGACGTGGGTGTGCCCGGGCACCTCGTCGTCGCCATCCTGGTGCTGCGGCGGCGACGGAACCAGCTGCGCGGCGACGCGCATCGATGGATCGTGGTCAAAGCAGGCGAAGACGTAACCGGGGCGGGTGGACTGTGGCACCGGCGACTGGGGGTGGTCGCGGTACAGACGCTCCTTTCCCTGCCGCCACACCTGCCATGCGTCGATGCCCGCCCCGAGCATCCGCACGCGGGCGTAGAGCTCGCTCACCTGGCGGCGCCAGTCGGTGAGCTGCAGCGCGGCCTGAGCATCCATTGCTTCGCGCTCAGTCGCCGAGCAGCTCGGCGAAGAGACCGTCGAGGTCGCGCGAGAAGGTGGGGAAGGCGTGGATCGTGTCGGCGATCACCGCCAGGGGCACCTCCGCCCTGATGGCGAGCGTCAGCTCGGCGATCATCTCGCCGGCGCGCGGACCGACCACCAACGCCCCGACCAGGACGCCGCGTTTCCCGTCCGCGATCAGCTTGATGACCCCACCCGGCGGCCCGTTGATGTAGCCGCGGGTGCCGTTGCCGGAGTCCGCGCAGACGGTGCGCACGTCGGCGAGCTGGCGGCGGGCGCGCTCCTCGCTGAGCCCGACCGAGGCGATCTCCGGGTCGGTGAAGGTCACCCGCGGGATGGCACGATGGTCGGCGACCGCGCTGTCGCCGCGGAGCTGTGCGCCGATGAGCCGGCCGTGGTACCAGCTGAGATGGGTGAAGGCCCCGATGCCGGTGATGTCGCCGCCGGCCCAGATGCCCGGGGCGGCGACGAGCGTGGCGCCGTCGACCTTGATCCAGCCCTTCTCTGTGGTGCTGACACCGGCGGCCTCGAGGTCGAAGCCGAACAGCTTGGGCCGGCGCCCGACCGCGACCAGCAGGGTCTCGGCGCTGAAGGAAGCGCCGGTCTCCAGCCGCACGGCCACCCCGTCCGCGGTCGCCTCGGCCGCGACCGCCTTGGCACCGAGGCTGACCGCGATGCCATCGGCGTCGAACGCCTTGGCGAGCTCGATGCCGGCTTCCGGTTCCTCAGCGGGGATGAGACGGTCGAGTGACTCGATCACACGCACCGCGCTGCCGAACCGTGCGAACGCCTGCGCCAGCTCGGCGCCGACGGGTCCGCTGCCGAGCACGAGCAGCGACCTCGGCAGGACGCGCGTCAGCGTGGCCTCGCGGTTGGTCCAGTACGGCACGCTCTCGAGGCCGGAGATCGGTGGGACCAACGCCGACGTGCCGGTGCCGATGACGATGCCGCGGCGAGCGGTCAGCCGCCGATCGCCGACCGTCACCGTCGCTGGTCCGACCAGGTGTCCCTCGCCGCGGATGATCGTGGCGCCCTGCTCCACCAGCGATTCGGTCGCCTTGGTGTCGTCGGTGTAGCGCGCCATGAAGTTGGCGCGCTCGGCGATCTTGTCGAAGTCGACATCCCACTCCACGCGCGACGCGGCCAGGGAACGGGCGCGGCCGGCTTCGGCCAGGACAACGGCCGAGCGAAGCAGGGTCTTGCTGGGAATGCAGCCCCAGTACGGGCATTCGCCACCGATCTTGTCGCACTCGATGACCGCAAACGTGATGCCGGTGCCTTTCAGCTTCGAGGCGACACCCTCGGAGACAGTCCCGCCACCAATGCAGATGACGTCGAACTCGTCGGCCATGGCTAGAGCGTCAGCGGGCGCGTCGGTGCCATGACCGCGGCGGGGTTGTTCTTCCAGTCGACGCCGGGGATGTCGATGTACAGCTCGAGCTCGTTGCCGTCGGGGTCGAGCACGTAGAGGCTGTGACTGACGGTGTGGTCGCTGAGGCCGATGATCCGCACGCCCGCGGTGCGGCACGCGGCCACCGCCTCGCGGAGCTCGTCGTCGCTGTCACCGATCTTGATGCCGAGGTGGTACAGCCCGACGTGGCGGCCCTGGGGAACCTCATCGGCGTCCGGGCCGACCTCGATGAGCAGCAACTCGTGGTGGGTGCGCCCGCTCGAGAACGCCGCCGCCGGGAAGCGCGGATCGGGGGCCGAGATCTGAGTCCAGCCGAGGACGTCGCGGTAGAACGCCGACGAGCGCTGGATGTCGTGGACATAGAGGACGGCGTGGCCGAGTTCTTTGACCTGCATGGGGGCAGCGTAGCCGCCGCCACCGTCCGCCGTCCTGTCCAGGTTTGGCGGATCGCCCGGTGGCGCACACTTTGGAAGGCGGCCCAGCATCTCGGCGGCTGCACATCACCTGAGGACACCGGCATGCCAGCGCTCACCGTCGACGACGTCACCAGCCTTCCGCGGATCACCGCACCGGCGGCGGACGCCGTTCAGCGGCCGGTGCTGTCGGTGACCACAGCGCCGCGCGGCTTCGAGGGCGAGGGCTTCCCCGTGCACCGCGCGTTCGCCGGCATCGACCCGCGCCTGCTCGACCCGTTCGTGCACATGGACCAGATGGGCGAGGTGGAGTACGCGCCCGGCGAGCCCAAGGGCACGCCGTGGCACCCGCACCGCGGCTTCGAGACGGTCACGTACATGATCGACGGCACCTTCGCCCACCAGGATTCCAACGGTGGCGGCGGGTTGATCACCAACGGCGACACCCAGTGGATGACCGCCGGCGCCGGCATCCTGCACATCGAGACCCCGCCGTCCGAGCTGGTCGCGTCCGGCGGCCTCTTCCACGGCATCCAGCTCTGGGTCAACCTGCCCTCGTCGCTGAAATGGACCGAGCCCCGTTACCAGGACATCCGCGCCGGCGGCGTCGGGCTGGTGGCGTCGACTGACGGCGGCGCCCTGCTCCGCGTCATCGCCGGCGACGTGGGCGGGGCGACCGGCCCGGGCAGCACGCACACCCCGATGGCGATGACCCACGTCACGGTCAGCCCCGGTTCGCGGACGGTGCTGCCGTGGACGCGCGACTACAACTCCCTCGTCTACGTGCTCTCCGGGAACGGCAGCGTCGGCGCGGGTTCCCGCCCCATCTCGAGCGGCCAGCTGGCCGTCCTCGGCGAGGGCGACGTGATCACCATCGCGGCCGACACGGACCAGGAGAGCCGCCATCCCGCGTTGGACGTGCTGGTTCTCGGCGGCCGGCCCATCCGCGAGGAGGTGGCCTGGTACGGCCCGTTCGTGATGAACACCCAGGACGAGCTCCGCCAGGCGTTCGACGACTTCCGCGCCGGTCGCATGGGCGCCGTGCCCGCGGCTCACATCGTTCGCTAGG
>DATBEL010000027.1:0-6737 GCA_036276135.1 Candidatus Dormiibacterota bacterium
CAAAGGTGCTGAGCCCGGCGTAGCGCGGCACCACACGGCCGTCGATCGGCCCGACGACGTCGCGATTCTCTGCCACGGTCCCTCCTCGATCGAACCAACCGTCGCGTCGGGCGGCAGCCCATCGGCGCGATGATAGATGCCAGTGAGCCAGTTGCTCAGCACATAACCCGAGGCGCAAAGCTCGCCGGCGACCGGACAATTGTCGTCACGGAACTGTTCGGATGCCGACAAGTGGGTCCGAACGCGCCGTTCTGCTCGGGCCAGGCAGCGCATACTCACGGCCCCATGGCCGACGAACCACCGTCTCACCCCGGCTGGAACGTGCGTGAGCCGGCGGCCTCCCCTCATGGTTCGCCGCCACCCCCGGACCCACCCTACGGCTCGTCGCTGCCGCCTGGCTCGCCGGTGGCTCCACCGCCCGCGACGCCCGCCTACACACCCTCGCCGGGCGGGGCTCCGGCACCGCCGCAGCACGCTCCGGCACCGTCGCAGCACGCCCCGGCACCACCGCCCTTTGCCGCCCCGGCACCGCCGCCTCTGGCGTGGGGCCAGCCCGTCGACCAGTTCGCTGCGCCACCGCCGACGCCGGGGAAGGGCCCCGGCAACGGCTCGGGCAAGACGATGGCTGTCATCGGGGTCGCTCTTGCGGTGGTGGTGGCCGGTGCAGTGTCAGGGATCCTGCTGACACGGCCGCACACGCCTGCTCCCGCGCCTGCGTCTGCGGCGGCAGCTGCGGCGACGGCCGGGCCAACGCCGGCGCCGACAGCCACCGACACACCAACCGCAGCGCCGGAATCCACCACCGCCTTCGCCGATCCCGATGGCTACTTCACCGCCTCCTTCACCGCTTCGCCGGTCAAGGACGCCAGCAACGTCGCGGTCGGCAGCGTGACGATCCCGTACGTGCAGTGGGCCAACCTCATTGACGTCAGCGCAGTGCAGGTGGTGGCATACGCGAACTACCCGCGGTCGGTCAACACCAGCCTTCCGAACGTGGTGCTCGCGGGTGCTCTTGCCGGTTCTGCGGCGGAGACGAAGGGCAAGCTGCTCTCCAAGGTGTTCGGCAGCTTCGACGGCTTCCCTGACGCCGACGGCATCATCGCCGCCCCCAACAACGCCGGCTACGCTGAGGTGCGGGTCATCCTCGCCGGCCATACGCTGTTCGAGGTCATCGCGTCGGGACTCGACAACCCACCCGCGCTCTTCGGCGGTCTGGCCGCGTCATTCACGATCCTCAAGCACTCGTCCTGAGGCAGCTCAGCTTCCGGGGACGAAGATCAGGGGTGACGTTGCGATCTTCCAGCCGGGAGGCGCCACGAGCCGGTCGAGGTACTCAGCGCTCAGGCACGTCCGTCCGCGCGTCCGTCGTCGCTGTGACGGTTCTCAGCGCTCCCGACGGCGGCCGCTGACCGCATCCGGAGCGCGCGCAGGTGCACAGCACGGCGGCCGCCCGGTACCGTGCTGACGATGAGTGCGGATGACGCCGCCGTGTCGACGATGGTCGACGCCAGGCAGAACGACGCCACCGTGGCAGCGCAGCAGGCGATGGCCGTTGTCGTCGACGACCTGGTCAAGCGCTACCCGAAGCGTCCGACCAACGCGGTCGACGGCGTCAGCTTTGCCGTCGGCCAGGGCGAGGTCTTCGGACTCCTCGGACCCAACGGCGCGGGGAAGACCACCACGGTTGGCGTGCTCACCACCAGGGTTCGCCCCACCGCCGGGTACGCCGAGGTGGCCGGCGTCGACGTGGTACGCGACCCGGTCGGTGCCAAGCGTCGCCTCGCCGTCGTGCCGCAGCGTTCCAACCTCGACCGCGCTCTCTCCGCCCGTCAGATCCTGCTGTTCCACGCGGCGTACTTCGGCATCCCGGCAGACGAGCGAACGCGGCGCGCCAACGAGTTGCTGGGACAGTTCGGCCTCGCCGAGCGCGCCGACGACAAGGTGGACTTCTTCTCCGGCGGGCAGTCGCAGCGGATCATGATCGCGCGTGCCCTGATGCACCAGCCCGAGGTTCTCTTCCTCGACGAACCGACCACGGGGCTCGACCCGCAGGCGCGGCTGTTTGTGTGGGATCGCATCCGCGACCTGAAGGCGCGCGGCGTCACCATGATCCTGACCACGCACGACATGGACGAGGCGGCGTCCCTCTGCGACCGTGTGGCGATCATGGACCACGGCAAGCTGCTCGCCGACGACACGCCCGATGCGCTCAAGGACACAGTTCCCGGCCGGAACAGCCTCGAGGTGGGCATCGTGCTCGACGGCGGCGACCGCGACGCATTGCACGCTGCGCTCGGTGAGCTGCCCGGGGTGGAACGAGTCGAGCCGGTGACCAAGAGCGCTGCGGGTGCACCCGCTGGAACGCCCCACCACGTGCGCCTCTACGCCTCGGTCGACGCGCCGCTGCTTGTGGCTCCGGTGGCGCGAGTCATCGCCAACCACGGCGGCGAGCTCGTGGACCTCAGCATCAGCAAGCCGAGCCTCGAGGATGTCTTCATCCACCTCACGGGTCGGGCGCTGCGCTGATGGCCGTCGCCACCGTCGCCGCAACGCCGACCCGCGTGTCGGGCTCGTCGCTGGTCGCGTTCCTGGCGATCCTGCGACGCGACGTGGCCGTCACCGGACGCGAATTGCCCGCGTTCCTGGCGCAGGTCATCCTGCAGCCGCTCGGTCTGCTGTTCGTCTTCGGGCGCGTGCTCACCGACCTCGGCTTCACCAACCCCGCGTACGCCAAGCAGCTGTTTCCCGGCATCGTGGCGATGACGATCATGCTCACCGCACTGCAGAGCGTGGCGCTGCCACTGGTCATCGAGTTCTCGTTCACCAAGGAGATCGAGGACCGGCTGCTGGCGCCGCTGCCGGCGAGCTGGGTGGCGGCGGAGAAGATCGTGTTCGCCGCAGGGCGAGCGATCATCGCCGGGCTGGTGATGTTCCCGGTGGGCTGGCTGGTGCTGGGGAGCATTCCCTTCAACGTCGGCGGGATCCCGCTGCTGGTGGCGATGGTGGTGCTCGGGTCCTTGGCGGGCGGCGCCATGGGAATGACGCTCGGCACCGTGGTGACGCCGGCACGCATCAACATCATGTTCGCCATCGTGCTGACGCCGTTGATCTTCACCGGCTGCTCGCAGTACCCGTGGCCGTCGTTGAGCAAGCTGCCGTGGTTCCAGGTGCTGACGCTGTTCAACCCGATGACCTACGTCAGCGAGGGCACGCGCGCCGCGCTGTTGCCCAACGGCGTGCACATGCTCACCTGGATCCCACCGATCGCGCTGCTGGCGGCGTTGGCAGTGTTCGGCTATGTCGGGATGCGCGGGTTCATCCGGCGCGCCATCGATTAGGGTCGGATGGCTGTGGTGTCGTCATGGTGAGGCCGGCCCAGGTGCGCCGCATGGCGCTGGCGCTCGCCGACGCGACCGAGCAGGACCACCACGGGTTCCCATCGTTCCGGGTGGGCGGCAAGATCTTCGCGACATTGCCGGACGAGGCGCACCTCAACGTCATGGTCGATGAGGGCGACGTGCACGCCATGGTGGCGGTGCACTGGGCGGCGTGCGAGGCGTTGTGGTGGGGCAGGCGGCTGCGTGGGGTGCGTGTGAATCTCGCCGCCGCCACCCCGCGAGTGGTGGGTGAGCTTCTCGAGGATGCGTGGCGGCGCAGGACCAGGCCGGCGGCCCGAGGCTGACCCGCCATACGGTCAGGCAGCCGGCGTGCCCGGTGGGTGGGCGGACACCTTCAGCACCCACTTGCGGTATTTCACCCTCCCCACGCACGGACGGTCGTTCGAGCAGCCCCACGATGGTCGCAGCTGCCAGAGCAGCGTCATCGGCGTTCCACAGCCAGCGCAGTTCGGGACCGTTGTCCGCGTGCAAGAGGCGATGCCCGTGCTGTGGAGCAGGTTGGCCAGGTCGTCCTGGTCCCACAGCGTGACGCCGCGCTTTTTCGCCACGCGCCGGGCTTCGTGGGTGAAGACCGAGCTGGCGATCACCATGGCGCCGGCACAACCGTGTGCACCCTTGCCCTGCAGAGCCTGCTCGACGGCGGTCTCGTCGACTCGTCCTTCACATCTCTTCACGAAAATTGAGATTCGCCGCGCGTTTCGGCTGGCCACGAGGTCGGCCCCGTCGTGGTGGTGCGTGGTCAGCCGGACGTCCTCGTACCCGTATTCGCGCAGCGCGACGGCGATCAGGTCCTCGAAGGAGACCAGGCTCATCTCGTCGACGTCCTCGCCGGCGTGCGCGGACTGCCAGGAGTTCGGATCGGGCGAGCTCCGAAGCACAACAGCCACAACAACATCAGGATGGTCAACGCTCGTCGCCATCCCCCAGCCCAGACGGTTACGATCCTGTGGTTGGGGGCGGGTTGCTACACGCCGGATTGCACGTCCCGGCGTCGTTGGACGAGGTGAGCGCGCTCGGCGTCGTTGCGAACCAGCTCCAGCGCGCGGTCGTACGCGGCCAGTGAATCGTCGATGCGTCCGAGCCGGGCGAGGAGCTCGGCCCTGGTGACATGGAGCAGGTGGTAGTCGTCGAGGGACTCCGAGACGGCGTCGGCCAGGGCGAGGCCCTCTTCAGGCGAGCCGGCCTCGGCGATGGCGACAGCGTGGTTGAGGGCGGCGATGGGCGACGGCGCGATCTGGCGCAGCGCCCCGTAGAGAGCGGAGATCTGAGTCCAATCGGTGGCGGACGAGGTCGCAGCTTCGCAGTGCACCGCCGCGATGGCGGCCTCGACCTGGTAGCGGCCGGTGCGGTGTCGCCCCAGCGCCGCCTCCAGCACGGTGCGGCCCTCGCCGATGGCGTCATGGTCCCATCGCGAGCGGTCCTGCATCTTCAGCGTGCGCAGCTCGCCATCGACTCCCTGGCGCTCTGCGCGGCGGCTGTTGGTGAGGAGGAGCAACGCCAGCAGCCCGGCGGCCTCCGGTTCGTCAGGCACCAGCGCGGCCAGGAGCCGCGCGAGGCGGATCGCCTCGTCGCAGAGCGAGTCGCGAACGACGTCGGCACCGGCGCTGGCCAGGTATCCCTCGTTGAAGATGAGATAGATCACGGCCAGCACCGACTCGAGCCGTTCGGCGAGCAGCGGCTGCGGCGGGACGCGGAACGGGATGCGCGCGGCGCGGATCTTGTGCTTGGCGCGGACCAGCCGCTGCGCCATCGTCGATTCCTGCACCAGGAAAGCGCGAGCGATCTCCGCGGTGGTGAGGCCGCCGATGAGGCGAAGGGTCAGCGCGACGCGGGCTTCGGGCGCCAGCGCGGGGTGGCAGCAGGTGAAGAGCAGTGCGAGCCGGTCGTCGCCAACCTCGGTGGAGTCGAGCAGCGGGGGATCGGACTCGTCGTCGATGTTCAGGCGAAGCGCCGCCTCGCGAGCGGTGGCCCGGGTGCGCTCGCGGCGGAGGTGGTCCAGCGCCTTGTTGCGCGCGGTCGTCATCAGCCACGCGCCCGGGCGATCGGGCAGGCCGTCGCGCGGCCAGCGCTCCAGCGCTGTGGCCAGCGCCTCCTGCATGGCGTCCTCGGCGAGGTCGATATCGCCGAGGAGCCGGGTCAGGGTGGCGACGATCTTTCCCGCCTCGTTGCGGAACACACCGACGAGCGTGGCCTCGGTGGTGGCATCGGCCGCGGCCGGGGTTGCGCGAGAGTCAGTGCTCGACAATTGGGCGGATCTCCACCGATCCGCCGTCATTCAGCGGCACGCCACGAGCGATGTCGATCGCCTCGTCGAGATCGGTGGCGTCGATGATGTAGTAGCCGGCGAGGTGTTCCTTGGTCTCCGCGTGGGGTCCGTCGGTGACGATGGTCTCGGTGGATCGGCGGCGAAGGGTCGTGGCGGTGGCGACGTCGCTGAGCTGGTCGCCGCCGACGAGCTTGCCGCGCGAAGCGGTCGCCTCGGCGAACGCCATGTGACGCTGGAGCATCTCGGGCTCGGCGGGAGCGTCGGCGGGGACGTTGATCAGGAGGATGTACTTCACGGTTGGCGCCTCAGTCGAATTTGATGGTCAGGGCGGGAGTGCCCATCGTAGGGCTGAGAAGCGACCCGCAACGGCCGGCTCGCACGTCGATGAGCCGGCCGTGCTGGGTCGGTGGCCTACATCACCAGGATCGGACGGACCTCGATCGCGCCCCTGGCGGCGGCAGGGATCTTGGCTGCCCAGGTCGCTGCCTCGGCGTCGTCCTTGCAGTCGAGCACGTAGTAGCCGATCGGCTGCTCGGCGCTCGAGGAGAAGCCGCCCTTGGTCGTCTCGGACGAGCCGTTGCGCACCCTCACCGTCTGGGCCGTCGCGTTCCCCTGCACGGGGTCGCCGCCCTGGAAGACGCCGGCCTTGTTGGCCTCCTCGAACATGGCGCCGTACGCGGCCATCTCCTTGTCAGACTCCGGGGTGCCGGGTGCGGGGTGGTTTTTCTCGTCCTGCCAGAGCAGGAACAGGTACTTCGACATCGATGGTCCTCCGGGGTTGTCCGGTCGCCAGCGCGACCTCTCACCCATACGACGCGGGGCGGGGGCGGAAATCGACAGGTGCGGCGCGTACGGTGGGGTGCAGTTCTTCGGCCGAACTCGGAGTAGGCTGGAGCCGACAGCCGCCCGTTCGCCGGTGCCGCAATGGAGAGATGTGTGAAGCGAGACAGGTTCAGTCGCCAGGCCGCCACCAATGGCAGCTCTGAGGTGTCCGGCTGGGTGCGTCGAGCCTACGGAGAGCGCGCCTCAGAGTTGATCACCGAGCTGGCGCAGACGATGCGCGCCGCCGAGAC
>DATBEL010000028.1:0-15372 GCA_036276135.1 Candidatus Dormiibacterota bacterium
CTCTCATCACCGACATCCCCGAGCGCAAGGGTGCGGCCGCGCCGCCCATGCCGGAGTACTGAGAGCGCCAACCTTCGATCTCTGGACGGCCGGGAGCGCATCCCGGCCGTCCTTTCGCGTTAAGGCCACCTGTGCTACCGGGCGACAACAAGGCGGGTCCGTCGGGGGCGGCATCATCACTTCGGTGACGCCGCCGTCCCCTCGGCTTGTTCAGGGACCACACGGCCCCTTAGGCCGGGCAGCCGACGGACCGGTAGCTGCCGGTGCCGAGTGAGTGGTCGAGCTTGCCGGTGATGGTCACGTCGGCGGCGCGGGCCGGTTCGCGACAGCCGGGGGCGAGGACCACGAAGACGCTGCGGGCCCCGGCGGTGAGGTAGCCCTCGCAGAGGTGGGCGTCGCAGCTGTACGGCTCCCAGGTGCCGTGGAGGACGGCGGTGCCGTCGGCGCCCATGGACTCGATCGGGGAGGCGAGCAGGCCTCGGATGCCGACCACGGCTGCAGCGATCACTGCCAGAGCGGCGACGATGAAGATCGCCCGGCCGCGGCCTGAGAGGCGGCGGGCAGGGCCGCGCGCCGCCTGTGGGGTCGTTGCCATCGTGGTAGTACGGTAGCGGGGCTGCCATGGACCCGGCTGCGCACCGGCGCTTCGGCGCCCTGACCCCCTCTGAGCTCGCCGCTCTCGACGCGGCGGCGACCTCGCTGGGCATCGATGTCGTCCAGCTGATGGAGGTGGCCGGGTTCCAGGCGGCGCGCCTGGCCTGGCGCATGCTCGGATCGCGGGCCAACCGCGTGCATGTTGTGGCCGGTCATGGCAACAACGGCGGGGACGGGCTGGTGGCCGCGCGGCACCTGGCCGCCTGGGGATGCACGGTGACGGTCGCCGTCCTGCGCGAACCCGATCGGGTCGCGGCGCTGATCGACCAGCAGTGCCTCGCGGCGCGTGGGGCGGGGGTGTCGGTGTCGGCGTCGCCCGACCCGCATGCAGCGCTCGGCGACAGTCGCGTCGCCTTGACGATCGACGCCCTGCTCGGCACCGGCCTCTCGCACCCGCCCCGGGCGGCGCACGCGGAGGTGATCGAGAGCCTGAGCGGCGCGATTCTCAGCGTTGATGTTCCCAGCGGGCTGCGTGCGGACGACGGAGCCGCCCCGGGCGCGGCGGTGCGCGCGGCGGCGACGTGCACGATGTCGGCGTGCAAGCGCGGGTTCTGGGCCGCCGGCGCGGCCGTCCACACCGGCGCCGTCTATGTCGCCGACATCGGCATGCCGATGACCGCGTGGGCTGCGTCGGGGCTGACTCCGCCGACGGCGGTGCGCGGCGGCGCGCTGCGGCGGGTGCCCATCCTATGAGCTGGGAGCGAACCTGGTTGCCGGTTGCGGCCAATATTGACCGAAGTACCACTCACATGTATGCTTGCGCCCAGCGCGTGCTCACTCGCACGACAACGTCATGATCAACGTCCTAGCAAACATCGCACCCGATGCGAGTGACCTCGCGGGCCTGGCCTGCGAGCACCTCGATGATCTGGCGACGTACGCCACTCATCTGACGGGCAGCGCCGACGACGCGCTCGACTTCGTCGCCGGTGGCCTCGCGCATGCCGCCAAGTACCCGCCCACGCGCCTGCGGCAGGACGGCCGCGCCGCGCTCTACCGGGCGGTGACGCGGGCGTGCCGCCAGGGCCATCGCTTCCCGCCCCGGGGACGCGGGCCGGGGCGCTTCCTGCGCAAGACCAGGTCGCCCTTCGTGGCGCAGGTCGACAGCGAGGCGGCCTCTCGCATGAACACCGTCAAGCGGGCCCTGATGACCATCCCGTTCGATCGACGGGCCGCCCTTCTCCTGCACGACCTCGGCGGGCTCGACTACCGAGAGATGTCGCGAGCGCTCGAATGCTCGCCCGAGGCGTCCGGGCGCCTGCTCGCCGCCGCCCGGCGCGACTTCGGCACGATCTACAGCGAGATCGCGCTGTGAAGTGCAGCCTGCTGAGCCTGAGCACCTACATCGACGGTGAGCTCGCGGCCGACCGGAAGGCCGAGCTCGACGCCCACCTCGTCGGCTGCGGACGGTGCAGCGCCGGCGCCGCGACGCTCCGCGAGGAGAAGACACGGCTCGGTCAGCTGGCCCGCGTGCGCGTCGCACCGCAGTCGGCGCGGCTGATGCTCGAACAGGTCGGCATCACCGGCGGCGTGGACCTGCCCGGCGTGGCGATGCAGGCATCGCCTGCCGCCGTGCCTCCCGTCGACCAACCACCGTGGCAGACGGCGCAGGAGAAGGCGCGGCCGAACAGCGCGGCGCTGCCCTGGACGCCGCGCCGCCCCGTTCCCCCGTCGCCGGCGATGGAGGTGCTGCCCGCGGCCGCGGCGGCACCCGACGTTCAGCCCGACCTTCCGTTCGGGCGCAGCCCCGCCGACGAACGCTCGTGGACCAGCGAGCCGGCCCGACAGTCCGAGGACGAGCGGCGGCCCGAGGTCGCGGCGGCAGCGACGACGGTGGACGCGGAGCCGCAGCCGCCACTCGAGGTCATTCCTCACGACTACCCCTGGTTCGAGGCCGACGTGCCGCCGCCTGGCGGGGGCATGTCGACCGGAGTTGACGCGCCGCATCGCGATCAGAGCGCCAGCCCCGTTGCGCCGCCGCTGGCACCGCCGCCGATGCCGGTCATGGCTCCGACGCGGGCGCCCTCGACCGGCCGCTCGATGCTCGTGTCGCGGGTTCGCGATGCCGTTGCTGTTCGGCTCACGCTGGCACGCCACGCGGACGCAGCCGAGGAGTCGGCCCAGATCGTCAGCGGTGCGGCGCCTCCGCGGGGCCTGCAGTTGCCGGCAGCCGGCGCGGAGCCCGCGGCCGCCGTCGCCACGGACGCGACGGACGTCGAATTGACCGGTGTCGCCGACGCCGCTCGGCCCGCCATCGTCCGCCCGCCGACCGAGGTCCCGGCGGCTGAGGCCCCAGCGGTGGAGAGCCCTGTGGCGAAGGCCCAGCAGACGGCGGCCCCGCACCCCGTGGCTCCGGCGGCGCCCCCACCAGCGCGAGACGACCCGCGCGAGACAGTACCCGCCGAGCCCGTTGCGTGGAACGCCTTTGGCGCCTCGTCGTACCCGCGCTCCGAAGCCGGCGCCGCGCCGGCCCCGCCGGCCCCGGCGAGGCGCATGTCGCCGGGACGGCACAGCCGCGCTGTGGCGCGCGAGCAGGCCGGCGTCGCAGTGCGCATGCGCCGCGCCGTCGCGGCGACGGGAGCCCTGCTCGGACAGGGCGGCGACGCCGCCACCGCCGGCGGGCGGGCGATCGTGACGACCGTGAGGGGTGCCAACCCCGACCGGCGCATCATCGCCGCCATCGCGGCGGCGGCCATCATCTTCATCACCGTCCTGGTGGTCGGCCACCGAGCAACGCCCACAACCAGCCCCACAGCTCGCGCGCTGCCGGCCACGTCGGCGCCGGCGCACGCGCCGACTGCAGCGGCAACCGCGGCCCCGCCGTCGGCACGGGCGCCGGCGACCGCCGCCCCGAAGACGGCCATCGCCCCGCCGCAGGGCGTGCAGACCTTCGGGGCGGGTGGCACCGGCTTCCAGGTGCGCGACATCCGCTACGGGCAGCAGGCCGGCTACCTGCGGATGGTCTTCGACATGGGTCCGGTGAGCGGCAGCACCGGCAGCAGCCCGACGATCAGCGTCGCGTTCACCAACCCGACCACGATGCTGGTCACCTTCGACGGCACGGTGCCCGCGGGCTCGACCGGCAACCCGCCCGCCCAAGGCGTGGTCTCGTCGGTCACGCTGCTGTCGAGCAGCGGCGGCAAGAGCGTGTATCGCGTCGTGGTCACGCGCGCGGTGACAGCACGAGGCCTCTTCCTGAGTGGTACCTCACCGCCGCTGCGTTTCGTGCTCGACCTGCACTGATCGCGGGCGGCGCGCGCCGCTAGGCGGTGGCGCCGCCGTCGACCACGAGGGTGCTCCCGGTGACGTACGACGACGCGTCACTGGCGAGGAACACGGCGGCGCCGGCAATCTCGTCGGGCTCCGCATGGCGTTTCAGCGCGGTCTGGCCGACGATGTGGTCGTGGATCGACGGCGTTTCGATGAGAACGCGGGCGAAGTCGGTGGCGACCAGGCCGGGTGCGATGGCGTTGACGCGGATGCCCTTGCCGCCGAGCTCGCGCGAGAGCGTGCGGGTGAGGTTGATCAGCGCGGCCTTGCTGGCGTTGTACGCGCCGATCAGCGCCTCGGGTTGGATGCCGCCGACGGAGGCGATGTTGACGACGGCGCCACCGTGCTCGTCCATCCATGCATGGACGGCCGACGACGTCAGCCGCAGCGGCCCCTGGAGATTGACCTCGAAGATGCGATCGACGGCGGAGTCCTCGGCGTCGATCAGCGGTCCGAACTGAGGGTTGGTCGCAGCGTTGTTGACAAGGATGTCCAGAGCGCCGAAGCGGTCCATGACGGCGCCGACGATGAGGGGCGCGTCCTCGGCATGGCCGACGTTGCCGGCGACGGCGAAGGCTTCGCCGCCGGCACCGGTGATCTCGTCCGCAACCGCCGCACAGGCATCGAGGTGTCGCGAGCAGACCGCGACCCGTGCGCCCGACGCTGCCATCGCCAGCGCGATGGCGCGGCCGATGCCCCGGCTTCCCCCGGTGACCAGTGCGGTGCGGCCGGCCAGGGAGAAGCGCTCAGTGCCTGCCGCCATCAGTTCAGCGACACCGGGACGATGTGATGGTCGCGCCGGGCCAGCATCTGGTCGAGGAACACGGTCTCGCGCCGGAGCGCCGACAGGCAGCGCCGCAGCCGTCCTGACACCGAATCCTCCTCGAGCAGCTCCTGGCGCCGGTTCACCTCGACGTTCAGCGACGCTGCGACCAGGTAGGACAGCAGCTCCGGGTCGTCGGGGAGGTCAGCTGCCTCTGCCGGCTCATCGGCATCGTCGGCGAGGTTGCGCAGCGCCGCCGAGTAGGTGGCGAACGCGCTGCCGGTCCGCCGCGCGAGCTCGGGGATGGCGGCCTCATCGCCGCGTGTGTCCTCGAGGTACTGGATGGTGCCGACCAGGTAGGAGCGGTTCAGCGACAGGCTGTCGACGCGGAACCGCGATGCCCCGGCCACCACCAGGTTGAAGCGGCCATCATCCAGGGTCTCGATCTCGTGGATCTGCGCCAGGGTGCCGACGTCGAACGGGAAGGCGGAGTGCCCCACCTCGATGCCCTCGCGGATGGCCACCACTCCGAAGCTGGTGCCCTGCTCCTGACAGTCGCGGATCATCTCGCGGTACCGCTCCTCGAAGATGTGCAGCCCCGCGGGCATGTGCGGGAAGAGCACGGTGTTGAGCGGGAACAGCGGCAGGCGCACCGACATCCGGCCAGTGTACCGCCGCTCCCCGCGACCACCCCTCGCGACAGGAGGCTACGCGGCTTTGCAGTTCTTGCTGTGCTTGAGGATGCGCTCGCGCTTTGGCTCGCCCGGCCTGCGCTGGTGCCGGAAGGCGATCTCGACGCTGATCTCGTTCTGGCGCATCAGGTTGTGGCAGATGGGACAGCGCTGCGAGGTGATGATGTCCTTCTGGGAGGTGACTCCCTTGGACTCCTTGATGGTGTTGGCCATGGCGGCTCCACGAGAAAGAGGATGGTGGCGATTTCCGATTGTACCGCCGACCGCGTAGCATTCCGGCCCGATGCATCACCGCGGTTTCCGCCTGTCCATGGTTGCGCTCGGCGTCGTCGCCGGCCTCGCCGCATGCGGGTCCGACGAGCTCTCGACCTCGAGCGGGTCACCCCCGGCGGCCGTTGCGACGGCGACGGGGGCCGTGAGCAGCACCCCGTGCCCGGCCGCGCCGACGAGCGCGGCTCATCCGACCACCTCCGACAGCTTCACCGATCCCGTCTGCCTCAACAAGCTGCCCGATGGGCTCGAATACGGCGACCTGCTCACCGGGACCGGGCCGGCGCCCGTCACAGGCCAGAACATCACCGTGCAGTACACCGGCTGGCTGACCAACGGGAGCCTGTTCGACAGCTCGCGGCAGTCGGGGCGCACGCCGTTCTCTTTCGCGATCGGCACCAACGCGGTGATCAAGGGCTGGGACGAGGGCGTCATCACCATGCACGTGGGGGGAAAGCGGCGGCTGGTCATCCCTCCCGCGCTCGGCTACGGCGCCACGGCCAACGGGCAGATCCCCGCCAACTCCACCCTCATCTTCGAGGTCGAGCTGCTCTCGGTCGGGGCGGCGTCGCCCTCCCCGCCCTGATCGGGCGGGGCCGTTGGCGCCGAGGTTCAGCCCCGCTTGATGCGGCCGATCAGCCTGTAGGTGACGGCGCCGAGCACACACACGAGGATCAGCAGGCCGGCGGGCAGGCCGATGACGAACGGGAGGTCGGGGGCGGCTGTCAGCACCATCGTGGTGCGAGCATAGAACCAGCCGCCGGCGTCGTGGACCTCTCCCGCCGCGGGAGCAGGGCCGATTGTTACACTGCGACGCAGGATGTCACAGCGTCACTCTGACGACGCGCTCCTGGACGCGGCCCGCGCCTGCGTCGCCGAACAGGGCATCGCGCGCACCACCGTCAGCGACGTTGCCCGGCGGGCCGGCGCCAGCCGGATGACCGTGTACCGGTGCTTCCCCGATGCCGCGACCCTCTGGTCGAGCCTGCTCACCCGCGAGATCGGCGGCATCGTCGCGGCGGCCGACGCTGAGGCCGCCCGCCTGCCGACGGCGCGCCGGCGCCTCATCGCGGCCGCGATGGCGGCGATCGCAGCCCTGCGCGACGACCCGGTCATCCGCAGGGTCATCGAGATCGACGGGCAGCGCCTCATCCCCTACCTCACGGTGCGACGTGGCCACGCGCAGGAGATCGCCATCGCGGCGGTTCGCGAGCATCTCGCCGCCGGACGCCGAGACGGCTCGATCCGCAGCCTCGACGAGCCGGCCGCCGCCCGCCTCGTCGAACTGATCATGCGCAGCCTGGTGACCGCATCCCCCGAGCTGATCGACGACGCGCTGACGCCGGCAATCGACGCCGAGCTGGGTCTCATGCTCGACGCGTGGCTCCGGCCGCAGGTGCCGGCATGAAGATCGCGGGATCTCTCAACGCCGCTCAGCGCACCGCCGACCTCGTGCGTCTCACCCGCGAGCCTCTCGACGTTCTGGTCATCGGTGGCGGGATCACCGGGGCCGGGGTCGCGCTCGACGCCGCGGCGCGAGGGCTGCGCTGCGGGCTCGTCGAGCGCCGCGACCTGGCCAACGGCACCAGCCGCTGGAGCTCGAAGCTGGTGCACGGCGGGCTGCGATACCTGCGCCACCTCCAGGTCGGCGTCGCCTGGGAGTCGGCGCGCGAACGCCACATCCTCATGACCACAACCGCGCGACACCTGGTGCGGCCACTGCCGTTCGTGGCCCCGCTCAACCACACCCTGCCACCGCTGGACGGTCTGCTCACCGAGGCGGGGATCCGCGCCGGTGACGTGCTCCGCCTCGCCTCGGGGACGCGGCGCCGCGACCTTCCCGGCCCGCGAAGGATCAGCGCGCCACAGGCGCGGCGACTGATCCCCGCATTGCGCGCCGACGGCCTGCGCGGCGGCGTGCTCTTCTGGGACGGCCAGCTCGAGGACGACGCGCGCCTGGTGATCGCGGTCGCGCGCACCGCAGCCGCGCACGGAGCGGCGATCGTCACCCACTGCACGGCGGTGTCCGTCGATGGCGGGCACGTGACGTTGCGCGACGAGCTCTCCGGCGCGACATTCGGGGTGCAGGCGCGGACGGTGGTCAACGCCGCCGGGGTGTGGGCGGGCAATGTCGACCCCACCGTCCGCCTGCGTCCGAGCAAGGGCGCTCACCTGGTGCTCGATGCGGGTGTCCTCGGCGACCCACGAGCCGCGGTGATCGTGCCGGTCGCGGGCGAGAGTGCGCGATGGGTGGGTGCGACGCCGACCGGGGATGGGCGCCTCATCGTCGGGGTCACCGACGACGAGTACCGCGGAGCGATCTCCGATGAGCCGGAGGTCACCGCAGGTGAGGAGGCGTTCCTGCTGGACACGCTGTCGTCGGTCCTGCAGGCGCCGCTGGCGTCCGCCGACGTGGCCGGCCGCTACGCGGGCTTCCGGCCACTGCTCGACACCGGCTCCGGCTCCACCGCCGACATCTCACGTCGCCACGCCATCATCGAGAGCGCCGACGGAGTGATCCTGACACTGGTCGGTGGCAAGCTGACCACGTACCGCCGCATGGCGCAGGACGCCGTCGACCGTATCGTCGCGCGGCACGGCGGTCCGCGCGGCACGACCGCGTCGCTCCCGCTGCTGGGTTCGGCGGCCCTGACCGCGGCTGCCTCGGGGCTGCCCCAGAGGCTGGTGCGCCGCTACGGCAGTGAGGCTCCGTTGGTGGCGGCGCTGGCGGCGGGCGACGAGTCGCTGCTCCAACCCCTGTTCGCGGGCACGCCGGTGCTGCCGGTCGAGCTCGTCTTTGGCGTGCACCATGAGGGCGCGATGGACATCGATGACCTCCTCGACCGCCGGGTGCGGCTGGGACTGGTCCCGGCGGAGCGCCGTCGCGCCGAGGCCTTTGCCGAGCACCTGATCGCGCGTCTGGCGGCGTGATCGCAGCGCCGCCGCCGCTGCGCTGGTGGGGTTGGGGCGACCGCCGGACAGAGGTGCCGTCCGGACTGGCCGCGCTGCTCCACGACGAGATCGGCCTCGACCTGGGCACGAGCACGCCGCCGCCGCCGCGCGACGCGATCCGTCTGCCGCCGAGCGCGCTGGAGGATGCGCCGCTGCTCGCCGAGCTGCGTGAGATCTGCGGCGGCGAGGCTGTCAGCGTCGGCGACGACACCCGCCTCGTCCACGCCGCCGGACGCAGCTATCTCGACCTGCTGCGCCTGCGGGGTGCCGACCTCCGCCGCGCGCCCGACGCGGTGGTGCTGCCCGGCGACGTCAACGAGACCGCCGCGGTGCTGCGGGCGTGCGCCCGTGCCGGCTGCGCGGTGGTGCCATTCGGCGGCGGCACCTCGGTGGTGGGTGGGGTCACCCCGCTGCGCGGCGAGCATGGCGCCGTGCTGGCGCTGAGCACGCGGCGGCTCCAGCACTTGCTCGATGTCGACCCTGTGTCGCTGGTGGCGACGTTGCAGGCGGGCATGACCGGTCCGCAGGCGGAGTCGGCGCTGGCCCAGCATGGCCTGACGCTCGGCCATTTCCCGCAGTCATTCGAGTACGCCACCATCGGCGGGTTCGCGGCCACGCGCAGCGCCGGCCAGGCATCCGGCGGTTACGGTCGCTTCGACGACGTGGTCCTGGGCCTGCGCCTGGTCGCGCCGTCCGGTGAGATCGTGGTGGCCGGCCACCCCGCGACGGCCGCCGGCCCGTCGATCCGCCAGCTGGTGCTGGGCTCCGAGGGCCGGCTCGGGGTCATCACGGAGGTCACCGTGCGGGTGCGCCGGCGCTCCGGCGCGCCGCGCTACGAGGGATGGTCGTTCGCGCACTTCGATGACGGCGTGGCCGGGCTGCGTGCGATGGCACAGGGCCGCGTCACCCCTGACGTGGCTCGGCTCAGCGACCGTGAAGAGACGCGGGTGGGAATGGCGATGGCCCGGCGCGGTGGCGTGGCGGAGGCGCTCGGTCACCGCTACCTGCGCATGCGCGGCAACGACCGGGGCTGCCTGCTGCTGATCGGCTGGGACAGCGATGCGCTGCTGAGGGGCGCGCGCCAGGCGGAGTCACGGGCCCTGATCCGGCGTCACCACGGCATCCCACTGGGCGCATCGCCGGGGCGGTCGTGGCTGCGGCAGCGCTTCCACGGTCCGTACCTGCGCGACGCATTGATGGACTCCGGCGTTCTCGTGGAGACGCTGGAGACGGCGACGTCGTGGGCCAACCTCAGGCCGCTGCATGATGTCGTGACGGCCACTCTGCGCCGGCAGCTGCGCGACGACTTTCCGCCCCTGGTGGGCTGTCACGTGTCGCACGTATACCCGTCGGGCGCGTCGCTGTACTTCACCGTCCTGGCGCGCGCCGGGAGCGACCCGGGCCCGCGCTGGACCGCTGCCAAGGCGGCGGCGTGCGATGCCATCCTCGACCACGGCGGCACGATCACCCATCACCACGCGGTGGGGGTCGACCACATGGACTACATGCAGCGGGAGATCGGCGCGGATGGGATCGCCGCGCTGCGCGCGCTCTCGACGAAGCTGGATCCGTCGGGGATCATGAACCCGGGGAAGCTGATCCCCGAGGATCGGCCGCGACCGCGCACGGCCACGAAGTAGTCGCGTCGCGCGCTGGCCAGGGGACGTGCAAGATGGCGTACGCGGCGTCTAAGCTCTCCTGCGCAGTCTGATGCTTTTGACCAGTCTGAGAAAAAGGAGGGCCCCATGAAACTACGTCGATATCTGACCGTGACGGCTGCCGGGATCCCGGCGGTGCTTGCCACGGCGTCCTTGGCGGGAACGGCGGCGGTGTCAGGGCCGACCCTCGTGCCCATGGCCATCCAGGCGCCCGACACCCAAGCCGCACCCGCCGGCGGCGGCACCCCTGCCTGCACCAGCCCGGCGCCGGTGCACACGTATGCCTCCTATCACTGCTACACGCCGTCGGACATCGCCGCTGCGTACGGCATCAGTGCGGTGCACAGCGGCGACAACCTCGGACAGGGGCAGACCATCGTGCTCGTCGACTCGTACGGCAGCCCCACCGCAGCGCATGACCTGAAGTTCTTCCACGACACGTTCTACTCGTCGCTGCCCAACCCGAACTTCAACGAGGTGTACCCGCAGGGGGTGCCGGACTACAACAACACCAACAGCAACGGGCTGAGTGGACCATCGTCGGCCGCCAACTGGTCGGGTGAGGCAACGCTCGACATCGAGTGGTCCTACGCGATCGCGCCCGAGGCGCACATCGTGCTCCTCGCCGTACCGCCTGCCGAGACCGAGGGGGTGCAGGGCTTTCCCAATCTCTTCAAGGCGATCGAGTGGGCGATTGGCAACTACCCGGCCGGCACGATCTTCTCCCAATCGTTCGGCGTGACCGAGCAGACCTTCGGTGGCGCCGCCCAGACGCAGACCGCGGGCTTCGACAAGGTCTACAAGGACGCGGCCGCCAAGGGTGACACCGTGTTCGCATCCTCTGGGGACAGCGGCTCCACGGGTGTCGACAAGCAGCACAAGGACGGCCGCACCTATCCCTTCCCCACCGACGGTTGGCCGGCGTCGAGCCCCTGGGTTACCGCGGCGGGTGGCACCCAGCTGCAGTACGGCTGGACGTGGGCACCTACGGCTCCCGGCGATCTCAGCTGGACGCCGGGTGGCAACAGCGAGACCGTTTGGAACGAGCCCTACCTGCCGGCGGCGAGCGGCGGCGGGCCCAGTTCCATCTACGGAAAGCAGTCGTGGCAGAGCGCGCAGGCCTCGGTGATCGGATCGAGCGTGCGTGGTGAGCCCGACGTCGCCTGGAACGCCGCGGTCAACGGTGGCGTGCTCGTGTACATCACGGCGTTCCCCGCGTACCAGCGATCCGGCTGGCATGTGTACGGCGGCACCTCGGCGGCATCCCCGCAGCTGGCGGGTGTGATCGCCCTTGCGGACACGGCTCTGGCGGCTGCCAAGCCGGGTCACCACGTCGGCTACCTCAACCCCAAGCTGTACGCCATCGGTGACGCTGCCGGCTCGTCGACCTCGACCTTCACCGGGACGGGCGACTTCCGCGACATCGTGCCGCAGACCTACGGCGTCTACACCCTGAGGAACAACACGCTCGGGGCCAACCCGGACGGGTCGACTCCCACGGGTGGCGTCCACGGCTACCCCACGCTGAACGGCTGGGACATGACCACGGGGTTCGGCACGCCGCGGGTCAGTCAGCTCATCGCGGACCTGGTCGCCGCGAGCTGAGCAGGGCGGCCGCGGTCGCCATCAACGACAACAGGAGTGGCGGGGCCAGTGCGGCCCCGTCACTTCTTTCGTTCGCGGCCGCTGGTGTGGTGTTGACGACGTTTCCCCACCGGGCGCGCGGCCTCGCGTGAATTGACAAACTGGTACCCCGTATCGGATTCGAACCGATGATCTCCGCCTTGAGAGGGCGATTGGAACGCTGTCGGCCGGTGCCGAAGACTGCCGTCAGGTGCCGTTTTGAATACGAATTGCCCGCCCTGCCGGCCCCGCGATGTCGGCCCGTGACGGGCAATGTCGGCAACATGGGCAACAAAAGGGCAACAAACCTCGAGGGGCGACGCCGGCCGCGCAGTACCTGATCTACCCGACGGGGGCCAGGGGTGCGAAGTCGATCACCAGGGTGCGGTCGAACGCCTTCGCGATCCGGCGGAGCGTCTCGACGCTGGGCCTGTGCTGACCAGACTCGAGCCGTGCGATCGCCGACGCGCTGGTCCCGACCCGGCGGGCCAGTTCTTCCTGGGAAAGGTCCAATTCCATCCGCAGCCGGATGATCGCGCGGGCCATCCGCTCGTAGGGCATCAACTCTTCGAGCGCGGCCCGATAGGCGGGGTCCTTCTCCGCCGACTCGCGCATCCCGTCGCTGTGGCGCCTCCCGATGGGACTGGTCGCGCTCATGTGGCCAACTTACCAAAAATGAGAGGATGGCGCTAGGGAGCATCCCGGCCAGCGGGCCGTGGTGGGCGGCGAGGAGACGCGTTCATCCGATTCTCAAAGTCGGTCCAGCGCTGTCTGGCGACGGCCTTGTCACCCTCGGGGGCGGCCTTCGTGTGCTTCTCGAAGATGTGCAAGAGGATGAATAGGTTGCGCGAACGGCGGTACAGAATCCGATAGAGGGCCCGACCGTAGTGGCAACGCAGCTCTCGCAACTCGCCCTCGACCTGGCTGGAGTGCGGAAATGCCAAGGGCGGATCGGTTTCTTCGAGATCGTTGAGCCGGTCGATCTGGAGATCGATGATGGCGCGGGGCGTGCTGGGCAGGGCATCAAGATAAGCGCGCACCGCCTCGATCCCGTGAGCGTCACGGTAGTAGGTCGCCTGCATCCTTCCCACGAGTGAGGGAGCATAGCTGTGAAATGGCCCGCCCCCGTCCACCCGTAGAATCCAACTGAGGCGCTGCGCGCGGCCCGCAGGGGAAACGCGAGGGATTAGGTTGAAGACCGGACGCAACGACCCGTGCCCCTGCGGCAGCGGCAAGAAGAACAAGCTCTGCTGCTTGGCGTCACCCCCCGATCGCGCAATTCTCGCGTGGCAGAGGGTGCGCCAAGCCACAGAGGGCTTGGCTGGCGACATGGTCAGATTCGCGGTGGCTGAGCACGGTCATGCGACGGTCGAAGAGGCGTGGGATGAGTTCACCGCCTTCCAAGATCTTCCGTGGGACCCCGAAACCCCGCACATGCAGGCGTTCATGCCGTGGTTCCTGCACCTGTGGACCCCTGATCCGGAGGACACGGGGGTCCCGCTCAGCGAGCGGCAGCGGTTCCCCATCTCAGCCGACTACGCCCTCCACAAGGGCCGGCGTCTCGGATCGCTGGCAGTGCGTTATCTGGCTGCCGCTCGCGAGGCGCCGTACAGCTTCTTCGATGTCCTCACCGTCAGGCCCACGATTGGCTTCTCTCTCCGCGACATCTTGACCGGGCGTGAATTTCAAACCTACGAGCAGTCTCTCTCGCATCATGTTGCGCCCGGGGATATTATGTTCGCCAGTCTGGTGACCGTCGAGGGCGTGACCACCATCGAGGGCTGCACCGGTGTTGTCATCCCGCCGTCGTACAAGGCTCGCATCATCGACCTCCGGCGTTGGATGCGGACAGGGCGCCGAAAGATCACTGCTGAGCGGCTTCGCGGGTGCGATCTGGAAATGATCGACGTCTACCTTGACATCGTGGGGGGAATCCTGCATCCCACGCTTGTGGTGCACAACACGGATGGCGACGAGTTGGTGTTCCACCGCCTCACGTATGGCGTCACGTCTCCACGCACCGCATTCGATGCTCTTGCCCCTCTGGCACTCGACCGCACGCCGGACGATCTGCTCGTGGAGGCCGAATTCGACGCGGCCGGTGCGCTGACCAAGGCGACGGTCCCATGGCTCAAGAGCGGGAATACCAAGCATCGCTCCTGGGAGAACACCATCCTGGGCAACATCCACATCGACGGGCGCACGCTTGTGGCAGAGGTCAACTCAGCAGAACGCGCGGCGGCACTGCGCTCCATCCTCGACAGCATGACTGGGGCCGGAATCGAATATCGCGAGACCGATGTGGCGACAGTCGATGAGATGCGCGCGAGAACGCCGCCAGTGAGAAACTCCGCTGACCAAGACGAGGGCGCGGCGGACGTGGCGGCGTTTGAAGCGAGCCCGGAGGGGCAGCACATGATGGCGGAGATGCTGCGGCACCACTACCACGATTGGCCGCAGACGCCGCTGCCAGCGCTCGGCGGCAAGACGCCGCTGCAGTCGGTGCGCAGCAGGGACGGGCGCGAAATCGTCGAGAGCCTTCTCTGCGAAATGGAGCGCCGCAGTCCCACTATGGGACTGAAGCCCGGTGACGCCATTTGGGCCGAGTTGCGACAGACGCTGTTCGGAGCGGCAACCCCGGTCTGATCCGGACCGCCCTTACTTGCCCCGCACGCCCTTCGCTGCAGATGGAGGACTGGTGGCCTGAACATGCCTCTGCACTCGGCGGGCGCTGACGCTCCATGTCGTCTGGTGTCGGCAGCATGCGCAACCAGATAGCACCGAGGAGATGCTGGCCACCGAGCGCCAGGTGATCGTGGGTTGTCTGCGGCGGAATGCAGAGTCACGCGAGCGTGCCGCGGAACCGCGCGGGGTGAGCGCCCGGTTGTTCCACAGCTCCTGGCGATTGGAACGGCGGCCGGTGACGGAGGCCGCGGTCGATGAGGCGCTCTGCGCCCGCCCGTCGCTCTCCGACGAACAGCGCGAGATGGTCCGTCAGCTGACGACGAGTCCCGACGCGGTCATGGTGGTGCGTGGCCACGCCGGGACGGGCAAGACCTCGGCCCTCGACGCCTGCCGGCAGATCTGGGAGCGGTCGGGGCGCACCGTGATTGGCTGCGCGCTGTCGGGGCGGGCGGCGGCCGAGCTCCAGGCGGGGGCGGCCATCCGGTCGACGACCATCGAGCGCCTCCTCCTCGATCTCGTCGACGATCGCGAGCAGCTGCTCCCCGGGGGCGACGCCGTCCTCGTCGTCGATGAGGCGGGCATGGTGGGCACGCGACTGCTCGGTCGGCTGCTGGCGGCGGCGGCCAGCGCCGACGCCACGGTGGTGCTCGTCGGCGACGACCGCCAGCTGCCCGAGATCGACGCCGGTGGTGCCTACCACGGCCTCTGCCAGCGCCTCGGGGCAGTCGAGCTCACCGAGAATCGTCGGCAGCGCGAGGAGTTGGAGCGCCAGGCCCTCGTCCTCCTTCGCGAGGGCCGATCGCAC
>DATBEL010000029.1:0-13757 GCA_036276135.1 Candidatus Dormiibacterota bacterium
GCCACGAACATCTGGCCCACGACGACGATCGGCAGCAACCACAGGTACCGAGGACCTCCCGCTCCCAACCCGAGGACGAACAGGGAGTAGATGCCGACGACCGGTGAGATGTAGCAGAAGGCGATGGCGAAGTTCTCGAAGAGGTTGAGAACCCGCCGCAGCTCCGGCTTGTAGCCGAGTTGCTCGAGACGTTGGACGTCCGCCCCGTCCTGGTCAGCTCGTGGGTCTGCAGCCGCCATCTTCGTGCCCTCTCAGCGTCACGTGCCTGCGGGTGGCGGCACGATTGCACCGGAGTATCGGCCGCGAGCCACCCTTGGGCAAGCGGCCAACCGCCCGGCCTACTCCTGCGCGTTGAGCAGCGCGCCGATGAAGTCGGTCTGGGTCAGGCGAGCCGCGAGGTCATGGCCGGCCACGTCCATGTCGATGGCGGCGTCGTAGATGAACGAGTACACGTTCTCCATGTTCCACTCGCCGAAGCCGAGCTCCTCGAGAACAGTGCGCAGCCGCGGGTCGGCGAGGCCCGCCTCGAGGGTCTCCGTCGCCGCTGTGTACAGCGCCATGAGGATGCGCAGCTCCGCCTCGTACTCCTCGATCAACTCCGGGTCGGCCTCGTCAGCGCGCAACCTGGTCAGCGTCGAGCGGATCGACTGGATCTCGAGCAGGTACTCGTCCAGGTTGGCGCCCATCGGTGGTTCAGCTCACCGGGTCGATCAAAAGAAGAGGTGGTGCAACGCGATGGTCGGCGCCACCAGGATGGCGATGATGTTCATCACCTTGATCATCGGGTTGATGGCCGGCCCGGCCGTGTCCTTGTAGGGGTCGCCGACAGTGTCACCGGTGACCGCGGCGGCGTGCGTCTCGGTTCCCTTGCCGCCGAAGTGGCCGTCCTCGATGTACTTCTTGGCGTTGTCCCAGGCGCCGCCGCCGGTGGTCATCTGCAGCGCCACGAACAGGCCGACGACGATGGTGCCGAGCAGCATCGCGCCCAGCGCCTGTGGCCCGAGGATGAAACCAACGAGCAGCGGCGCCACCACCGGCAGCAGCCCCGGAAGGATCATCTCGCGCTGGGCGGCCGCAGTCACCAGGGCAACGCAGCGCGCGTACTCCGGCTTGGCGGTGCCCTCCATGATGCCGGGGATCTCGCGGAACTGGCGGCGTACCTCGATGACCACGCCACCCGCGGCGCGGCCGACGGCGAGCATGCAGAGTGCTCCGAACAGGAACGGCATGATGCCGCCGAGGAACAGACCGACGATGATCACGCCGTTGGGCAGCGACAGGTCGAAGCTGAACGGTACGCCGCCGTGGTTGTTGCGCAGCACGTCGGTGTAACTGGCGAAGAGCACCAGCGCGGCCAGTCCCGCGGAGCCGATCGCGTAGCCCTTGGTCACCGCCTTGGTGGTGTTGCCCACCGCGTCGAGAGGATCGGTGACGGCGCGCACCTCCTCGGGGAGGTTGGCCATCTCCGCGATGCCCCCGGCGTTGTCGGTGATCGGCCCGTAGGAGTCGATGGCGACGATGATGCCCGTCATCGACAGCATCGACATGGCGGCGATGGCGATGCCGTACAGCCCGGCGAGCGACGCTGACACCAGGATGCCGACGCCGATGACCAGCACGGGCAGCGCGGTGCCCTCCATGCCGATGGCGAGGCCCGCGATGATGTTGGTGGCGTGGCCGGTCTGCGAGGCACGGGCGATGGCCTTGACGGGCCAGAACTGCGAGCCCGTGAAGAACTCGGTGATGGCGACGATCAGCACGGTGATGACGATCCCCACCACGGCACACCAGAACAGGTTGTTGGCGCCGGCGGTGAAGGCTGTGTTGTTGAACTCGCCGTTGACGTCGAGGAGATGCGTGGCCAGGTAGAAGAGGGGGATGGCCACGATGACGGCGGCGACCAGGCCCTTGTAGAGAGCCCCCATGATCCAGCCGTTGCGCGGGATGCGCACGAACCATGTGCCGACGATCGACGCGATGATGCTGATCGCCCCGAGGATCAACGGGTACACGATGAACGCGAGGTTGTGGCCGGCGCTGCTCTTGTAGAGCAGGCCGCCCAGCAGCATCGCCGCCACCGCGGTGACACCGTACGTCTCGAACAGGTCGGCGGCCATGCCGGCGCAGTCGCCGACGTTGTCGCCGACGTTGTCGGCGATGACCGCCGGGTTGCGAGGGTCGTCCTCGGGGATGCCCGCTTCGACCTTGCCGACGAGGTCGGCGCCGACATCAGCGGCCTTGGTGTAGATGCCGCCGCCAAGCCGGGCGAACACCGAGATCAGCGACGCGCCGAATGCGAAGCCGACGATGTAGTTGATGTTCTGGAAGACGCCGTACGCGATGACCACGCCGATCAACCCGAAGGCCACCACCATCATCCCTGTGACAGCCCCGCCCCGGAAGGCCACGCGCAGAGCCGGCTGCAGTCCGCCGCGAGCCGCCTCGGCGGTGCGCAGGTTGCTGCGGACCGAGATGTTCATCCCCACGTACCCCGCCGCCGCGCTCAGGGCCGCGCCGAGCAGGAAGAGAACCGCGGTCTGCCAGCCGAGCGCGATCAGCAGGAAGACGAAGATCACGGCGCCGATGACGCCGATGATCGAGTACTGGCGGTTCAGGTATGCCTGTGCGCCCTCCTGGATGGCCAGCGCGATCTCACGCATCCTCGCGTTGCCCTCGGGCTGCCCAAGCACCCAGAAGATCAGGTAGATGGCATAGCCGAGCCCGAGAATGCCTGCGGCGGCTATGGGCAGCAGGACATTGATGGTCATGGGGTCCTTCCGAACAGGCGGGCACGGCACAGGGCGGCCGCCAATAGACGAGCGGCGAGATTGTAGCGACTGGCGACCCTGACACGATGCGCGCGTGTAGGCTCGACGACATGGCAAGCAGCCCTGCCACGGTCATCATCGCCGTGGGTGACGAGGTGCTGTCCGGTCACACCCAGGACACCAATTCCTTCTTCCTCGCCCGGCGCGCCTTCGCGGCCGGCTTTCCGGTACGGCGGATCGAGGTCGTCGCCGACCTGGTCGATGACGTGGTGGCGGCGGTGCACCGCGCCCTCGCGGACACAGGCGTGACCAGGATCGCGGTGTGCGGGGGCATCGGCCCCACCCCTGACGACCGCACCTTCGAAGCGGTCGCGCGCGCCCTGGACAGACCGCTCGAGGAGAACAACATGGCGCTCGCCCACATCACCGGCATCGTGGCCCGCATGCACGCCGCCGGCTGGGTGCAGACCGACGAGGTCAGCGAGGGCAATCGTCGCTCTGCGACGGTGCCGGCCGGAGGCACGGTTCTGGTCAACCGGCGCGGGATGGCGCCGCCGATGGCCTACGAGGTGGGCGAGGATCGCTGGCTCTTCATCCTGCCCGGCGTTCCCCGCGAGTTCACTGCGATCGTCGAAGAAGAGCTGATTCCGCGGTTCTTCGGCGGTGGCAGGGCGGCGGCCGTGGAAGAGCTGCGCTACCAGTCGGTGCCCGAGGCCGAGCTGTACGCGCCGTTGCGCCAGCTCGCAGCGGAGTTCGCTGACGTCGTGGCCGGCTCGTATCCCCAGACCGAGGCGCGCCGCGTCATCGTGAGGCTGCGCGGCGACGACGCGGCGAGGGTGAGCGCCGCGGCTCGCCGGATGATCGAGCTCGACGGCCGCGGCGAGCGAGTGGTCGCACCGTCGGTGGCCGTCAGCCGGGGCGCCGGCTAACCGGACGACCTGGTCAGCCGGCCTTCTGGAGGTTGCGGGCGCGGGGCCCCTTGGGGCTGTCAACCACCTCGAAGGTCACCGACTCACCCTCCTCGAGACTGTCGAAGTCGACAGTGGTGAGCTCGGTGCGGTGGAAGAAGGCCTCGGCGCCGTCGTCACCGCGAACGAAACCGAAACCGCGATCAGGGCTGATCATCTTGATACGGCCAGCGGGCACTTGTGGTCCCTCCAGGACTCGATTCACATCGACCAACACGACTCGTTCGCACCACCGACCCCTGTCGGGGACGCCCCGGTCAGCGACCGGGGGCCTGCGGTCGGCACGCCGAGAACACCGCCCGGCCGGTCATCCCGCTCCGCGTCGGCGCTCATCCGAGGATAGCAGGCACGTCACCCCGATCGTCCTGCCACAACGCGTGCAGGTCGCGGAGCGAATCGGGCAGGTTGGCGTAATACGACTCGACATCGACCGCGACGGGGAACGGCGCCGGCGTGACGACCGCGCGCTCCCTGGCGGCCAGCCCTGCCCACGCGTCCACCACCGGCTTGGAATTGCCTGTGCTGTCAACGATTCCCAGCCGTGCCAGCCACGGACGACGGTCGGCCGGTGGCGACTCCAGGAGCCGCTCACCCCAGTCCGACCATGCGCCCGCGAGAATGCCGGCAACACCTGACGCCGACAAACGTTGCAACAGCTCGTCGCAAAGAGTGCGCGCAACATCGGACGGCAACGTCACCGGGTCGGCGGGCGCGACGTCGCTGTCGTCGCGCTCGATTTCCCCCGACGCGACCTCGACCTCGACCAGCATCGGCACGCCCGGGCCGGCCAGGGCGTGGGCGAGGTCGGCGACGAAGATCGTCCTGCCGGCATCGCGAACATCGCCGGGCAGCGGTAGGTGGTGCGGGTCGAGCACCAACCCGACGGCGTCGACGTGCGCTGCCACCGCGGCGAGGCGCACACCACGTCCACGGAGCACGTCACCCTGGCCGAGCGTCAGCCGGCATTCCTCATCCTGGGCGTGCACGCGTTCGGCAAGCAGACCCGCCCACGCCGCCATCTCGGCGATGCGCCGTGGCCTGACGGTGCCGGCCGGGTCATGACCGAGGTCCCAGGCCGCGATCGCGGGGTGGTCAGCGAACGCGGCGAGGAGCGCGTCGAGCCAGCGCACCTGCGCCTCGAGCATGAGCGGGTCGGCGTAGATGTCGCGCGGGCCTCCGTCGACGGCGCGCGCGTCGGTGAGGCAGCGGACGCCCTGTCGCGGTGCACGACGATCGATCGCGTACGCCGGCAGCATCACCGTGTCACCGATCGACTGTGCGAAGAGCGTGGGCACGACCCGCAGGCCGAGCTCTCGCGCGGATGACAGCAGTGTCTCGAGCTCGCGCATCCGGCGTGGGTTGGGCGCGCGGTCGGTCGGCATGAACGCGTCCCATGCGAGTCCGACACGGACCGTCGCAATGCGGTGTGCGGCGATGGCCGCGAGGTCGCGCGCCACCACGTCCGCGTTGAACTCGTGCCACAGATACGGCCCGACTGCGGCGGGCAGGTAGGCCACGCCCACCTCCAACTGATCGTGGCCGCGCTGTTCCATCGTCGCGGCTAGTAGACGAAGAGGTCGATGCCCCCTGCCACCGTGAGCACCTGCCCCGTGATGTAGCGAGCCTCCGGTGACACCAGGAAGCAGATGGCGTGCGCGATGTCCTCAGGCGCGCCGGCAGTGCGAAGCGCGGTGCGCAGCACCATCCGGTCGTTCATCTTGGGACTACCTGCCTTGAACGCCTCGGTGTTGATGATCCCGGGCGCGATCACGTTGGCCGTGATCCCGTAGCGCGCTCCCTCCAGCGCCATCGACTTGCCCAGCCCGATGAGCCCCGCCTTGGTCGTCGAATACGAAGCCTGCCCGAAGCCGCCGAGGGTGCCCGCCACCGAGGCCATGTAGATGACGCGGCCCCAGTTCCGCTCGCGCATGTAGGGCCACGCCGCCTTGGTGCAGAGCATCGCTCCGGTGAGGTTGACGCGCAGGTCACGCTCCCACAGGTCCTCGCTCTGGTTCTCGATCTGGGCGATGTGGTCGAGCGTGCCGGCGTTGTTCACCAGGATGTCGATGGAGCCGAACTCCTTCTTCACCTCCGCGAAGACATCGCGCACCTGTTCACGGTCGGTGACGTCCATCTTCATGGCCGCTGAGCGCCGCCCCATGCTGCGGATCTCCTCACTGGTCTGCTCGGAATAGACCGCGTGCTGGGAGGTGAACAGTTGCGCCAGCGCCGAGTTGGCGCCCTCCGCTGCCTGCTGGATGTTGGGGTCGGACTCGATGAGGATGTCGGTGACCACGACGTCTGCGCCGGCGCGGGCCAGGACCAGGCAGTCGGCACGGCCCAGGCCGCGCGACCCTCCGGTCACCACGGCCACCCTGCCGGTGAGGTCGAACATCCCGCGATCTCCTGTGGTGCTCTCAGCGCTCGGCGAGAGTCTATAGTCGACCGGCATCCACACGGCGATGGGGCTCGCCGCGACCGCCGTACCTACGGCTGATGGCTCCTACCCCATAGGAGACAGGCATGCGCACAGCCGTCGCAGTGATGATCGCCGGCGCCCTCGGCGCCCTGACGCGCTACGCCCTCCAGTCGGTGATCGACCCCAGGAGCGGAGACCTGCCCTGGGGCACCTTTGTCATCAACGTCTCCGGTTCGTTCGTTCTGGGAGCGATCTTCACCGCCACCACCGAGCGGCTGGTTGTCGAACCGTGGTTGCGCACGGCGCTGACCGTCGGATTCCTGGGAGCCTACACGACCTTCTCGACACTCGCCTTCGAGACCGTCAGACTGCTGGACGGCGGGCAGTGGGTGGCCGCATTTCTCAACATGGCGGGAAGCGCTGTGTTCGGGATCGTCGCGGTCATGGCCGGTGTTTGGGTCGCGAGGGTCGCACTGTGAAGCTCGAGGGCGAGGGTCAACTGCTCCGCATCTTCATCGGCGAGTCGGATCACTGGCAGAACCGGCCGCTGCACGAGGAGATCGTCCGCCTCTTCCGTGAATCCGGTCTCGCCGGGGCAACGGTTCTCCGCGGCGTCGAGGGGTTCGGCGCCAGCTCGCGCCTGCACACAACACGCCTTCTCCAACTGAGCCAGGATCTCCCTCTGGTCATCGAGGTGGTCGACACCGAAGAGAGGATTGCGACAGTGCTGCCGCGCCTCGATGAGATGGTCAGAGAGGGGATGATGACCATCGAACGCGTCCACATCATCAGCTACCGGGGACGTGACTGATGACCGGGCCACTCCAGGTCGACGTGGTCGTCGAGGTTCCCAAGGGCAGCCGCAACAAGTTCGAGTGGGACGCGGCGGTGGGAGCGATCAGGCTCGACCGTGAGCTGTTCACGGCGACCCGGTATCCCGCCGACTACGGGTTCGTGGTCGGCACGGTCGCCGAGGACGGCGACCCACTCGACGCGCTGGTTCTCCTCGGCGAGCCCACCTTCCCGGGCTGCCATATCTACTGCCGGCCACTCGGGGTGTTCTGGATGTCGGACGAGTCCGGTCCCGACGCCAAGCTGCTCCTGGTCCCGTGCGCGGACAGCCGCGTTGACTGGCAGGAGCTCGACGATGTCCCCGAGCCGGTGCTGCTCGAGATCGCTCACTTCTTCGAGATCTACAAGGAGCTCGAGCCCGGCAAGGCGACGAGCATCCGCGGCTGGGATGGCCGCGCCGCGGCCGAAGCCGAGATCATGCGTGGCCGCGATCGCGCAGCCTTGTGATCAACCGGCTGCGGCCGCCACCTCGGACACCGGCGAGTCCTGCTTGATCACGCGCGGGCGCGCCGCCAATGCCTTGCGCTCGCCGAGGATGAGCCGGCTGATCACCAGGCGCTGGATCTCCGCCGTTCCCTCCCAGATCTGGTAGATCTTGGCGTCGCGCATGAAGCGCTCGACCGGGTACTCCTTGATGTATCCGTAGCCGCCCAGCACCTGCACCGCGTCGGTGGTGACGCGCATGGCGACGTCGCCGGCCATCAGCTTGGCCATCGATCCCTCGCCGCGCGCGAACGCGATGCCGTTCTGCGCCATCCATGCCGCGCGCAGGGTCAGCAGCCATGCGGCATCGATCTCGGTGGCCATGTCGGCGAGCTTGAACGCGATCGCCTCGTGGCGTGCGATCGGCTTGCCGAACGCCACGCGCTCCAGCGAGTAGTCGCGAGCGAACTCGAAGGCGGCGCGAGCGATGCCGATGGCGCCGGCGGCGACCATCGGACGGGTCGCCTCGAGCATGAGCAGGGCGCCGACGGCGCCGGGTCCGGTGGCGTTGCCCTCCTTGTCGAACCCGAGGCGGGCCTCCTCGGGGACGAAGCAGTCTTCGAAGATCACCTGCGCGGTGTGCGACGCGCGCACGCCGAGCTTCTTCTCCTTGCGCCCCTGGCGCATCCCAGGCGTGTCCTTCTCGATGACGAACCCGGCGATGCCGGCCGCGCCGGCGGATTTGTCGGTGGTGACGAACGCCACCTGGACATCCGCGATGCCACCGTTGGTGCAGAACTGCTTGGTGCCGTTGATCACGTAGCCGCCGTCCACCTTGGTGGCGGTGCTCTCGAGCGCCATCGAGTCGGAGCCGCTGTTCGGCTCGGTGAGGCCCATGGCGCCGATCCGGAGCTTGGCCGGGTCGCAGAGCATGCCGATGTACTTCTTCTTCTGCTCCTCGGTGCCCATGGCGATGATCCCGGCGCCGGCGAGGCCGCTGGCATTGATCGACACCCCGATGCCGGCGTCACCCCACGACAGCTGCTCGGTGAGGATCATCGACGTCATCAGGTCGAGGCCACCGCCCCCGTACTCCTCGGGGAAGCCACTGGCGGCGTCGAGGCCGAGGTCGTGTGCCTTGTCCATCACGGCCCACGGCGTCTCCTCCTTCTCGTCGTAGTCCGCCGCGACCGGACGCATCTCGTTCACCGCGAACTCGTGCGCGAGCTTGCGGATCTCCTCCTGCTCCTGGGTGAAACTGAAGTCGAAACCCATCTCGTTCTGTCCCCTAGCGTGCCAGCCGGACAGTGGCCCGGCCGTTGGTGAGCACCCTCTCCCCGCTGCTCGACGTGGCCTCGAGCTCGAGGGTGGCGGTTCCGTTGGAATCGTCGACGTCGATGACCCGCCCGGTGCAGGTGATGGTCTGGTCGGGGAGCAGCGGCTTCGAGAAACGACACGTCACCGAGGTCACCTGCTCGTAGCCTCCCGCCCATCGCGCCACCGCCTCGGTGAGGATGGCCATGTCGAGCAACCCGTGGGCGATGGTTCCGGGGAGGCCGACGGAGCGGGCGAACTCGGGGTCGACGTGGATCGGGTTGTGGTCTCCCGACGCCTGCGCGTACGCGTCGATCTGCTCCTGGGTGACCACCCGCGAGAGAGGCGTCATCTCGTCCCCGACTGCGGCGGCGCTGAGCACCATGGTGGTTGCGTCACTCATCGGATGATCATCAGTGAGCGACCGCGGCAGACGATCTCGCCGTCCTGCCTGTGGGCCTCGTGCTCGATGCCGAGAAAGGTCATGCCGCGCTTCTCCTCGACGGACGCGATCACCGCCGAGGCGTCCACGACGTCGCCGGCGCGGACCGGGGTGGGCCATTCGAAGGTCTGCTCGCCGTGGACGAGGCCGGCGAGGTTGACCCCCACCTCGGCGTCGCCGAAGAGCTGGTAGAGGGTCGGGAACAGGCAGTAGACCGCGCCGTAGGTGGGCGGCACCGAACCTGGTGAGTACACCTCGCTCGACCCGGCGATCGCCCGCGCAAACCCCTCGGCGCCGGCCCCGTCGACCACCTGTCCCGTCGCCTCGTAGCGGCGACCGACGTGGCTCTGATCAGGCATTCCCGACCTCCTCGAAGACGGCGGCGGCCGTCAACCGCAGACGATGGACCGCCGGGACCAACGCGTCAAGCCCGTCCGAAGTTGACATTGACGTCAACATTGCTGACGACACTATACCACCGGGGGACACCGGCTTCCCGGACCCCTTCAGCCCCTCAGAGCCGCGGTCCAGCCGGGTTCGGCGGCGGTCGAGCCCACCTCGAGACCGTCCCAGTTGCGCAGGGCGACCGTGACGAAGGGAGTCAGCAGGGGCCCGGCGAGAAGTGGCCCGTCGATCCACCCGAGGGCACCGAGCGCCGCCAGGGCGACGGCGGGCAGCGCGGTGGCGTCTCCCGCCTCGAGCTTGATGGCCAGCGCGGGACCGGCCGGACGACGCAGGGCGACCCAGACCGCCGCCCCCCCGACCTTGACGGTGACCGCCGCGCCGGCGGCCTCGAGGACGGCGGTGTCGAAGCGACCGCGTCCGCCCACGAGGTACGGCTGGGCCGCCATGGCGGCCTGGCAACGCCTGACGTCGGGATCGCCGGCGGCCGCCGCGAACATCCGGGCGATGGCGCGCAGCGGCAGCTCGTGGGTTGGCAGGCCGCATCCGTCGATGCCGTGCGGGCGGCCGTCAAGGTCGATGCCGGCGAAGGCGCTCATCAGCGCCCGGATCTCCACCTGGAGCGGATGGTCGTACGCCGCGTACCCGTCGAGGCTGTCGCCCGACGCCCGGCAGGCGGCGAGCATGGCCGCGTGCTTGCCCGAGCAGTTGTTGTGGACGCGCTCTGGTGTGCCGCCGGAGGCGAGCAGGTGGCGCGCCGATTGCTCGTCGGCCGGAAGCTGCGGACCGCAGCTGAGCGCCTCCTCGTCGAGCCCGGCGCGGGCGAGCAGGCCGCGGACCGCGCCGACATGGACGGGCTCGCCCTGGTGCGACGCGCATGCCACCGCGATGTCGGCATCGCCGGCCCCGATCGCATCGACCGCCCGCCTGACGAAGGGCAGAGCCTGCAGCGGCTTGACGCAGCTCCGCAGGGTCGTCGGTGCCTCCGCGTCCCCAGCGGCGCCGAGCAGGCGGCCGTCAGCGTCCACGACAGCGATGTGACCACGCACCACCGCCTCGAGCGCAGCGCCGCGGCGCGTCGTGGCGAGATGGGCAGGGAGCGACCCGGACACGGCCTGGAAGTGTCGCAGGCCGAGCCCGGGTCAGCGTGTCAGACCAGGCCCACCATGGCGGTCTGCCGATGGAAGCGGACGCGGCATCGCTGGCACTTGAAGACCAGGCGAAGCCCAAGCCGCCCGATCACCCCCGCATCGCGGTCGAGGCAGTTCGGGCACACGGCGTGCACGTCGGCGAGTTCGTCAGGCACGGCCTTGAGTGGCAGCTCAACGGGTTTGTACTTCCTCATGCGGTGCATGGTACCACTCTATGCGACAGTGTCAATATCAGCTTTAGCCCCAGCGTCAGGGTGCGGGCGGCGGCGAAAAAGCCTGAACTCGCTGAGCAGGCGGCGGCGGCGCCTCTCGATGTACCTGTCACGGTGCTGCTCACGGAACAGCTCGGGGTGGCGGCTCTTGGCGTCGCCCATCGCGGCCCTGACGAAGACCGCGATCAGGCTGGCCAGCGGGACGGCCACGAAGGCGCCGAGAAAGCCACCCACCTCGGCCCCGGCGAAGAGGGTGAGGAGCATGACCAGCGGGTGCAGCCGCACGAAGCGCGCCTGGATGCGGGGTGCCAGCACGTATCCCTCGAGGATGTGGATCGCCACGAACAGGAGGAATGCCAGCACCGCCGTCTCCGGGCTCTTGGTCAGCGCCAGCAGGATGGCCACGGCGCCACCGATGAACGCGCCCACCAGCGGGATCAGCTCGAATGCCGCCGCCGCGATCGCCACCACGATGGGAAACGGCACACCGATCAGCCAGCAGCCGAGCCCGGCGAGGGTGCCCACGATCACTGACATCACCAGCTGGCCGCGGACGTACCCACCAACCACCACGCGGAACGCGTCAAAACCGAAGACGGCCTCGCTGCGCACCCGTCCCGGCAGCAGGCCCACCACCCCGTTGCGCAGCTCCTCGCCGTCCTTGAGCATCCAGAACGCCACCACCAGCGTCACCAGGATGTCGATGAGGATGCTGAGCGTCGAGGTGACGATGTTGAGAAGAGCTCCGGCCACCCGCGTGGACACGTTGGTGCTGATGGTGCTGGTGACCCCGTTGCCGCTGAGCTGGATGCCGTGCGCCGCCAGCTGGCCACGAACGTTGTTGAAGATGTCGTTGATCCGGTTGATCAATGCCGGTCCCTGCTTGCCGAGCTGCGACGCCTCATCGACGATCGGCGCGGTGATGAGGAAACCCAGGAGCACGACCAGCGCGAGGCCGCACAGCAGGGTCAGCAGGATGGCGGGCACCTGGGGCAGGTGCAGGCGTCGCTCGAGCAGCGCGACGATGGGTCCGGCGATGAACGCGATCACCGCCCCGAAGAGCACGTAGAGAACGACGGTCAGGATCGCCGCCAGGAAAGACTGGACGACGCCGAGCAGCTGGATCGCAAGGAAGATGCTGCCCAGGATCGCTGCGGTGCGGATCCACCACCACGCCGACTGGCGGATGTCCGGGGGCGGCCCGCTGGCTCCGGCCGTCGGCGCGGTCGCCTTACCGTCTGCCGTGTCGGCGGCGACACGGGTTGCCGAGGCCGGCCGGGCCTCCGTTGTGCTGGCGCGCGAGCGCCTTCCAGCCATCGTCTCAGTGTAGGGGCGGCGTCCCGACGCGCCGGATGCGTTCCGCCGTGCTCTTTGACGACGCCCTTCGCCCTTTGTTAGCCTCCGTCGCAGCCTGATCGCTGGGGAGGGAACGTCGATTGGGGCGCCCGTGGCGCTAGGAAGAGGGGACGAGATCCGCGGCAACAAACATCGACTGATCCGGCACGCATGGGTATTGCTTGCCGCAGTGCTGGTGCCCGTGCTGGCACCGCGTCAAGCAGCCCCGATGGCTGCGGCGGTCGCCGTACCCCGCGCCAGCGGCGACATCATCCTCAGCGCCGTCATCGAGCGTCCCGCTGCAACCCCGCCGATCGCGGCGCGTCCGGCGCAGACGATCGTCGTTGTGGCGGGCCAGACAGTCGAGTCGCTCGCCGCGAGAAATCACTCCGACGCGGCGGCGATCCGCTGGGCCAACAGCCTCGGCCCCGGCGGGCAGCCCGCCGCCGGCACCGAGCTGCTTCTCCCCCCCGGCCCCGGCGCTCTGGTTCCGGTCCTCGCTGGGGAGCGGCCCAGTCATTTCGCCATCCGCCTCGGCATCGACCCCCGCGTGCTCCTCGACTACAACGCGCTCTCCAAGGACAGCGGCCGACCGGCGGGCAGCTACCTCCAGGTGCCCTTGAGCGCCGCGCCGTCGGGGGCGCTGGTGGGCAGGTACTTCGCCCTCGCCACCGGGGCCGTGCCGATGATCGTGGACAGCCACGGGTCCGACACCTTCCCCTACGGCCAGTGCACGTACTACGTCGCCAGCCGGCGTGACGTCACCTGGGGCGGCAACGCCTGGGCCTGGTTCGACAACGCCAACGGCGTCCGTCCCGAAGGCCACGTGCCCGTGACCGGGGCCATCGTCGTCTTCCACGACGGCTGGTTCGGCCACGTCGCCTATGTGGAGAGCGTTAACCCCGACCACAGCTTCGTCATCTCCGAGATGAACTTCTGGACCAACGGGGGCGGCTGGGGGCGGGTCGACCGCCGCGTCATCGCCGGGGATGATCGCGGGATCACCGGGTTCATCTACTGACCCGGTGGCAGAAGCTCATGGAGGCGATGGGCCTCGGTTGCGACGGGTGGCGTAACGGGAAGGATCCTTTTCGCGCCATGGACGCATTCCAGCCCGAAGTGCCGCCGTGGCACGCGAAGTCGCCTGGGTGCTAGTGCTGTCAAGGAAGTGAGGGGCGGCGGGGCGCGGGCCGGGGCGGGGCAGCGTCACGCAGGGAGCATCCGCAGCAGCGAGGAGACCGACTCGGCGCAGCCGAGGGGCTCCGAAGCGTCCGCGAGGACAAGCGACCGAAGTGATGATGCCGCCCCCGACGGACCCTCCTTGTTGTCGCCGGTAGCACAGGTGGCCTTAACGCGAAAGGACGGCCGGGATGCGCTCCCGGCCGTCCAGAGATCGAAGGTTGGCGCTCTCAGTACTCCGGCATGGGCGGCGCGGCCGCACCCTTGCGCTCGGGGATGTCGGTGATGAGAG
>DATBEL010000030.1:0-4857 GCA_036276135.1 Candidatus Dormiibacterota bacterium
GCGTACGCGGAGGGGCTCGCGGTACTTGTCAGCGCAGCGGGCATCGTGCTGACGCGAGGGCGCCGGCGCCACAACCAGTCGTACCGGTGTGCGCTCATCAAACCGCGAGGCTGACCACCTCCGCGAGGAGCACAGCACCGCCGAGGAATCGCCGCCAGGGGTTGACGCCGCGGAGGATCTCGCCGCCGGCCCACACGACCAGCGCGACCGTCGCCACCACCGCGAGGGCCGTGTCGAGCGCGCCAGAGGGGTGGGCAAAACGCCGCACCACCCACGCGATCGCAAACAGCGCCAGTGGCACGTTCGGCACCTGGACGATTGTGATCCTGCCGGTGCGGCGATCGCGAAAGAGCCAGTCGATCACCGGGCCACGGTACGCGACGGTTACCCCTCGACGACGATGGTCACCTGCCAGCTCTGACCCGTGGGGCGTGTGGCGCTGAGCCGGCTGCTACCCGACCGCTCAGCGGCGAAGATCCCAGCGGTGACGCCGCGAACCAGCGTCAGGGCCCCATTGGGAACGGCCTGCAGCACGGTTCCATCCGACGGCGTGATGGCAGCCCATTTCCCGGTGTCCGCCTGCGCGACGGGCACGCTCAGGAACACGCTCACTCGCTGCCCGACGTGCAGGCAGAAGCTCCCGCCGCTGTTCGTCGGTCCCAGCGAGCCGGCGACATCGGGCCCGATCGCCGCCGGCAGGGCAACGCACGCGGCGACGGACGTCGTGGGGCTCGGCGATGGCGACTCACCCGTGCCGGTGCCTCCACCCGAGGATCCGCCACAGGAGAGCAGCGCCAGCGCGGGCAGCGCCACCGCCATCCGCAGCGGCGCTGCCCACCTCACAGCCGGGAGGTCACCGGCCGAACGTCTCAGGGATACGAGAGGACGCACCCGCCCGCACCACTGTTGAAGGCGTTGCTCCACAGTGACTGCACGGCGAATGTGCCCGACTTCAACGTCACGTTGGCGGAGGCACCCTGGCCGCTGGAGATCCAGGCGCACTTGTCGCCGTTCTCCTTGCCTCCGCTGTCGAGCCAGCCGCCGTTGGGGAAGATGTCCGTCTCAGTCTCGGCGAACTCATGTCCCCCGACGATGGTGATGCCGTCCGTCAGCCCGGTGCTCCCTGAGTTCACGAAGTTGGCTCCGCAGCTGGCGCCGGCGTCGGTGATGTACGGCATGTTGGTGTAGGCGATGTTGCCGTAGCTCGAGCTCGTGGAGCTGTGCCACGCGCAGTACTGGGTGCCGAAGCCGTTGGAGTTGTTGCCGGTCGCGGTGGAGATCACGTACTGAGCCGTGGTGTTCGACCCGGCGCTGGTGTTGCCGAAATGTGCCGCAGCCCTGACGGCCTCCGCCGCCAGCTGGCTCTGGGTGGGGCTCGACGGTGCGGCACCGGTGGAGTCGGACCAGGTCCCGCCCAGCACGCCGGACGGGTTGGACGCGTGGGTCGCAGTCGCCGGGCAGGTGATGGTGCCGCTGGCGACGCCCTCGCAGTACTGGGTCACGGAGTTGTTCCAGCTGCTGGCACCGACCGCGCCGAAGAAGCTCTGCTGGATGCCGATCTCGCCGGAGGGATCATTGTTGGTCCACTGCGAGCCCCAGTACACCAGGTACACCTGGTCGCGGCCGGTCTCGACTCCGACACCGCCGACGCCGCCGTGGTAGTAGAGGTTGCTGCTCTTCCTCGGCCGCGCCGGATGAGCCGCCTTCACCGACAGCTGGTGCACAGTGGGCGCGCGGCTCACCGAGCTGGCGGCATGGCCGGTCGCGGGCACCGAAAGAGCCAGCCCGGCGACGCCGAGCACCCCAACGTCGACAAGCAGAGATCGCAAACGCACGGGGTGGACCCTCCTGGCTCGACCATTGATTTGATTGCGCGCGGCTCCCCGCTCGCTCAGCCCGGCGAAGATAGCACGGCTCTGACTGCAATTGGTGAGGCATTTGGCCCATCGTTACAGGCCCTGACGGCCGCTCCCCCCGCCATCCCTACAATCGGTCGCCATGCCGCGTCTTGAGCTCGTCGAGTGCTCGCTGCGGGCCGGGCAGCAGGCGCTGCTGTTGAGCCGCCTGCGCAGCCGCCATGCCATCCCCGTGGCCCGGGCGCTCGAGGGATGCGGCTTCGCGGCCCTCGACGTCTTCGGGGGCTCGACGTTCGAGGCGTCGCTGCGATTCCTCGGTGAGGACCCCTTCGGGCGGCTCCGCGCCATCCGCGAGGCGGCCCCGTCGAGCACGCTGCTGGCATCGCTGGGAGGCCAGGCGCTCACCGGCCATCGCCAGGTCAGCGACGATGTCGTCGACGCCTTCATCAAGGTCGCCGCCGACGCCGGCGTGGACCGCTTTCGCATCCACGACCCGCTCAACGACGTCCGCAACGTCCGCCGCGCCATTGCGGCCGCGCGCAAGGCCAAGCGCAAGGTGGAGGCCGCGATCGTGTACGCGGATTCGCCGCGCCACGATCCCGACCAGGTCGTCGCGCTCGCCGAGCAGCTCTCCAAGCTCGGCGCCGACGCCATCTGCATCCACGACCCGCTGGGGCTGCTCGGCGTTGCCCGCATCGGCGACCTCGTCAAGCGCCTGGTCGAGGCGACCAAGCTGCCCGTGTCGCTGTCGTTGTCGGCGCAGACCGGCCAGGCCGAGTTCGCCGCCTACGCCGCCGCCATCGCGGGCGCGTCCCGCCTCGACGTGGCCCTGGCACCGCTCGCCGGCGGCGCCTCGGTGCCAGCCGCCGAGGGCGTCATCGCGGCGCTGCGAGGCACCGAGCTCGACACCGGGATGAACCTCGACAGCGTGACCGCGGCATCGGCGGAGCTCGAGCACCAGCTGGCGTCGTACGCCGCCGTCGTCGACGTCCCCGCGCTCCACATCGACAGCGCCGCGCTGCGCGGCCAGCTGCCGCCCGCCGCGATGGGCCACGCGCTCGAGGAGCTGCGCGACCGCAACCAGCTCGACCGTCTCGACGACGTCGAGATCGAAGCCCAGCGCGTGCGCGTCGAGCTCGGCCATCCGCCGCTGGTGACGCCGATCATCGAGATCGTGGCAACCCAGGCGGTGTACAACGTCTGCGACGGGGACAGGTACGCCACCGTCAGCCAGGAGGTCAAGGACTACTGCCTCGGCCTGTATGGGTCACCGCCGTACCCGATCGATCCCGAGGTGCGCCGGCTGGTCAACGGCCGCGAGGAGCCGATCACCATCCGCCCCGCCGACCTCCTCGAGCCGGCGCTGCCGACGCTGCGACGCGAGCTGAAGCGCGAGGGCTTCGAGGGACCCGACGATGCCAGCCTGGTCAGCTTCGCCCTTTTCCCCGGGGAGACGCTGGCGTTGCTCCGCGGCGAGGTCGTGCCCGAGCGGCTCGGCGACGAGGTTGAGCCACAGCCAGAACCCGCTGACGCCGCCGCGTCCGCGGACGGGTCGGACGGCGCCGTCGTCGCCGTCGGCGGCGAGCCGGAGACGCCGCCGGCCGACGTGCGCGACCTCACCGTCGAGGTGGACGGCCAGAGCTACAGCGTTCGTGTCATCGGCGCGGGGCTGGGCGGCGGAGGCGGTGGCGGCGCAGTGCCCTGGGTGGCCGACGCCGTCGCCGGCGCCCCCACGGTGCGCGACGGCACCGTCGTGGCACCGATGCAGGGCCTGATCCTCAAGGTTTCAGTCAAAGTTGGCGACAAGGTGGGGCTTGGCGACGTGGTCGCCGTCCTCGAGGCGATGAAGATGCAGAATGACGTCACCGCGACGCGTGCCGGCACGGTGACCGAGGTGCATGTCAAGGAGGGTGACGTGGTCGGGCCGCGCGCCCCGATCGTGCAGGTCGACTGATGTTCACCAAGGTGCTGGTCGCCAATCGCGGCGAGATCGCGCTCCGCGTCATCCGCGGCTGCCGCGACCTCGGTATCGCCACCGTGGCCGTGCACAGCGAGGCCGACCGCACCGCCGCGTTCGTGCTCCTCGCCGACGAGGCCGTGGAGATCGGTCCGGCGCCGTCGGCGCAGTCCTACCTGGTGATCGACCGCATCATCGAGGCGGCGAGGTCCACCGGGGCGCAGGCGATCCACCCCGGCTATGGCTTCCTCAGCGAGAACCAGGCGTTCGCCCGCGCGTGCGCGGAGAACGGCATCACCTTCATCGGCCCCGGCCCCGAGGCGATGGCGGCGATGGGCGAGAAGGTGCCGGCCCGGCAGCGCATGCGCGACAGCGGCGTGCCGATCGTGCCCGGTAGCGACGCCCTCGAGGACGTCGAGGCGGCGGTTGCCGCCGCCGGCGAGGTGGGCTACCCGGTGCTCATCAAGGCCTCGGCGGGAGGGGGCGGCATCGGCATGCGCGTCGCGGCTGATGAGGCCGAGCTGCGTGAGAGCCTGGAGGCCGCCCAGAGCACAGCGCAGCGCGCCTTCGGCAACGCCACCGTGTTCCTCGAGCGCTACGTGGAGTCACCGCGACATATCGAGATCCAGGTGCTTGCCGACACCCACGGCAACATCGTTCACCTCGGCGAGCGCGAGTGCTCGATCCAGCGCCGCCACCAGAAGATCCTCGAGGAGGCGCCATCGCCCACCATCGACGCGGCGACGCGGGCGAGGATGGGCGAGGCCGCGGTCACCGCGGCGCGCGCCGTCGGCTACGTCAACGCCGGCACCGTAGAGTTCATCTACAGCAAGGGCGAGTTCTTCTTCCTCGAGATGAACACGCGCCTGCAGGTCGAGCACCCGGTGACCGAGATGACCACCGGCGAGGACCTCGTCGAATGGCAGCTGCGCGTGGCCGCGGGCGAGGCGCTTCCGCTACGCCAATCGGAGATCGCCACCGGGGGCCATGCGATCGAGGTCCGGCTCTGCGCCGAGAATCCGGCGAATCAGTTCCTGCCCGAGA
>DATBEL010000031.1:0-45043 GCA_036276135.1 Candidatus Dormiibacterota bacterium
ACCGTCTGCTCGGCCACGTCCGAATCGATGTCGTTGATGACCACCGCGCACCCCGCCTGCGCGAGCGCACGCGCGTATGCCCGGCCGATGCCGCGACCACTGCCGGTGACAACAGCGACCTTCCCCTCGAGATTCATCTGACTCCCTCCTCGCGCGCCTGATCGTGGTCCGCGCACGTCGGGTCGCGGCGCGCCCATTGTCGCGGTCGCGTCGCTGCGCCCGCCTCAGCCGCCGAGGTGGCCGCCGCTGATGACCTCGGCGACGACGTACCCCACCCACGGGATGCCGGCAAGCAGAAGCCAGCGCCCGCGCGCGCTGCCGTTGCGCAGCAGCAGCAGCAGGCCGACTGCGACGGCGAGGGTGAGCAGGCCGCCCAGGATGCCGCTGAACCCGGGGCGCCACGGCGTGAAGGTGAGCCCCACGAACCCGAGGATGCACGCCTGGAACGCGGCCGACCCGGCGACGTTGCCGAAGGCGAGGCTGTCGTCCCCGCTGCGCACCCAGAGAACGCTGTTGAAGGTCTCGGGCAGCTCGGTGGCCACCGGCACCACGATCAGCGCGAGGGTCAGCGGGTTGGCGTGCAGGGCCATGGCGGTGTCGTTCAGCGCGGAGACGAACATCTCCGAGCCGACCGCCAGCATCGCCACCGACACCACCAGCTGGACGACGACGCTCCAGGCCGGCGGCTCGCCACGGTGGCGGCGCAGCAGGTGCAACGGCTCGGGCCACTCCCCTGTCGGGCTGCCGCCGCGCAGGGTGGCGCGAACGTAGAGGCCGTAGGTGGCGAGCAGACCGACGCCGAGGACGATCCGCACCGGCGTGGGGAGCACGATCGCCACCAGCACCACCGAGAAGGCGCCGATGAACACGCCGAGGTCACGACGAGCCTGCCCGCTGACGATGCGCAGGGTGCTGTCGCGACGCATCATCACCGCCAGGCCGGTGATGGCCGCGCCGACGCCGAGCAGCAGGAACGGCGACCCCAGCACCGCTCCGCTCGCCACCGACGCTGCGGACGGTTTCTGGCTGATCAGCGCCACCACCGGGACGAACGTCTCGGGCAGTGAGGTGCCCAGCGCGGCGAGCAGGCTGCCGGTGGCCCCGCTGGCCAGCTTCAGGCCGAACCCCGCCCATTCCACCGCGTTGGTGAACAGCTCGGACGCGGCAACGATGAGAACGAGCGCGCCGATGAACAGAAGTGCCTGGGTCACGGGCCCATGCGCTTGCGCATCCGTTCGACGGGGGCTGCCAACCAGCTGCTGCTGAAGGCGGCGACGCTGCGCAGCGTCACCGGCTGGATGCGGTGCACCGGAGGTGCGCCCTCGGAACGCGCCAGCGCGTCGTAGACCCGCTGGCGGCACCAGGGAAACGCGGTGAGCGGGATGGCCTCGGCGGTCACGAACACGGTGCGCAACGACTCGATGCTCCAGTGCCGTTCGCCGCCGGCCAGCTCGGCGAGGAACACCGCGTCGGCCGCGTTGCGCAGCCCGCTCCACGAGTACACGCCGACGAGGCCACGGATGTTGACCCGGTACCCGGTCTCCTCCTCTGTCTCCCGCACCGCGGTCTCCGCCGGGTCCTCGTCCAGCTCGACGTGGCCGCCGGGCAGCTCCCATCCGGGTGGGAAGGGCCGCAGTTGCAGGAGCACGCGTGGTCCGTCGACGATCGCGGCCTGGGCACCCTGGACCGGCCAGGCGACCCCGTCGACAACCACCTGCGACGGTCGGCGCGGCCGGCGATCGCGGCGGGTCAATCCAGCTCGACGCGCTTGGGTCGCCTCGTCGTGGGTGACTTGGGCGCGCGGCGCCGGCCTCGCGGCTGTCGAGGCGTGCGCGTGCTGTTGTGCTCGATGATCACCGCCAGTGCCAGGAGCAACTCGCGCTGGGCGTTGAGCAGGTGCATCTGCGCGTCAGGGGGCACGACCTCACCGAGCGCGTTGGCGAGCAGCTGCATGACGTCGGCGACGATCTTGCCGGGCTCGACGGTGAAGGCCTCGGTCACCGCTTGCCCCCCGCGAACGTCACTCGCAGCATCCCCTCGTCGAGCTTCCCCTTGATCACCCTGGTGCCATTGAGCACGCGGGGAAGGCTGATCTCGCGCTTGTACGGACCGACGCTGACAAACAGCTCACCGGGACGGTGGGTGATGTCCACCTCGTCCTTGTCGACGAACGGCAGTTGCAGTTGCAGCTCGTAGTTCTGCCCCATCTTCCTGAGGTGCTGCGAGACCGTGGTGTGGAATCGCTGCGTCGGGTCGGTGTCCCCGAAGATCGCCTCGGCCATCTCGGCGAGCGAATCGAGCCCGACGATCTCGTGGTCGAAGAGCGGCGTGCGCCGGATCGGAACCGGCGAGAACGCGGTCTCGACCTGCGCGTCGTACTTCTTCTGGGTTCGGTGCCAGGCCGCGAAGTACTCGTCGGTGACCTCCTCGGGGAGGATCCGGTTCACCACCACGAGGTCGGTCAGGTAGTCGTAGAGGCAGAGGTAGGTGAACGCCCGCTGTGCCTCCTTGACCACCATCTTCTCGAGGTTGAGCACCAGGCGCACCGTGCAGATCTTCGGGTCGCCGAGGATGTTCTTCATGCCGTCGAGGTCGAAGAGCAGGTCCTTGATGTGGCCGAAGATGTCATCGGTGGGCAGCGGGATGTTGGTGAACGGCTGCATCACGGGACGCGCGACCTTCCACACCTTGCGCTCGACCGGGAAGATCTTGGTGAGGTACCAGCGCGCCACGTCGGGGAAGGCGAGCAGCTGCAGGGTCTCGCCGGTGGGGGCGCAGTCGACGATGACCACGTCATAGATGCCCTGCTCCTTGTGCCGCTTGATCCACATCAGGCTGGCGACCTCCTCCATCCCGGGAGGCGTGGCCATCTCCTCGGCGACGAAGTCGTCGACACCCCACGAGGCGAACAGGGAGATCAGGTACCGGTGGACGCGCTCCCAGTGCTCCTCCATCTCGTGGAGCGCGTTGATCTCCTGCGCGTCGAGATTGGGAGCAACGTTGGTGGGATGGTCGCCGAGCTCGACGTCGAAGGAGTCGCCCAGCGAATGGGCGGCGTCCGTCGAGATGATCAAGGTGCGGTGTCCGAGCTTGGCGCACGCCACAGCGGTCGCGGCCGCCACCGTGGTCTTGCCGACACCTCCCTTTCCGGTGTACAGGATGACGCGCACAGGGCCTACTTGACGACGTTGCTGACGATGATGTCCGCAACAATGATGAGCACGATCATGATGGCGGCGATGATCGCCACGCGGCGCAGGTCGGCGGGCACATAGGGGACGCGGTCGAAGGGGATCGCCGCATCCTCGCTCTCCAGCGCCTGGATGTACCCCTGGGTCTGACCGCGGGTGGAACGCGGCCGCGCCACGGGCGCACCGGCCCCGACGCGCTCGACCCGCCGCCGTCCCGCCGCGGACGCCGGGATTTTGACAGCCATCGACGCGGCGGCATCCGCCACCGGCTGCGACTCCTCGACAACCTCGACGTCCTCGATCTCGTCGACGTCAGCGGCACCCGCGGGCGCCGTTCCCGTCGCGGCCGCCGCCCCCGGTGCGCCGGACGTCATCGGACGGAACGAAGGGCTGGGCCGGCGCGCGACGGCGCGCTGCTTCTGCTTGCGTGTCTTCTTGGCCATGGCGCGGCCCAAGAGTAAAGGAATAGCTCCGGACCAGCGTGCGCCCCGAAGACCGCAAAGGGGGGCAACGCCGTCTCGCCAAAAAGGACGGGCTACTTAGGGGTAGCGCGGCGCCGAGTGGCGCCGAGGGATGGGGTTTGGAACGGCGGCTGAGCCGCCTTTCCGAGAGGGGAAGGGATCTGCCCTTCCCCTGTATGATGTGCTACCCTCCACCCGGGACCACAAGATGTGGGGGGACTCCCACACGGAACCACCGGGCAGCAGGCGCCGGGCACCCATACCATTCCCGGCTTCACGATCCTGTCGAGGCCGAACCCATCCGGCGTCTGCAGCCCGACTCCCCTCAGAGGTTGAAGCGGAAGTGCACCACGTCGCCGTCCTGCACCACGTAGTCCTTCCCCTCGAGCCGCTGTTTGCCCTGCTCTCGCAGGGCGAGGTATGACCCCGCGGACAGCAGGTCCTCGACAGCGCTGACCTCGGCGCGGATGAACCCCTTGGCGAAGTCGGTGTGGATGGTGGCGGCGGCGTCCAGCGCGGACAGCCCGCTGCGCAGCTCCCAGGCTCGCACCTCCTTCTCCCCCGCGGTGAAGAAGGTGATCAGGTCGAGGAGCCGGTAGGCGCGCTGCGCGAGGCGGTCCAGTCCCGGCTCCTCGATGCCGAGGTCGGCGAGGAAGCCGGCCCGGTCGGCGGGGGCGAGCTCGGCCAGCTCGGACTCGATCCGCGCCGAGATGGCGATCGCCTCGCCGCCGCTCTCGGCGGCCCGCTGCCTGATGGCGTCCGGGACATCCCCGCGCGCTGCCGCCTCCTCGGCGACGTTGACCACGACGACCAGCGGCGTCGCGGTGAGCAGCCACAGGTCGCGCAGCTGCTCGCGCTCGGTCGCGCTCAGCCGCATGGTTCGCACCGAGCGGCCGGCGTCGAGGTGGTCGCGAACGCGGCTCAGCAGCGCGATCGTCTCCACCGCCTTCTCCTTCTGGAGTCGAACCGTCTTCTCAGCGCGGTCCAGACGCTTGGTGACGGTGTCGAGGTCGGCGAGCTGCAGCTCGAGCTCGAGGACGTCGATGTCGCGCAGCGGATCGACGCTGCCTTCGACGTGGGTGACGTCGGCGTCCTCGAAGCTGCGCACCACCAGGGCGATCGCGTCGCACTCGCGGATGTGGCCGAGGAAGCGGTTGCCCAGGCCCTCACCGCGACTGGCCCCGCGCACCAGCCCGGCGATGTCGGTGAAGGTCACCGATGCCGGGATCACCTTGGGCGGATGGAACAGCTCGGCAAGGCGCTGCAGACGCCGGTCGGGGACCGCGACGACGCCCGTGTTCGGCTCTATGGTGGTGAATGGGTAGTTGCCCACCAGGGCCCCGGCCGTGGTGAGGGCGTTGAAGAGCGTGGACTTGCCCGCGTTGGGCAGCCCAACGATGCCCACCGACAGGCTCACAACAACTCGAGTTCGAAGGCCCGGTGCAATGCGCGCACAGCGTCCTCGACGCGGTCCCTGTCGATGATGCAGGTGACGCGGATCTCGCCGGTGCTGATCATCCGGATGTTGATCTGTTCGGTCGCCAGCGTCTCGAAGATCCGGCCGAAGACCCCGGGAGAGCCGAGGATGCCGGTGCCGACGACGGTCACCTTGGCGATGTCGCGGTCGGTGTCGACCCCAGCCGCGCCGACCGCCGCGGCGATGCGCTCGAGCAGCGGTTGAGCACGCGCCAGCTCCGACTCGGCGAGCGTGAACGAGAGATCCGTGTGACCGGAATGACTGACGTTCTGCACGATGATGTCGACGTTGACGTGGGCGTCGCCGAGCGGACCGAACACCGCTGCGGCGATACCGGGGCGGTCGGGTACGCCGAGCACCGTCACCTTGGCGACGTCGATCTCGTGCGCGATGCCGCGCACCTTGGGGCGGTCTTCCATGTTCTGGTGCCTGTGAATCAGGGTGCCGGGACCGTTGCCGAAGGCCGAGCGCACCCGGATCGGCATGGAGTATGCCTCGCCGATCTCGACGGCCCGCGGGTGCATCACCGCGGCGCCCGCGGCGGCCAGCTCCAGCATCTCGTCGTAGTCGATGAACGAGATGGGGCGTGCGTCGGCCACCACCCGCGGGTCGGCGCTGTGGATGCCCTCCACGTCTGTGTAGATCTCACACTCGTCGGCCTGCAGCGCCACCGCCAGCGCCACCGCCGTGGTGTCTGAGCCGCCGCGGCCCAGGGTGGTGACGTCGAGCTGCTCGGTGGCTCCCTGGAAGCCGGCCACGACAACCACTCGTCCGGCGGCGAGCTGCTCGATCACGCGTTGCGGAACGATGTCGGTGATGCGCGCCCTGCGATGAGGTCCGCTGGTGCGAATGCCCGCCTGCAGGCCGGTGAGCGACACCGCGTCGACGCCTCGAGCGTGCAGCGCCATCGCCAGCAGCGGCGCGGTCACCGTCTCCCCGGTGCTGAGGAGCATGTCCATCTCTCGCGACGGCGGGTCGACGTCGAGCTGGTGGGCGAGCGCGATGAGCTCGTCGGTGGTGTCGCCCATCGCGCTCACCACCACCACGACACGTCCGATGACGCTGCGGGTTTCGGCGATACGCTGGGCGACGAGCTCCAGGCTGGCGACCCCGGCGAGGCTGCTGCCCCCGTACTTCTGCACCACGACGGTCACGCGCGCACCTCGACCCGCGAGCCGAAGTTGCGCGGGCGCAGCACCAGCACCGTCCCAGGGACACCGAGCCGCTCTGCGGCGCCGCGCAGCGCGGCGCCCACCGGCGACGGGTCGCGCGCGGTCAGCGCCAGGATCGACGGTCCCGCCCCGGCCAGGCAGGCGCCGTCGGCGCCCCCCCTGTACGCCGCCTCGATCAGCGAGGTGATCGCGGGGAACAGCGCAGCCCGCTGGGCCTGGTGCCAGCGGTCGTCCATGGCCTCGCGCAGGGCGTGGTAATCGCCCAGCACCAGGGCGCGCACCAGCAGCGCGCAGCGCCCGGCGTTGAACAGGGCGTCGTCCCGGGAGAAGGACGGCGCCACCACCTGGCGCGCCGACGGCGTGGCCAGGCGCGCGTCGGGGGCGAACACCACAGCGTGGAGCTCGTCGGGCACGTCGCAACGCACCGGGGCAGCTCCGGGAGCGCAGATGGCCAGCCCGCCGAGCAGCGCGGCGGCGGCGTTGTCGGCATGGCCTTCCAACCCGGCAACGCAATCGATGATCTCCCGTTCACCCCAGGGCGCACGGTGCAGCGCCACCGCGGTGAGCACACCGCTCAGCGCAGCCGCTGCACTCGACCCCAGCCCGCGCCCCATCGGGATGGAGTTGAGGCAGCGAAGGTGCACACCGCGGGCGGGCTCGGCCACGCCCAGCCGCGCGCAGGCGTCGAGGTAGGCGCGGGCCACCAGGTTTCGTCCGGCGTCGAGCAGCTCGTCGTCCGGCTCGACGCCATCGATCTCGATGGTGACCGACCCGCCGTCCGCCGGCTCGGCGGCGACCTCGTTCTGCAGCTGGAGCGCCAGCGCGAGGATGTCGAAGCCGGGGCCCAGGTTGGCCACCGTGGCCGGGACACGCACCGTCGTCCTCATCGCAGGCCGAGCGCCGCGGCGATCGCGTCGGCCGCGCCGTCGACGGTCATGGGTGGGGGCAGTCCGTCCACCGCCGTGGCCGGGTCCTTGAGGCCGTTGCCGGTGAGCACGCAGACCACCGACGTCCCCGGCGCCACCGTCCCATCACGCACCGCCACACGCAGCACGGCCAGCGCTGCTGCCGACGCCGGCTCGCAGAACACCCCCTCAACGGTGGCGAGGTCGCGCTGGGCGCGCAGGATGTCCGTGTCCTCGACGGCCAGGATCGCACCCTCGGACTGGTCACGCGCGGTGATCGCGCCCTGCCACGAGGCGGGGTTGCCGATGCGGATGGCGCTGGCCACGGTGCGCGGGTCGGTGACCGGCTCGCCGCTCACCAGTGGCGCGGCCCCGGCCGCCTGTCCGCCGAGCATGCGCGGCAGCCGGGTGCAGAGGCCGTCAGCGAAGTACTCCCTGAACCCGCGCCAGTAGGCGGTGATGTTGCCCGCGTTGCCGACAGGAATGGCCAGAACATCGGGCGCGTCACCGAGCTCGTCGACGATCTCGAACGCCGCCGTCTTCTGTCCCTCGATGCGATTCGGGTTGACCGAGTTGACGAGGGTGACGCGCGGGTCGGCGGCGAGCTCACGCACCGCCATCAGGGCGTGGTCGAAGTTGCCGGGGACAGCGATGACCTCGGCGCCGTGGACCTGCGCCTGCACCAGCTTCCCCGCAGCGATCGCGCCGGCAGGGATGACCACCACGGTGCGCAGCCCGAAGCGCGCGCCGTACGCGGCCGCCGAGGCGGAGGTGTTGCCGGTGCTCGCGCAGATCAGCGTCCGGCTCCCCGCCTCGAGCGCCCGGGCCACCGCCACCACCATGCCGCGATCCTTGAATGACCCGCTGGGGTTGAGCCCCTCGAGCTTGAGGTGGAGGCTGGACAGACCGAGCTCGTCGCCCAGCCGCGGCGCCACAACGCACGGCGTCTCGCCCTCGAACAGCGTGATCCGCGGCGTGTTCGCAGTGACCGGCAGACGGGCCCCGTAGCGCTCGATCACCCCGCGGCGGATCGGCATCAGCCCGGAGCCAGGCAGTCCATGACCGCGCTCACCTCATCGATCACCGCCAGCGAATCGAGTGTCAGCGTGGCCCCCTCGATGATCTCCCCCGCGACGGGAGCGGTCAGCACCGCCAGCTCCGCTGATCCATTCCTGCCGGGGGGTGACGCCGAGGCCAGCACCTGGACCCCGCGATCCTCGAGCGCCTGCGTGACCAGGGAGGCCGCCTCGGCGACGTCGCGCAGGCGCACCCGGATGTACGCACCACGTTCCACGGTCGTCCCGTCCGCGATGGCCGGCCGGTGGGTGGGCACCCGCGGGGTCTGCCCTGGTGCGCGGATGGTCGCGACCAGGTCGGACACCACCGCGCTCGCCGTGCTGTCGCCGCCGCCGCCGAGCCCGCTGAGCCGCACGCGCCCGGCCAGGTCCGCTTCGACCACCAGCGCGTTGTCCGCGTCGTCGACACCGTGGAGCGGATGCCCGGCCAGCACCACCGTCGGCCGCACAGAGAGAAAGGTGCTGCCACCGCGGCGGCTGGCCTGGGCCACCAGCTTGATGCTGCCTCCGAGGATCTCGGCCGCGGCGATGTCGACTGGCTGCACAGCCCCGATGCCGGTGGTGACGACGTCGCCGGGGAGCAGGGCGGCGTCGAACGCGAGGCGGCCGAGCAGCACCAGCTTGGCGGTGGCGTCGTGGCCGTCGACGTCAGCGCTGGGGTCGGCCTCGGCGAAGCCACGCCGCTGCGCCTCCGCCAGGGCGGCGGCGAGCGTGCTGCCGTCTCGTTCCATGGCGCTGAGGATGATGTTTGTGGTGCCGTTGATGATCATCTGCAGCGAGCTGATCCGGTCACCCCGCAGGCTGTCGGCGACCAGCGCCACCACCGGGAGACCGCCTCCCGCCGCCGCCTCGTAGCGGAGCGAGACGCCCATCTCGGCGGCGAGCGCGCAGAGCTCGAGGCCATGCGCGGCCAGCGCAGCCTTGTTGGCGGTGACCACCGGCTTGCGCAGACGCAGGGCGCGCTCCATCAGCGCGCTGGCGCGATCGACCCCGCCCATGGCCTCGATGACGACGGCGACTGCATCGTCGTCGACCAGGGCCTCCGGCTCGCCGTCGATGCGCACCGCGGCCGGCAGGGGAAGATCGCGCGGACGGGACGGATCGCGCACGGCGACGCGGCGCACCACCGGGATCGCCCCGGCCCGCTCGCCGAGCAGCTCCCACTCATCGATGAGCCGGCGCGCCACCGCCGACCCCACCGTGCCCAACCCGATCAGACCGATCCCGACATCCGTGGCCATCGCCGCCGGAGTGTAATAGCGGCAGAACACCAGCCCGCAAGAGAAGGCGGGGGCGGGCGTGACACGCTGCGGTCGCTTGTCCTCGCGGACGCTTCGGAGCTGACTCGGCTTCGCCGAGTGGATCTCCTCGCTGCTGCGGATGCTCCCTACGCGTGTCACCCCCGCCCCCTCCCGTTACGTGAGGTACCTGTCAGACACGACGTATGAGCTGCCACGGCAGGGTGGGTGCGGCAGCGTCGCGAAGGGAGCATCCGCAGCCGCACGGAGACCCACTCGGCGTAGCCGAGGGGCTCCGTGGCGATCAGCGAGGACAAGCGACCGAAGCGACGCCGCCGCACCCACCCCGGCGTAGGGGGCGGCCCGTCGGGTCAGATCAGGTGGCGCTTCCAGGCCTGCAGCACGGCGGCGGCCCGGTCCCGGCAATCGAGCTTGGTGAAGATGTTGCTGACGTGCGTCTTGACGGTGTTCTCGCTGACGAACAGCGCGGTGGCGATCTGGGCGTTGTTGTTGCCGTCGGCCATGAGCCGGAGCACCTCGAACTCCCGGCTGGTCAGCCCACCGTCGTCTCGCGCCGCGTCCATCATCTCCGGGTCGAGCAGGGATTCGCCGGCGGCCACCGCGCGGATGGCCCCGGCGAGCTCCTCGCGGGAAGAGTCCTTGAGAAGGTAGCCGCGGGCCCCGGCGCGCAGCGAGGGAAAGATGTAGTCCTCGTTGCGGTACGTCGTCAGCACGATGACGCGCGCCTCGGGATCGTCCAAACGGATCCGGCGCAGCGCCTCGATGCCGTCCAGCACCGGCATCTGCACGTCGAGGAGGGTGATGTCGGGGTGCTCGCGGCGCGCCATCATGACCGCCTCCTCGCCGTCCGCCGCGCCGGCCACGACCTCGATGTCGTCCTCGAGCTCCAGCATGGTGATGAGCCCCTCACGCACCACAGGGTGATCGTCGGCCACGAGCACACGGATCACGGCGCGATTATCCGCTCCTGCCGCTCACCGGCAGCCGTCCACCGTTGAGTTGCGACACGGCGCTATGCGCTGGCCGCGGTCTGCTGGGGTTCGAGCGGGACACGCAGCGACACGCGGGTGCCGCGCTGTGGCCCGCTGGTCACCTCGAGCTCGGCACCGATCAGGCGGGCGCGCTCGTGCATGCCGACGATGCCGAAGCGGCCCGCCCTTGAACCGTTCTCATCCTCGACATCGAACCCGGCGCCGTCGTCGCTGATCGACAGCCACAGCTCCCCGCCGGTGGCGCGAAGCTCGACGTCGACCTGGTGGGCACGGCTGTGACGGCCGGCATTGGCGAGCGCCTCCTGGAGGATGCGGAAGACAGCCACCTCCGACTGCGGGGCGAGGGCCAGGTCACGGGGGACCCCGTCGTTGCGCACGGTGACCGCGATGCCGCTGCGGGTCCCGAAGCGCTCGGCCTCCAGGGTGACAGCGGCGGTCAGCCCCGCCGCCTCCAGCGGCATCGGCCGGAGGTTCCAGACGCTGCGTCGCGCCTCCTGCAGGGCCAGGCGTGCCTGTTCGCGGGCGGCGACCACGAGGTCGCGGGAGCGCTCCCCGCGATTGCGTGTGAGCATCGCCTCGGCGGCTTCGAGCTGGAGCACGATGCCGGTGAGCTGTTGCGCCAGGGTGTCGTGGATCTCCCGTGCCAGGCGGGTGCGCTCCTCGAGGACGGCGAGCTCACGGCCCTCGGCGGCGAACTGCGCGGTGCGCAGCGCCAGCCCGACCTGGTCGGCGACGGCGCCGAGCAGGATGCGGATCCGCTCGGGCACGTGGACGGACGAGGACACCAGCGCGGCGAGCGCTCCCAGCGGCGCTCCGCCCGCCCCGACCGGGATGGCCACGACCCGCCCGGCCGGTGATTGGCGCACCGTCAGCGCGTTGGTGCTGACGGCCACGGTCACCCCCTCGGCCATCTCGTCGGCCGCCTCCCTGAGCCTGGCCGGGTGGTGGGTCACCATCCGCGGGAGATCGTGGGCCATGGTGTATCCCGCCGCCGCGGCAACCGGCAGGATCGCTCGCACCGCCTCGACGGCCCCACCGAGCAGCTCGGCGGGGTCGAGCGACCGTGTCAGGGTGGCGGCCAGCTGGTTGAGCGCGACCAGCTCCTCGTTGCGGTCGCGCAGCTCCTCGGTGCGGTCAGCCACCCGCCCCTCGAGCTCGCGGGCGGCGCCGAGCAGCGCCTCCCGCGACGCATTGATCTCGCGGCGCATCCGCTCGAGGGCTTCGCTGAGCAGCCCGACCTCATCGTCGCCCTGGGGGGGCACCGGCTCGTCGGTGTGTCCCTGGGCGAGCCGCTCGGCTGACGTGGTCAGGGCGCGCACCGGGCCCACCAGCCGGCGCGAGAAGAGCGCAGCGAGGAGGATCGCGATCACCCCGATGACCACCGCCAGCGGCAGCAGCTGGAGCAGGAGGATGCGGCGGACGCCGTTGCGGATGCCGTCTCCGAGGGAGGCCGCCGCCGGGGCGAGATCGCGCGCCGGCACCACCGTGGCCAGCGTCCAGTGAACATCGTTCACGGGGGCGCTGAACAGCTCGCGGGGAACCCCGGCGATGGTGGCGGCGATGACCGGCGGGTTGTGGGTGGTCAGCTGCTTGACCGAGATCCCGCGGGCGGCGAAGACGCTGCCCTCGAAGCCGGTGGCGAGGCCGAAGTCGGTGATCGCGCCGCTGCCACCGCTGAGCCAGCGCCCGCTCGGGCTGAGCAGCACCGGGTAGGCGTCGGGCAGCGTCGACACCGACGCCGGCAGCAGCCCGGCGATGGCTGCCGTCGAGAGCTCTGCCCCGACCAGGAGGTCGCTGGTCGACGGCAGCGCGGTCCAGAGCGTGACCGAGGCGCCCGGCGTGAACGCCGCCGCGTCGATGTCGCTCCAGACCGGGTAGATCGGATTCCTGGCCGCGTCGCCGCCGACCGTCGCCACGGCCGCCTCGACCTGGCGGTCCAGCAGGCGCACCGGGTCGATGCGATCGTTCTCGAACAGGGTGGTCAGCAGGGCCACGTCGACGACAGGTGCCTCGATGAGCTCGTGGTTGCTCCGGCTGTACAGCCACACGGCGCTGAGCGAGGGGTGCCGCCTGCGCAAAGCGTCCAGCGCGCTGGCGATCTGGGCGCGGCTGGAGGCCAGTGGGTCGGCCACGGCGGTGCCGCGGAGAAGCGGACTCTCCGCCCCGACCAGGCTGACCGCGGGGCCCGTTGCCGCGATCATGCGGGCCCCCCCGGGGATGGTGCGGGCCGGCTGCGTTGCCTCCCTGCTGGTCTTGGTCAGGGGAACGAGGGTGGCAGCCACCTGACCGAGATCGGTGCCGATGCTGTCGAGGGAGGTCTGCACGGTGGTGGCGCCGTCGACTGCCGCGCTGCTCTCGCGCTGCTCGGCGTCGGCCACGATGGTGCTGTGCGCCTCGTCAACGGTGGTCTGGTTGACCTGCGCGAGCTCGGCTCCGAGCAGCGCCGTCAGCGCCGCCAGCGGCAGCAGCGCCACCGCGAGCATGGCGACGAGGATCCGCCGGTTGAGCCGGCGCGATCGCGACCGGCGCGCGAACAAACGGGTCATGAAGCCGGTCCTGAGTATACGAGCCCGCCTTGCGCGTCCCGGCGAAGATCATCCCAACGGGTGATGGCGGATCGGCCTGCCGGCTGCCAGAATGCGGCCCCTAGCCGCCGCTTTGGGGTGGCAATTTTGGCTCGGGATGGAGTGCCCGGCCGGGAGAGGCGTATGAAACACCGACGGATAGCAATGGCACTGGCAGTGCCGGCGCTGATCGCCACCGCGTGCGGAAGCGGCGGGGGCAGCAGCTCGAACAGTGGCCAGTCGCTGGCCTCCAACCAGCTGTTCAGGTTCCCGATCACTGACGACATCAAGACGCTCGACCCCGGTCACGTGTCGACCGCCGTCGACATCGCCTTCGTCGACAACGTCTTCGGCGGCCTGTATCGCTTCGACGACAACCTCAAAGAGGTTCCGGACATCGCAACCGGCCAGCCGGACATCTCGTCCGACGGGCTCACCTACACGTTCCACATGCGCCAGGACGTGAAGTTCTCCAACGGCGATCCCGTGACCTCCGCCGACGTCCTCTACAGCTGGAACCGCGCGGCGCGCCTCAACGACTCCTACGGCATCGTCATGCAGCCGGTTGTCGGCTACGAGGCGGTGGCCCCCGCCACCGGCACGCCCACCGCAACCACGCTGTCCGGCCTCTCGGCTCCTGACAAGTACACGGTCAAGGCCACCCTCAAGCACCCGGCCGGGTACTGGCTCACCGAGACCGCCCTGTGGACGGCCGACGTGGTCGACCAGAAGGTCATCCCCAACGACACCGACAAGACGTGGTGGACCAACCCCACGACCGCGGTCGGCACCGGCCCGTACAAGCTCACCGCCTACGTGCCCAAGGACCACCTCTCCTTCGCTCCCGTCTCCAACTGGTGGGGCGGCAGCACCGGCCACCTGACTGACATCGAGGCAACCGTCCTCGCCGACCAGTCCAGCCAGGTCACCAAGTACCAGAGCGGCGGCTTCGACGCGATCGGCCCGGCCGACAACTACCCACCGCTGGACGCCGTCCGCAACTTCCAGGCCAACCCGGCCACGGCGAGCCAGTTCCTCAACATCCCTGGCGGCCGCAGCACCTGGGTCGGCTTCAACTTCACCAAGGGCCCGTTCGCACCCCCGCCGGGCAACATCGACGACCCCGTCTCCAAGGCTGGACGCCTGGCGTTCAGTGAGGCGGTCGACCGCACCCAGCTGGTGAACGTCGCCTGCGGCCCCGGTGGGATCGTCTGCAAGCCGGCGACCGGCGGGGTCTTCCCCAAGGGCCTGCAGGGATACCTCGGCGACAACCAGGACCCGACCATGGTGTTCAACGCCACCAAGGCGAAGGCAGACCTGGCCACCTGGGACCCGACCGGCACCAAGTCGAAGGGTCTCGTCTACTGGTACAACGCGACCACCTCGAACAAGGCGATCGCGGACAACCTGCAGTCGCAGTGGCAGACCAACCTCGGTGTCCACGTCGACACCCAGAGCACGGACTTCCCGACGTTCCTGACCGCGCGCCAGGACAAGAAGTACATCCTCTTCCGTGACAGCTGGGGCGCCGACTACGACAACCCGCAGGACTGGTTCGACAACCTCTTCATCTGCTCCCAGGCCGCGGTCGGGCTGGGCAACAACGACGGCATCTGCGACCCGCGGATCGACAGCGCGGTCACCAAGGCCGAGGGTGAGACTGGCGCACAGTCCATCACCGACTTCCAGACCGCCAACAAGCAGTTGATCACCGACGTCGCCGGCGCCAACATCGAGTACGGCGCAAACCAGTACTTCATCAAGCCATACGTCCAGGGCGCCGGGGGCAACGCGCTCTACGACAACGCCTGGGCCGACATCACGATTCTGTCTCACTAGAGGCAAGCAGGTCCCCGTTCTCAAACGGGGCAAGAGCGTCGTATCATCCGGGGAGCCCGCCACAGCGGCGGGCTCCCCGAACCGTCCGTTCCCCGTTCCTCCTCACTGGCGGGAGACCCGATGTCCAGAGGCACAGCCATCTACGGCGCCAAGCGCTTCGTCCTGGTGCTGGTCACGGCCCTGATCGTCTCGTCGGTGACGTTCCTGCTGGTGCACGCGCTGGCGGGCAACCCCTTCACGTGCGAGAGGAACCCCGCGGGCTGCGCCCACGAGGCGCTGGTCCACGGGCTCGACGACCCCCTGATCGTGCAGTACCGCACGTTCATGTGGAACCTGCTCCACGGCGACCTCGGCACCTCGTACGTCAACCAGGGCGTCACGGTGACGCCACTCCTGATCCGGGAGGCGGGGAACAGCCTGATCCTCGGCCTCTGCGCGATCCTGGTGACCGTCATCGTCGGCCTCATCGTCGGGGTCACCGCGGCGGTCAAGCAGAACTCGTGGATCGACTACTCGCTGACCAGCTTCGTGGTCTTCGGCTACAGCGTGCCGAGCTTCGTGCTCGCCACCTTCGCCATCATCATCACCGCCATCCTGCTGCCCAACTGGTCCAACAGCATCGGCTGGGGGTCGCCCGAGCAGTTGCCGATCCCGGCGATCGCGCTGGGGCTGCCCTATGCGGCGGTGGTGGCCAGGTTGGTTCGGGCGAGCATGCTCGACGTCATCCGCCAGGACTACGTGCGCACCGCGTGGGCGAAGGGGCTCTCCTCGCGGGTGGTCATCATCCGCCATGCGCTGCGCAACGCCCTGATCCCGGTGATCACCATCGGCGGCCCACTGGTCACCGGCATCATCACCGGCTCGGTGGTCATCGAGACCATCTTCGGGGTCCCCGGGCTGGGCAAGGAGTTCGTCAACTCCATCCTCAACCGTGACTACGGAATCGTCGTCGGCCTGTACACCTTCTACGCCATGCTGGTCGGGTTGGCGAACCTCGGTGTCGACCTGCTGTACCCGGTGCTCGATCCAAGGATCAGATACGCATGACGACCATCACTCCCGGCACTCCAGGCGTGAACGTCGGCGCGCCGGCCGCCCCCTCCGGAACCCAGGACGCGACCGATTACTCGATCGCGCCCGAACAGGTCAGCCTCTGGCAGGACGCGTGGCGCCGCTTCCGACGCAACAAGCTGGCGCTTGCCGGGATGGGGGTCTTCGGGCTGGTGGTCGTCACCGCCATCGTCAGCATCTTCTGGACCCCGTACTCACTGTTCCAGGAGGGGTTGGGCGACATCACCGACCCCGCCAGCTGGGCGCATCCACTGGGGATCGACGGGCACACGCGCGACGTCCTGAGCTTCCTGATGAAGGGCGCGCAGATCGTCATCGAGGTCGGTGTCCTGACCGCCGCGTTGACGTCCCTGGTGGGCATCGCCGCCGGCCTGGCGGCGGGATTCTTCCGCGGCTGGGTCGATTCACTGATCAGCGGGATCACGTACATCGGCTACGGCATCCCCAACCTGCTGATCGCCTTTTTGATCCTCTTCATCACCAACCGGCCGAGCATCTTCAACGTCATCATCGCCCTGAGCGTGACCAGCTGGATGGACATGGCCCGGCTGGTGCGCGGCCAAACCCTCGCGCTGCGTGAGCGCGAGTTCGTCGAGGCTGCCCGGGCCACCGGCACCAAGGACTTCGCGATCATGGCGCGGCACGTGCTGCCCAACGCGCTCGGGCCGATCATCGTGCAGGCCACCTTCCTGATCCCTCAGGCCATCCTCTTCGAGGCGTTCCTCAGCTTCCTCGGCTTCGGGCTGCCGTCGCCTGACCCGTCGTGGGGCGCGATGGTGGCGGACGGCCTCAACGACCGATTCCTCGCCTACCACACCATGATCGTCCCCTCGGTGGCGCTGCTGGTCACCCTGATGGCGGTGAACTTCATCGGCGATGGGCTCCGCGACGCGCTCGACCCGAGGCTGAAGCGGTAGATGCCGGCGATCCTGGAGGTCAAGGGCCTCAAGACCCAGTTCATCGTGCGCGGCGGCATCGTGCGTGCGGTGGACGGCATCGACTTCCGTGTCAACCGAGGCGAGACCGTCGGCATCGTCGGCGAATCCGGCTCGGGAAAGTCGATGACCGCTCTGTCCATCCTGCGGCTGGTGCCCGAGCCGGGCAAGATCGTCGCGGGCAGCATCACCTTCGACGGCCGCGACGTGCTGGCCCTCAACGACGACGAGCTGCGCAAGTTCCGCGGCAACGACATCTCGATGATCTTCCAGGACCCGATGTCATCGCTGAACCCGGTGCTCAAGGTGGGCTATCAGATCGAGGAGGCGATGAAGGCCCACGATCGGTTCACGCCCGAGGAGGCCAAGGCACGGGTGCCGCTGCTGCTGCGCCGCGTGCGCATCCCCGAGCCAGAGCGCCGCGCCCACGAGTATCCCCACCAGTTCTCCGGTGGGATGCGCCAGCGCGCCATGATCGCGATGGGATTGTCGAACGAGCCCGAGGTGCTCATCGCCGACGAGCCGACCACCGCGCTCGATGTCACCGTCCAGGCGCAGATCCTCGAGCAGCTCCGCGACCTCAACCGCGAGCTGGGCACGGCGATCGTGCTGATCACCCACAACATGGCGGTGGTGGCCAACATCTGCACCTGGGTGGTGGTGATGTATGCCGGCCGGGTGGTGGAGCAGGGACCGACCGAGGCGATCTTCCGCAGCCCGCAGCATCCCTACACGTGGTCGCTGCTGCGCTCGATCCCGCGGATCGACGAGAAGCTCGGGGGCAAGCTGCTCACCATCAAGGGCATGCCTCCCGACCTCACCAACCTGCCGCCCGGTTGCAAGTTCCATCCGCGCTGCCGCTTCACCGTCGACCGCTGCTTCACCGAAGAGCCCGAGCTCATGACCGTCGGACCGCAGCATGAATCGCGCTGCTGGGTGCAGATGGACAACGTCAAAGACCGCGACTCCGACCTTCGCGACACTCCGCAGGTGTTCGAGGCTGAGAATGCAACAGTCTGAGGTCGCGGCCCCATCGTCGGCGTGGACTGCGGGTGCGGGCGAGCCGCTGGTTTCGCTGCGCGACGTCTACAAGACCTTCCCCAGTGGCCGGCAGCTGGTCCGTGCCGTCGACGGCGTCAGCCTCGACGTCATGCCGGGCGAGACGCTCGGGCTGGTGGGCGAGTCCGGCTGCGGCAAGTCAACGCTCGGCCGCTGCGTCACCCAGCTCCAGCCCGTCAGCGCGGGCAACATCTTCTTCGAGGGCAAGGACCTCGCCGCCCTTCACGGCGAAGACCTGCGGCAGATGCGCCGCCGCGTCCAGATGATCTTCCAGGACCCCTACGGCTCGCTGAACCCGCGCATGACCGTGGGCAACATCATCGGTGAACCGCTGCGCAACTTCGGGCTCGCCAAGGGCAAGGCGCGCGACGCGCAGGTCCAGGAGGTGATGCGTGTCTGCGGCCTCAACCCCAACTTCAACAACCGCTACCCGCACGAGTTCAGCGGCGGCCAGCGCCAGCGCATCGGGATCGCGCGATCGCTGATCCTGCGGCCCAGCTTCATCGTCGCCGACGAGCCGATCTCCGCGCTCGACGTCTCCATCCAAGCGCAGATCATCAACCTTCTCGAACAGCTCCAGGACGACTTCAACCTGACCTACCTGTTCATCGCCCACGACCTCTCCGTGGTGCGCCACCTCAGCGACCGCGTGGCCGTGATGTACCTCGGCATCATCGTCGAGGTCGCCGACGGTCTCGAGCTGTACGACAACCCGCTGCACCCGTACACCACCGCGCTGCTGCAGTCGATCCCGGTGCCCGACCCGGTGGTGGAGAGGGACCGCAAGCCGATCATCCTGGCCGGTGAGATCCCGTCGCCGATCAACCCGCCCAGTGGCTGCCGGTTCCACACCCGCTGCCCGATCGCCGAGGCGATCTGCTCGGAGGTGCGCCCCGACCTCATCGACTACGGCAACGGCCACCTGGCCGCGTGTCACTTCGCCGGCAAGCTGCAGGGGTCGCTGGCCGCCAAGGTCGCGGAGCAGTCGGTGGCGGAGATTCGCGAGTCGCTGATTGCCGATGAGCCCGGCGACGCGGACAACCTGACGCCGGTCAACGCGTAGGCGGAGCCCACCGCAGAGGTGAGCGGCCGTGCGTGACATCGCCGATCGGCTCCTCGACGCCGCCGACGCGGCGGGCGCGACATTTGCCGACTGCCGCGTGGTGCAGCGAACCATCCAGTCGGTGACGGTCAAGAACGGCTGCGTCAACAACGTCAGCCAGTTCGAGGACGAGGGGTGCGGCATCCGCGTGCTCGTCGACGGCGCATGGGGCTTCTGCGGCACCCAGCGCGCCGACGCGGCCGGCCTCGAGGACGCGGCGCGACTCGCGGTGCGCATCGCACGCGCGTCGGCGCGCAGCGCCGTCAGCCGGGTGCGGCTTGCGCCGGTGCCCAGCGTCACCGCGACCTACACGACGCCTGTGGTCATCGACCCGTTCGCGGTGCCGCTTGACGGCAAGATCGACCTGCTGCTGGCTGCCGACGCCGGCATGGACGTTGCCGGTGTGACCACTCGCCTCGGCTCGCTCGCGGCGGTGCGCCACCATCAGCTCTTCGCCAGCAGCGAGGGATCGCGAATCGAGCAGACGATCATCGAGACCGGCGGGGGCATCGACGCCACGGCCACGGGCGACGGCGAGGTGCAGACGCGCAGCTTTCCCAACAGCTTCGGCCGCCAGCAGCTGGCCGCCGGCTGGGAGGCGGTGGACGAGATGGACCTCGCCGGCAACGCCACCCGCGTCGCCGAAGAGGCCGCAGCACTGCTCACCGCCGACCTCTGTCCGGAGGGCAACATGACGCTGATCCTCGACGCCACCCAAGCGGCGCTCCAGGTGCACGAGTCCTGCGGTCATCCGACCGAGCTCGACCGCGTGCTCGGGTTCGAGGCGGCGTATGCGGGGACGTCGTTCCTGATGCCCGACATGCTGGGCCGATTCCGCTACGGCAGCGAGCACGTCACCATCACCGCAGACGCGACCAGCCCGCGTGGCTTGGGCACGTTCGGCTACGACGACGAGGGTGTGCCAGCCCAGCGGACGCTGCTGGTCGACCGCGGCCTGTTCGCCGGGTACCTCACCTCGCGCGAGACGGCGTCGATCCTCGACGCCCCCAGCGGCGGGACGGTGCGAGCCGAGAGCTGGAATCGCCTGCCGATGATCCGCATGACCAACATCAACCTCGAGCCAGGAAGCTCCACCCTCGAAGAGATGGTGGCCACCACCGAGCACGGCGTCTACCTGGAGACCAACCGCTCCTGGAGCATCGATGACCGCCGCCTCAACTTCCAGTTCGGCACCCAGGCGGGCTGGGAGATCCGCGACGGTCGACGCGTCAGGCTGGTGCGCAACCCGCTGTACAGCGGCAGCACACCGCAGTTCTGGAACTCGTGCGACGCCATCGCCGGCCCCGCCGAGTGGCAGATGTTCGGGGTCACCAACTGTGGCAAGGGGCAGCCGGGCCAGGTCATGCACGTCGGCCACGGGGCTGCTCCCTGCCGCTTCCGCAACGTGGCGGTGCGGCCGGCGTGACCGAGGTGCGTGGCGGTGACGAGCTGCTCGCCCTCGCCGACCGGGTCATGCAGCGTGTCCCGGACGGCTCACAGGCAGAGGTCACCGTCACCGAGGAAGCCTCGGCGCTGACCCGTTTCGCCAACGGCGGTATTCACCAGAACGTCGCCGACCTCAGCCTGCAGCTGCGACTGCGGGTCATCCGGGACGGCCGCTCCGGCATCGCGGAGATGCGCGTTGCCGGCGACGACGTCGCCGGTGCGCTGGTGGAGGCCGCGGAGGCTGTCCGCGGTCACTCACCCGTGACCGACCAGGTGCCGCTGTACTCACCCGACAGCGGCACCGACAACAGCAGCGGCTACAGCGCCGCCACCGAGACGGTGACCCCTGAGCAACGAGCCGACCAGGTGGCAGCTGTCTGCGCGGCCGCCGCCGCACGCGGCCAGGCCGCGTTCGGGACATGCGAGACCGGCGTCACCGCGGTGGCGATGGTCAGCAGCGCCGGTCTGCGGCGCACCGCGCGTCGCTCCGTCGCCGAGCTCATCGCCGTCTGCCGCACCGACGAAGGCTCAGCCTACGGGGCGCGGCACGCCGCCGACGCCACCCACATCGATGCCCACGGCCTCGCCGCCGAGGTCACCGATCTGTGTGCGCGCAACCGCGGCGCAGAGCCGCTCGAGCCAGGGACGTACGAGGTGGTTCTCTCGCCCTACGCGGTTGCGGAGATGCTCGACTACCTGGGCCTGGTCGGCCTGGGTGGACTCACCGTTCTCGAGAAGCGCAGCTTCATGCGGTTCGGCGAGCGCTTGATGAGCGAGTCGGTGACCATCACCGACGACGTCGGCAGGAGCGAGCTGGCGCCACTGCCCTTCGACGGTGAGGGCGCGACCACCCGTGCGGTCACCATCATCGACCGCGGCGTCTGCCACGCCGTCGTCCACGACTCGGTGACCGCGGCACGGGCGGAGGTGTCCACCACCGGTCATTCCTTTGCGCAACCGAACGCCGACGGCCCGCTTCCGCGATACCTGTGCCTGGCAGAGGGCGACGGCGATCAGCAGTCGATGGTCGCCGCCTGCGAGCGTGGGCTGCTGGTCACCCGGTTCTGGTACGTGCGCCCCGTGCATCCGCTGGCGACGATCATCACCGGCATGACCCGCGATGGAACGTTCCTCATCGCCAACGGCCGGGTGGTCCGTCCCGTCCGCGACCTTCGTTTCACGCAGAGCATCGTGAGCGCGCTCGCCGACGTCCGTTCCATCGGCGCGGATCGCCTGCCGATCCGCGGGTACTTCGGGGCGACGCTGGCGCCATGGCTTCACCTGGGCGCCTTCTCATTCACCTCGTGAGGCGGCTCGCGGTACGGCCCGTCCGCAGTCCGTGGTTGGTGGCCCTGGCGGGCGTTGCGGTGCTCACCGTGATCCGCAACCTCGCCGGCCTCGACAGCGCTCCGCAGGGCGCCTACGTCGACGAGACCTCGATCGGCTACAACGCCTGGGCGATCAGCAGCCACGCCGTCGATGAGCACGGTGCCCGTCTTCCCCTCTATCCAACGGCCTTTGGCGAATACAAGAACCCGGTGTACGTCTACGTGCTGAGCGCGTTCCTGCGCGTGCTGCCGCTCACGGTCACGACGGAGCGCCTACCGGCCGCGATCTTCGGGCTGCTGACCTGCCTGTTCATCACGCTGATCGCGTGGCGGCGCAGCCGCTCACTGCCGCTGACCACGCTGGTGCTGGCGCTGGCGGCGCTCACCCCATGGCTGACCGTCGAGAGCCGCGTGGGGTTCGAGGTCATCTCCCTCGTCGCGGTGATCGCGGGCGCTTTGCTCTGCCTGTCGATCGCGCAGGACAGCAGGCGATGGGGGTGGTACGCGGCCGCGGGGACGCTGCTGGGCATCGCGGTGTTCGCCTACAGCACGGGCCGCGTTGCCGTGGTGCTCCTCGCCATCGCGCTGGTGGTGGCCTACGGCATCCGGCCGAAGGGCCGGGCGCGATGGTGGATGATCACCGTGGTGCCGGTGGTGGCCGCCTACGGCGTGCTGGTGGCGTGGAGCGCCCAGCATCCCGGCGCGATCACGGCGCGATTCAACGCGATCAACATCTGGTCCGACGGTGCGCCGCTTGCGACCGTCGCCGGCCGGTTTCTGGGCAACTACTTCACCCACTTCGGTCCCGACTTCCTGTTCATCAGCGGCGACCACAACGTGCGCCACAACACGCAGTTCGCGGGAATGCTGCTGTGGATCGCGCTGCCCCTGCTGCTCGCCGGGCTGGTGGCGGCCTGGCGTCACCGCGATCAACCGTTCATGCGCTTCGTGGTCCTCGGCCTGCTCGTGGCACCGGTGAGCGCAGCCCTCACCAATGAAGGCGTTCCGCACGCGGTGCGCGCGGCGGTGATGCTGCCGTTTCTGCTCGTGCTGTGCGTCGAGGGCATGGTCTTCGTTGCCGACCACGCGGGGGCCTGGCGGCGAGCGGCGTACGCAGCGGTGGCTCTGGCCATCGCCATCGAGGGCGTTCTCTTCACCGTCGACATGTACACCGCCTGGCCGGCGCGCTCCGCCACCGCGTTCGATTCCGGTGAGATCAACGCCATCGCGCGCGCGTCGGAGCTGCGCGGCGGCCGCCAGCTGCTCCTCTCCGTCAACCTTGATCAGCCATACATCCAGGCCGCTTTCGCACTTCGCCCGGCGCCGCCGCGCACCTTCGTGGCCAACTCCGCGTTTGCGCTGCTCACCGAGATGAACATGACGCTCTTCGACCCGGCGAATCCTCCGCCAGACCCGGGCGCCGTGGTGGTGCTCAACGCCGGCGACCCGATCCCCGCCGGCGCCCAACTCCTCTTCGCGGAGTCCACCCCAGCGCCGGTCAACGGTGGACCACGTCAGCCCCCGATGGTGACGGTGCTCGTGTACCGCCTGCGCTGACCGCCGCCGCGACCCGAGGACGCCGATCCGCCTCTCACATGTATGGTTCCTTCCTCTGCAGTCAGGGAGAGTGAGATGAACGATGTCGTCATCATCGAGGCGGTGCGCACGCCTCTGGGCCGCGGCAGCCAGAAGAACGGCGATCTCCGCGATGTGCACCCGCTGCGGCTCGCTGCGCACGTGCTGCGCGAGGTGGTCGGCCGCGCCCGCCTGGATCCCGCGCTGGTCGACGACGTGGTCATGGGGTGTGTCAGCCAGACCGGTGAGCAGTCCATCAACATCGCGCGTCAGGCCGTTCTTCTCGCCGGCTTTCCCATCGAGGTTCCCGCCACCACCGTCGATCGGCAATGCGGCTCCTCGCAGCAGGCGGTGCATTTCGCTGCCAATCTCATCCAATCCGGGGTATGTGACATCACCATCGCCGCCGGGGTCGAGAGCATGAGCCGCGTGCCCATGGGGAGCACGGTTCTGCAGGGTCCCGGCACTCCCTACCCGCCGGAGCTGCTCGAGCAGTACGACCTGGTCAACCAGGGCCTCGCCGCGGAGATGATCGCCGAGCAGTGGCGCATCAGCCGCGAGCAGGCGGACGCCTACGCCACCGAATCGCACCGCCGCGCCGCGGCGGCCCAGGCGGCGGGCCACTTCGACAGGGAGATTGCCCCGTTCGTGGCCGGCGAGAACGGGGAGAGCCAGGTGGTCTCGCAGGACCAGGGGATCCGGCCATCCACCTCCGTGGAGACGCTGGCGCAGCTGCAACCGTCCTTCCGCCCCGATGGCATCCTCCACGCCGGCAATTCGTCGCAGATCACCGACGGCGCCGCAGCCATCCTGCTGATGTCACGGGAGCGCGCGCGCCAGCTCGGGCTCCACGCCCGCGCGACCATCCGCTCCCAGGCTGTCGTCGGCGTCGACCCGGTCACCATGCTGACCGGTCCGATTCCGGCCACGAGCAAGGTGCTCGAGCGCGCCGGGCTGGCCATCGAGGACATCGACCTCTTCGAGGTCAACGAGGCCTTCGCCCCCGTGGTCCTGGCCTGGGAGCACGAGCACCACCCCGACATGGCCAGGGTGAACGTCAACGGCGGCGCGATCGCCCTTGGTCACCCGCTCGGGGCCAGCGGCGCGCGGCTCATGACCACCCTTCTCCACGAGCTCGAGCGCCGGGATGCCCGCCTCGGCCTGCAGACCATGTGCTGCGGAGGCGGTCTGGGCACGGCGACCGTCGTGGATCGCGACGCCTGACGCGTTCCCGGCGGGGGTCACGCTCTGTCGCAGTGTGGCCGACACTCGCAGGGTGATTGGTATGCTCAGCCGGCTTTGCGCCCAACCATGACCGATTGCCTGCCAGCGCGATGAAGAAGGTCCTGATCATCGAGGACTATTACGCCCTCGCCGACATCGAGTCGCTGCTCTGCACCATGGAGGGGTACGAGGTCCGCGTCGCCAAGAGCGGCGATGAAGGGCTGAACGTGTTCACCGACTTCAAGCCCGACCTGGTCCTCCTCGACCTGATGCTACCGGGTGAGCTGAGCGGCACACAGGTGCTCGAGCGCATTCGTGCCGAGCACGGCGAGGCCGCCAAGGTGCTGGTGGTCAGCGCGCTGGTGAATGCCACCACCACGCCCAAGCTCGAGGCCTACGGCAACGTCCAGACGCTGGCCAAGCCCTTCAAGATCAAAGAGCTCGCCTCGCGCATCCAGTCGATGCTCGCGGCCTGACCCGCACCAGGCAGACATGCGCGCCGAACCGCCGCCGCCATCTGGGCACAACGAGAGCCGGCAGCGGTCAGCGCGCCGGACGATCCCGATGCGACGGTGCCCGTACCTCGAGCAGATCCTTCGCGAGCCGGCGATGCTGGGGATGCTGACGCGCTACAAGGCGGACTGCCACGTCGACCGCCGCACCCACAACTTCACCGGACGTCACCCGGTGCCACCGTGCATCAGCGACGCCAGCACCTGTCACCTCTATCGCGAGAAGTGGGCCGAGGAGAGCCACCTCATCGATCGCTACCGCGACTGACCCGCAGCCACGGGGAGCCGCGGCTCCGCCTCCGGTGCTCCGGGGCCGTCGGCGTCACCGCCGCCGTAGACGGCGAAGTACCGCGATTGCGGATGGTGCAGGACGATCGCCGCGGTCGACTGCTCGGGCACCAGCTGGTACCCCTCGGTCAGCTCGACGCCGACGAGGTCGGCGGGGACGATCCGGAAGAACGTCTCATGGTCCTCGAGGTCGGGACATGACGGATAGCCCCATGAATAGCGTCGGCCCTGGTCGGCATCGAGGTTGAGCTCGTCGCGGATCCGCAGATGCAGCCATTCAGCCGTGGCCTCGGCCATCTGAGTGGCAAAACCATGGACGCGGAGCATGTCGTCGTACTCACCGTCCCGCTGCAACCGAGCGCTCAGCTCCGAGGCGCCGGGACCCGTGGTGACCAGCTGGAGCGCCACGACGTCGCGCTCGCCGTCCTTGGCCAGCTCGATCGGGCGCACGTAGTCAGCCAGGCAGAGACGGTTCTGGGCGCGCTGTCGCGGGAAGGCGAAACGCGCCAGCTCGACATCGTGGCGTTCGGGGTCGTAGATGACCACGGTGTCTCCGTCGGCGAGCGCCGGCCAGTACCCGTACACGGCCTGGAGGCGCAGCCAGTCGCCCCGCCGTGCCTCGTCGATCGAGCGCGCCAGCCGGGGCTCGAGCTCCTCCTCGAGCAGGGTTGCCCACTTGGCGGGGTCGTGCACGCCCTTGAACTGCCAGCTCATCTTGAACAGCGAATTGCGATCGATGCAGGGGATGACAGCGTCGAGGTCGATGTCGTCCAGCCGGCGTGGACCCCAGAACGGTGGCACCGGCAGGGGCACATCGGTGCGGGTGTCGCTGCGCGCCGCAACCGGGGCGCCGTCTGTCTTGCCCGCCGCAGCATGGCGGCGCGCGTCGCGCTCATCGTCACGTTCGGATTGGTGGACGGCCTCGTCCCGGATGCGCTCGACCAGGGCCACCCGGCGCGGCTCGTCGCGCAACTGCTCGACGGTGTCCAGCCCTTCGAAGGCGTCCTTGCAGTAGAAGACGCCCGGGTCGTAGATGCTGCCGTCGTCGAGGGTGAGGATGCGCCTGCCGAAGCCGCGGTTGATGGCCGCGCCACCGATGATCACCGGGAACTCGAGGCCGCGCGCGGAGAGCTCGTTGAGGCACAGCGGCATCTGCTTGCTCGTGCTCACCAGCAACGCGCTCAGCCCGATCACGTCCGCCTTGACCTCGACGGCGCGGTCGATGATCGCCGTCATCGGCACCTGCTTGCCGAGGTCGTGCACGGTGTAGCCGTTGTTGCTGAGGATGGTGTTGACCAGGTTCTTGCCGATGTCGTGCACGTCGCCGTAGACGGTGGCGAGCACCACGGTGCCCTTGGACGTCCCCTCGACGCGGTCGAGGTACTTCTCGAGCTGTGAGACGGCGCGCTTCATCACCTCGGCGCTCTGCAGCACAAAGGGAAGGATCAGCTCGCCGGCGCCGAAGCGGTCGCCCACCTCCTTCATCGCCGGCAGCAGCACCTCGTTGAGGACCAGCACCGGGTCGCGTTGCGCGACGGCGAGGTCGATCTGCTCTTCGATGCCGTCGCGCCTGCGCTGGAGGATCTGCGCATGGATCCGCGCGGCCGGGTCCATACCCTCGTACGGGTCGGCGCTGCTCGCCACAGCGGCACTGTCGCCGGCGCCGTCGAAGTGCGCGATGAAGCGGGCCAGCGAGTCCTCACGCCGGTTGAAGATGAGGTCTTCGGCGAGCTCGCGTTCGGTGGCCCCGATCTCCGCATACGGGGTGATGTGCGCGGGGTTGACGATCGCCGCGTCCAGCCCAGCCTGCACGCAGTGGTAGAGGAAGACGCTGTTGAGGCAGGGCCGGCTCGCCACCGACAGACCGAACGACACGTTGGAGACGCCGAGGACGGTGCCGACGCCGGGAAGAGATTCCTTGATGCGCCGGATCCCCTCGATGGTCTCGTGCGCGGAGTCGATGTACTCGGCCTCACCGGTGGCCAGCGTGAACGTCAGCGCGTCGAAGAGGAGCTGCCCGGGTTGCAGGCCGAACTCCTCGCAGGCGAGGTCGCGGATCCGGGTGGCCACGGACAGCTTGCGCTCGGAGGTGTTGGCCATGCCCGCCTCATCGATGGTCAGAGCGATGACGCAGGCACCGTGGTCGCGCACCAGCGGCAACACGCTCTCGCAGCGGGTTCGGCCGTTCTCGAGGTTGACGCTGTTGATCACCGCGCGCCCGGGATTGGACTCGAGCGCCGCGCGGATGACGTTGGCGTCGGTGCTGTCGATGATCAGCGGCGCGTCGACCGACATCTCGAGCCCGCGCACGACCTCGCGCATCTGCTCGGCCTCGTCGGCGCGCTCGGTGACGGCGACACAGACGTCGAGTGCGTGTGCCCCGCCTTCGGACTGTCCGCGACCGATGGCGACGATGCCGTTGTAGTCCTCGTCGAGCAGCAGCCGCTTCACCGCCCGCGATCCCTGCGCGTTGACGCGCTCGCCGATGAGCAGCGGCGCGGGTTGCTGGCGCAGCTCGAGGTCGCTCATCGCGCTGGCCAGGCGGGGCACGTCGTCGCCGCGGCGTTCGGGTGCGGGCAGAGATCCCACCCGGCGAACCAGCTCGGCGATGTGCTCGCTGGTGGTTCCGCAGCAGCCGCCGACAGCAGCCACGCCGAGACGGCGAACGAAATCCTCGAGCTGGACCCCCATCTCGACGGCCCCCAGCGGGAAATGCGCCCGGCCCCCGACGTTGCTGGGGATGCCGGCATTGGGGATGCATGTCACCGGCACCGAGCTGCGTTCGGTGAGAACGCGGATGCCGTCGCGCATCAACTCAGGGCCCGTCGAGCAGTTCAGCCCGATGAGGTCGACGCCGAGCGAGTCGAGGATGGCGACGACGGCTCCGGGCTGGGTGCCGAGGAGCATCGTTCCACTGGTGTCGAGCAGGCTGACCGAGGCCTGCACCGGGACGGTGACGCCGGTGCGCGCGAACGCTTCGCGGCAGCCGAGGATCGCTGCCCTCACCTCGAGGATGTCCTGCGCGGTCTCGACGATGAGCAGGTCGCTGCCCCCCTCGACCAGGCCCTGTGCCTGCTCGGCGAAAGCCTCCACCAGCGCTGCGAAGCTGATGTCGGAGAGCGTCGGATCGCTCGACGAGGGCAGGTAGCCTGTCGGGCCCATGCTTCCGGCCACGAAACGCGGCTGCTCGTCGGTGCTGTACTCGTCGCACAGCCGCCGTGCCAATGCCGCCGCCTGGCGGTTCAGCTCGAGGGTTTGGTCGGCCTGTCCCCACTCAGTGAGGCGCAGACGCGTTGCCTGGAAGGTGGCCGTCTCCACGACGTCGCAGCCCACCTCGAGGAACGAGCGATGCACCTTCTCGACCAGGTGCGGCGCGTGCAGGACGAGACCGTCCATCCAGCCTTCGAGCTTCGGGCCGCCGAAATCGTCAGCGGTGGGCTCGAACGACTGCAGGCCGGTGCCCATGGCCCCGTCGTAGACGAGGACACGCCGACTGAGGGCTTCGAGAAAGGAGCGGCGATGGATCGCCGGTGTCTGGGTCATTCACTCTCCTGTGAATTCACCTGATTCTACCGGCGATTCCCATTCTCGCGGCCGCAATCGCGGCGGTGGCCATGTTACCCTCGCCCGCGTTGCGGACCTACCGCACAGCATTTCGGGGAGATCCACTTGGCTCGACGTCCACCTCGGCCCGGCGGCGCCCGCCGCCGCGGTCCCGCACGCCGCCGCGATCCTGCGGCCGCGGCGGAAGCGGCTGAGGTCAAGGAGGAGACGATCGAGATGGACGCGACCGTGGTCGAGCCCCTCCCCAACGCCATGTTCAAGGTCAAGCTGCTCACCGGCCAAGAGGTCCTCGCATACACCGCCGGCAAGATGCGGAAGTTCTACATCCGCATCCTCATCGGCGACAAGGTGCGCGTCGAGCTGAGCCCCTACGACCTCACTCGCGGTCGGATCACCTTCCGCTACAAGTAGCGCGTGGATGGCGGTCTACGTCATCGTCATGGTGCTCGTCGTGCTGCTGCTGTGGGCAGCCTATCGCTCGCTCGGCTGGTCCGCGCCACGACCCGCGGACACACCGGCGCTGTTGACCTCGTTGCGCGCCCAGCTGCGCGCGTCGCTGGACGGCCTGTCGTCGTGGGCTGACGCGCCTGCGCCTCGTGTGGTGGACGAGGAGGCCGCGCGCGCCGGGCGCCGGCGCACCGCCGGGGTGCAGCAGATGCTCGACAGCCTGCCTCCGACCGCCGACCTCGACGAGGATGCCGCCGCCGCCCGCGCGCTGCTGGTGGCCGCTGCCGAGGACGCCGCGTGGGCATGGCGAATCGTGCAGGCCGACGGCGTCAGTCCCGGGCTCGGAGCGGCGGTGATCGCGTTGCGCGACCACGCAGCCGAATGCTGTGCCGCGGCCGATGGACTACTTGGCCACGCGGGCGGCGAACCAGTCGACGGTCTGTGACAGCCCCTGCTCGAGGCCGACGCGTGGACGCCAGTCGAGCAGCTCGGCGGCGCGCGAGATGTCGAGCACGGAGCGGCGCTGCTCGCCTGCCATCGCGGCGCCATGCCGCGGCGCGCGCGACACGCCGGCGGCCCGCGCGATGTGGGCATGGAGCTCGTTGACGTCGCATTCGACGCCGGTGCCGATGTTGAATGCACCGCGGTGCGTGGTCTGCGCGGCGCGCAGGTTGGCGGCGACGACGTCGTCGACGTGGACGTAGTCACGGGTCTGGCCGCCGTCCCCGTTGATGACGGGGTCGCGACCGTCCAGCAGGCGTTCGGCGAAGATCGCCACCACCCCGGCCTCCCCGTGCGGATCCTGCCGCGGTCCGTACACGTTGGCGTAGCGCAGTGCCACGAACTCGAGGCCGTGCACGTGGGAGAAGACGGCGCCGTAGCCCTCGCCGGCCAGCTTGGCGGCGCCGTAGGGCGACGCCGGCGCACACGCGTGGGTCTCCGGGGTCGGCAGCACATCGGTGTCGCCGTACAGCGCGCCTCCGCTCGACGCGAACACCACCCTGCGCACCCCGGCGCGCACGCAGGCATCGAGGACGTTGACAGTCCCCAGCACGTTGACCCGGGTGTCGAAGACCGGGTCGCTGACCGAGCGACGAACATCGATCTGGGCTGCGAGGTGGAACACGACCTCGGGCGCGACGCCCGCGATCACCCGCGCCAGGCCCTCGCCACTGATGTCGACATGGTGGAAGGCGGCGGCGGCGGCCACCTGCTCACGCCGCCCACGCGACAGGTCGTCGACCACGCTCACCTCCCAGCCGTCGCCGAGCAGCGCGTCGACCAGCGTCGAGCCGATGAATCCTGCGCCGCCCGTGACCATCGCCCTCAACGGACGGCTCGGCTGAGGGTCTCGTCGCGGACTCGGGGCAGGCGTACATGGGTCACGGCGAACACCACAGCCCCCACCACCACAACGCTGCCGTAGCTGATGCTGCGGTCGAGCAGCGCGATGCTCAGCGCCGCATTGCGACCCAGCCCGCCGACGCTCACCAGCACGCCGACCATGCCCGCCTCGACGAGGCCGAGGCCGCCGGGCAGGAATGGCACCGTGGTCAGCAACGCCGCGACCAGCGCGATGAGCAACAGCTGGGCCGGCCCGAGCGAGCCGCCATCACCGAGCGCGAGCACGACCAGCGCCAGGCGGGCGCTCTCCATGCCCCACACCAGCGCGGTGAGCGGGATCAGCACCTCCAGGTGGCGAAACGACGCGACGGTGCCCATGCGAAAGCTCTCGTAGCGGTGGAACACCGCCTCGGGGAGCAGGCGCAACAGCCTCTGGCCGCGTCCCGCGCGCATCACCAGGATCGCGGCGATCCCCGCAGCGCAGACGGCGACGCCGACAACCAGGTACGGGATCAGCACCGCAGGCGCGCGGTCGCGGAAGGTGATCGCCCCGGCGATCAGCAACAGACCCATGAGGACCACAAGGTCGAGCAGGCGCTCGGCGATGATCGTGCCCAGCGCACGCGACACCGGCACACGCTGGCGCAACCGCGCCAAGTAGGCGCGGTAGACGTCGCCCATCTTGGCCGGCACCACGCAGTTCACGAAGAACGACACCACCAGGATCGGCACCAGCGGCAATGTCGGGCGGTCCTCGCCGGCATTGCGCAACAGCAGCTTCCAGCGCCAGCTGCGCACCAGGAACGACGCCTGGTAGACGATCAGCGCGCCCAGGTAGAGGCCGACGTTGGCATGGCGGATCCTGCTCCAGGCGTCCGACCAGTCGATCGGCGCTCGCCACACGGCGACCACGACGATCACCGCGGCGGCAGCGAGGGACAGGACGGTGCGACGCGTGAGAAGGCGGCCGGGGGGCGCCGGCGCCGCGCTGTCCGGGGCCGGCTCCGTCAGCGGAGGCCTGAGTGACACAACAGACAACGGTAGCAGCGGATTACTGCGCTGGCGGTCACTTCGGGGCCCCTCAGGGCGCTCGCCGGCGGCCCACCCGGCTCATCAACGGGCGTCGCTGCTCCGGGGTGGCCATCTCCTCGAGGTGACGTTCACGTTCAGCGAGGACGCGGGTGACGGTGTCGATCCGGTCGCCGTCGCCTCGTTCGGAGAACGGACGGCTGTCCCATTGACGGATCTGGAACACCGCCTTGAGCGCGCAGTAGGGGATCGCCAGCATGGTCAGCTCGGCCTCGCCCTGGGGAACGACGCGCCAGATCCCGCCGTGGCGACCGAGCAGGGCGCCGGGCTCGATCGACACGCGCAGCACCTGGCCGTCGAGGAAGTGGAAGGCCGCGCGGTCCCAGGCCCCGGTGACCTCGGTGGCCGGGGCGGGCTCGGGCGAGCCCACCACGATCTGGGTGATCGCCGTCAGGGGCAGGATTGCCCGCTGGTTGTTGGGCTCGACGCCGCGCACCTCCGCCTCGATCACCGGCATCTCGAACGTGAGCTCCGGGATCTCGGCGTGGAGCACCTCACCGTCGATGAAGCTGATCACCACTGCGGCCATCGGCGCAGCGTACGGCAGCAGCCGGCGGCCGCGCCCCCGCAGATCACTGAAATGTCACGCAGGTGCTCCACAACAGGAGGGTACGATGGCCGAGCATGCCGCAGATCCACCGTCTCTGGGGTCGCCTCAACTTCTCGGTGAAGTTCGCGGTCATCATGTCGGTCGCCGGGTTGCTCATCGCGATCATCCCGTTGTCGCTCGCCGGCCAGCAGAACAACAGCCAGGCCACCCAGCGCGCCGCCGACAAAGCCGGCGTGGTCGTCAACCTGATCGTGGGCCAGGAGAAGTCGCTGGCCGCGTTCGCCGCTGGGATGACCCAGGAGCTGGCGCCGGCGCTGACCGCCCAGGACACTGCGACGCTGACGAGCACGCTGGTGCGGTACTCGCAGGTGAACACCCCGTCTGACGTCGTCGGCGTCGACGGGTCGCTCGCCAACGCGGCCGTGTCGGGAGGCACGGCATTCTCCACCAGTGACCCGCTCTACACCCTCTTCGCGCGGCACAGCGGTGCGCCGTACAACGTGGTGGCGGGCCCCGACGGAGCGCCCTGGCTGATCGGCACCAGCACCTTTGCCGGCAGCGACGAGACCGCTTTCATCGCCCGCCCCGTCAACGCCAGCTTCATCCAAGCCCTCGCCGGCACCATCACGACGTCCGCGGACACGGCGGGCATCGCGATCATCCGCGGCGGCAGGGTGGCGACGCAGGGCAGCGCTATCCTCAACCAGGCGGTGGCGCCCGGAACCGCGTTGAGTGGCGCCATCGAGCCCGCGCTCGCGCACTCGCCCAACCCTGACGTGGTCGACATCGGTGGCCAGAATGCCGGTGTCGATGCGCAGCCCTTGCCCTCGGGCTTTGCCGTGCTGGTGACCACGCCGGTGTCGGCGGCGACCAGCCTGTGGCAGCCGGCTCTCATCCTGCTCGCCCTGATCGTGCTGGCGATGATGTGCATCGTCCTCGTCGTGCAGACGGACCTGCGGCGCCCGCTGCGCCGGCTCGACAGAGCGGTGGCAGCGATGGCCCGTGAGGAGTACGACACGCCGGTGCTGCGACCGTCGGGCGGGGAGATCGGCCGGCTGGCGTCGAGCTTCGAGGAGATGCGCCGCCAGCTGCGCGCCACCATCGCCGGCACCCAGGCACGCGCCGCCATCGCCAGCGAGCTCAACTCTCCGCAACCGCTGGAGACCGCGCTGCGCGAGGTCGGCGCCCAGCTGCGACGGTCGGCCAACGGCGACACCGCGTTCATCCTGGTCAGCGGGTCGGAGATGACCGACAGCTTCGCGGTGACCGACGGCGCGCCCTTCGAGGTCGACGTCAACGAGGCGCTCAGCGGGGAGGGGCCGATCGGGACAGCGCATCGCCACACCGGCACCGACGCGCTGATGGTGGGCGCGGCGTCGGAGAGCATCGAGGCGCACACCGGCAACCGCGAGTTCTGCGCGGCGCCGTTGCGCATGGGGCGCACCGTTCTCGGGGTGCTCGGCGTGGCGCGCGCCAACGGCGGCTTCAGCAGCGGTGACGCGGCGCTGGTGGCGAGCTCGGCTGAGCAGGTCGCCCTGGCGCTCGAGCGCTACCGCTTCATCGCCATGGTGCAGCGCCAGGCCAGCATCGACGACCTCACCGGCCTGTACAACCACCGCTTCCTCGTCGACTACCTCGGCCAGCAGGTGGCGCTCGCCGAGCGGCTCAACACGCCGCTCGCCGTGCTGGTTCTCGACCTCGACCATTTCAAGAGGGTCAACGACACCCACGGCCACCCGGTTGGCGACGTGGTGCTCACCGCCTTCGCGCACACCCTCACCAGCAGCATCCGGCGTGCCGACCTGGCGGCCCGCTACGGCGGTGAGGAGTTCATCGTGGTGATGTCGAACACCGCCGCCCCCGACGCTCGCCGCGTCGCCGAGAAGATCCGCGCGGCGGTGGAGGCGCTGGTGGTGCCCGTCGAGAGTGGCGGCCAGGCCGTGTCGCTGACGGTCAGCGTCGGTGGCGCCGCCTACCCCGACGACACCACCACAGCGCAGCAGCTGCTGGCCACCGCCGACGCCGCTCTCTACGATGCCAAGCATGGTGGTCGCAACCGGGTGTGCATGGCCGGCGACGGCGACAGCGACATAGACTTGCCCAGCAATGCCACCCGAGCAGTCCACACCCGTTGACCTGCGCAGCGACACCTTCACCACGCCCGATGCGGCGATGCGCCGCGTCATGGCTGACGCCGAGGTCGGCGACGACGTGTGGGGTGAGGACCCGACGGTGCGACGCCTCGAGGAGGAGATGGCCCGCCGCCTCGGCAAGGAGGCCGCGGTGTTCGTCCCCAGCGGCACCATGGGCAACCTCGCCTCGCTGGCCGCCCAGACCAGCCCCGGTGACGAGGTCATCATCGATTCCGAGTCGCACGTGGTGGCCAACGAGGCAGGTGGCGCCGGGGCCGTCGCCGGGGTCATCTTCCACGCCGTCGACGCGGTGACGGGCGCGCCCACCGCGGCGCAGGTGACCACCGCGTTGCGGGCGCCGGACATCCACCACCCGGTGTCGCGCCTGTTGTGGCTGGAGAACACCCACGGTGGTCGCGCTGGGCTGGCGGTGCCGGCTCAGCTCATCGACGCGGCGGCCGCCGTTGCGCATCACGCTGGGCTCCGTGTCCATTGCGATGGGGCGCGCCTGTTCGACGCTGCGGTGGCGTTGCGGGTGGACGCATCGCGGCTGGTGGCAGGATGCGACACGGTGTCGGTGTGCCTGAGCAAGGGGCTCGGCGCCCCGGTCGGGTCGGTGGTCAGCGGGGACGCGGCGGCCATCGGGACGGTGCGCCTGTGGCGCAAGCGGCTCGGCGGCGGCATGCGCCAGGCGGGCATCCTCGCCGCGGCCGGGCTGTTCGCGCTCGAGCACAACATCGAGAGGCTCGCTGATGACCACGCCAATGCGGCCGTGCTCGCCGCCGAGCTGCGCAGCACGCCCGGCGTCACCGTGGTGGAGGTGGCACTCCCCACCAACATGGTGATGTTCGACACCGCGCTGCCCGCGGACGAAACGACACGCATCGCCGCCGCCGCCGGCGTGCTGCTCGCGCCGGTGGGTGCTCACCGCCTGCGCTGCGTCACCCACAAGGATGTGGATGCCGCCGCCGTCCGGCGCGCCGCCACCGCGCTGAGCTCCGCGCTGGAACGCGTCCTCGCCGGTCGCGACCGCGAGCCGCAACCCGCTTAACGACGAAGAGGCCCCGCCGCAGTGGCGAGGCCTCTCCGATGACTACGAGGTCAGCTGGTCGCTGCGTTGACGGCGGCGGCGACCGCCGCGGGCACCGAGGTGGCCTTGCGGGCGCCGCGCCGTGCGCCGACGCGCTTGGCGGCCGGCTTGCGTGCGGTGGCGCGCTTGGCGGCCGGCTTGCGTGCCGTGGCGCGCTTGGCCGTGGTCTTGCGTGCCGTGGTGCGCTTGGCCGCGGTCTTGCGTGCAGTCCGCTTGGCCGTCGTCTTGCGTGCGGTCCGCTTGGCCGTCGCCTTGCGTGCGGTCCGCTTGGCTGCCGGCTTGCGGCGGGCTGTCGCCTTACGGGTGGCGGTGCGCTTGGTGGCGCGCTTGGCGGTGGACTTGCGTGCCGTGGCGCGCTTGGCTGTTGCCTTGCGGGCAACGCGCTTGGTGGCGCGCTTCGCGGTGGCCTTGCGTGCCGTGGCGCGCTTGGCAGCCGGCTTGCGCCGTGTGGTCCGCCGCTTGGCTGCGGACTTGCGGGTGGTCCTGCGCTTGGCGGTGCCGCCGGTGACCCGGCGGGCTGCCTTGCGGATCTCGCCCTCGAGACGGGACACGCTCTTCTCGAGCCCGGCGAGTCTCTTCTCGAGTTCGTTGAGCGGCAGTGCCTTGACGAGTCCCTGCACCGCCTTCAATAGGTCACCACCACCAGTGTTGGCGCGGCGTCGAGCTGTGGAGCTCACTCGTTTCACAGTGCGGCTGACGGCTTTGCTCGCGCCGCCTCTGCTGCGTCTTGTCCTGGCCATATCGTTACGGGCCTCCTTGCTGATGATCCCTTCGCTCCGGATCATCACCCTGTTTGTGACAGGAGATGGTGTAAACCTCCCGCCGTGTCGTGCATAGCATGGTGCTTATACACACTATTGTCAATGTGTGTGCCGTCTTTGTGACATGTGTGGCGGCATCCGACGCGCCGGCCAGAGCCATGTGCGCGACGCCGCGCACCGTCGACACAACGCTCGGGGACGCTCATCGCAGCGACGAGTCGGCCTCCGACCAGACGCTGCGTCGACGCTGCCGTGCGGTCCCGACAGCCGTGGTGCGACGTGGTGCGTGAGCCCGTTTGCGCCACCGGTGGTGGGTCGCACGAGGGCTGTGCGCAAGGCAGTGCAGCCCCCGACGCCGGGTCGCGCGAGATAAGGTGTGCGGCATGACCGCCGTCGTGCAGGGCAGCGCTTCGCTGGCCAGTGCCCAGCACCATTTCGACCGCGCTGCCGAGCAGCTCGAACTCCCCGAGTCGGCGCGGCCGATGCTCCGCACGATCAAGCGGGAGCTGATCGTTCATTTCCCGGTCGAGATGGACGACGGCAGCTTCCGGGTGTTCACGGGCTTCCGCGTGCAGCACAACATCGCGCGCGGGCCAGCCAAGGGCGGCCTGCGCTATCACCCCGCGATGACCCTAGCCGACGCCCGCGGCCTGGCCATGTACATGACCTGGAAAGCGGCGGTGGTCGACCTGCCGTTTGGCGGCGCCAAGGGCGGCGTCATCGTCGACCCCAAACAGCTGGGCAAGTCCGAGCTCGAGCGGCTCACCCGGCGATTCACCACGGAGATCTCACTGCTGATCGGCCCCGACCGCGACATCCCGGCGCCCGACATCGGCACCGGTCCGCAGGAGATGGCGTGGGTCATGGACACGCTGTCGATGCACGCCGGTTACTCGGTGCCGGCGTCGGTCACCGGCAAACCGACGGTGATCGGAGGATCCGAGGGTCGCCAGGCTTCGGTCGGCCGCGGCCTGGCCACCATCGCCGTCAAGGCGCTCGGCGACGCCGGCATCGACCCCGCTGCGGCAACCGCAGCGATCCAAGGTTTTGGCCAGGTGGGGTCGTCAACGGCGCAACTCCTCGCCGCCGCAGGGCTGCGCGTCGTGGCGGTCTCCGATAGTCGCGGCGGGCTGTACAACGATGCCGGCCTCGACGTCGACGCGCTGGTGGCGCTCAAGGAGGAAGGTGGCGCGTTCTCTGACCACGTCGCCGCCGACTCGCTCACCAACGCGGACCTGCTCGCGCTGGACGTCGACCTGCTCGTGCCCGCAGCGCTGGAGGCGACGATCACCGCGGCCAACGCCTCAACAGTGCGCGCCCGCGTCATCTGCGAGGGCGCCAACGCGGCCATCGATCCCGACGGCGACGCCATCCTGCAGGACAATGACGTCCTCATCATCCCCGACATCCTTGCCAACGCCGGGGGGCTGGTGGTGTCGTACTTCGAGTGGGTGCAGGACCTGCAGCAGTTCTTCTGGGCCGCAGGCGACGTCAACGGCCGCCTCCGTGAGGTGATGGTGCGCAGCTACGACGCCGTGCGCGCGCGGTCGCAGTCCGAGCGGGTCACCATGCGCGAGTCAGCACACCAGATCGCTGTGGGCAAGGTTGCCGCCGCCAGCGAGGTGCGGGGAGTTTATCCGTAGCTTTCATGGGGAGGGGCGGGCCCCCTCCGCACTGAGACCGGCCGATGCCTTCGGCATTGGCCGCTCTCGCCCCTCCCCTCGGCGCGACTCCGCGCCGGGGCTCGCTTCGCTCGCGGGAGGTTGTTGGAATAGCAACCCCTCATCTGATAGCGGCCAGCTTTGAAGCAGTGACCGCGCTGCCTCCTCTCCCGGCGTGACTCCGCGCCGGGCTCGCTTGGCTCGCGGAGGGTCGTTTAACATGCCTCCCCTTAGGAAGGAGTGTGGTGGTGGCTGACGGTAGGCGGGTTCTTGTCACTGGGGTGTCGCGGTTCTGGGGGGCCGAGCTGGCTCGGCGGCTGGAGGCGGATCCCGGCGTCGACCAGATCGTTGCGGTGGACACTGAGGGCCCGGCGCGGCGGTTGGCGCGGACCGACTTCGTGCGTGCCGACATCCGCCACAGCCTGGTGGGCAAGCTGGTGCGCGGGCTGCGCATCGACACGGTGGTGCACGCGGGGCTCATCGTCGACCCGCAGCAGGCCAGCGGCCGCACCGTGCACGAGACCAACGTGATCGGCACCATGAACCTGCTCGCTGCGTGCAGCGGGCCGGACAGCCCGGTGCGCCGCCTGGTGGTCAAGTCGAGCACCGCTGTCTATGGGAGCGAGCCCGACGATCCATCCTTCTGGAGCGAGGAGATGCGCCGGTCGTCGCCGGCGCGGGACGGCTTCACGCGCGACCTCGACGAGGTCGAGTCGTACGTGCGCGAGTTCGAGGTCCGTCACCCCGCTGTCGCGGTGACGACTCTGCGCTTCGGCAACGTCCTCGGCGAGGTGCACGACTCACCGTTCGCGCGCCTCTTCGACCTTCCGCTGGTCCCGACGGTCTTCGGCTTCGACCCGCGCCTGCAGTTCCTCGACGAGGGGGACGCCGTCGCCGCCCTCGACCACGTCGCCCGCGGCGACTGCCGTGGCACGTACAACGTCGCCGGCGCGGGCGTGGTGGTGCTCAGCCAGGCGATCTCCCTCATGGGCAAGATCAATGCACCGGTCATCCCCTTCGTCGGCGGCAGCCTGGCGATGCGCGCTCTCGATCGCCTCGGTCTCGTCGACTTCCCCAACGAGTTCGTCCGGCTGCTGCAGTACGGACGCGTGGTCGACACCTCGCGACTGCATGACGAGCTCGGCTTCGTGCCGGAGCGCACCACCATCGAGACCGTCCTCGAACACGGCCGGCGCCGCCGGGTGCGCGGCCTGGTCGACGACCCGCCGCCCTACCGCTACGAGCACGAGCTCGAGGAGTTCCTGCGCAGCCGCGGCCGGCGCGACGAGGACGCCGCGTCCGACACGTCGCGCCCGGCGCGGGCCACGCGACCGCGCACCCGCCGCCGTCGCACCACACAACCCACGCTCGACAGCGGCCCGGCGACGTGACCGGTCCCACCCGCCGGCTGTCCGCCGGCGCGACATCCGGCAACGGGCACCGACCACTTCGTCCAGACGACGTCCTGGTCGCGCAGACGCCGGTGCGCCGGCGTCGCCGGCCCGCGCCACCACGCCCACCGCTCCAGTCGGTGCGCATGCCGTCGCTGCCGTCACTGCGTCTGCCGTCGCTCTCCAACCTGGCGGCGCTGCGTCGCGACCTGCCCACCACTGCGATGGCCGCCACCGGCGCGCTGGCGCTGCGCCTGCGCGAGCTGACCGGTCGCGACATCATCGACCTCGAGTCGCTGCAGGAGGTCATGAGCGTCTACTACCGCCTGGCCGCGCTGCGCGAGCAGCACCGCAACGGCGTGTACGACGTCGACGACTTCGGCTTCGACCGCGAGCTCACCGAGGCGCTCATGCCGCTCTTCAGGGTGGTGGCGCGGCGCTACTGGCGCGTCGAGGTCGACGGCACGGAGCACCTGCCCCGGCGCGGCGGCGCGCTGCTCGTCTCCAACCACGCGGGTGTGCTGCCGTGGGATGGCGCGATGATCAAGGTGGCGGTGTTCGACGCCACCGAGCGGCACGCTCGCGCGCTCGTCGCCACCTGGTTCGGCGAGCTTCCTGTGGCGTCATGGTTCCTGCGCCGCACCGGCCAGGCGCCCGGCCACCCCGACGACACCCATCGCCTGCTGCGCAACGGCGAGCTTGTGCTCGTCTTCCCCGAGGGTGTCAGGGGCACGGGCAAGCCGTGGAACGAGCGCTACCGGCTTCGTCGGTTCGGGCGGGGTGGCTTCGTGGAGGCGGCGATGCGTGCCGGCGTGCCGATCGTGCCGGTCTCGGTGATCGGCTCCGAGGAAACGTACCCGATGGTCGCCGACGTCCGACCGCTGGCCCACCTGTTCGGCATGCCGTACTTCCCGATCACGCCGACGTGGCCGTTTCTCGGTCCACTGGGCCTGCTCCCGCTGCCGAGCAAGTGGCGCATCACCTTTCACGCGCCGGTGTCGACCCTCGACAGCGATGAACCCCCCGAGCAGTCCACCGTCATGGAGCTTGCCGACTCCGTCCGCGACACCATCCAGATGGGGGTGGTCGACAGCCTGATGCAGCGCCAACGGGTCTTCAGGGGTTGAGCTAGGGAGAGGCGGTTTATCGGGAGGGGTGCTCCCCTCCCCCCGACACCGGCCAATGCCTGCGGCATCGTCCGCCCCTCCCCTCGGCGCGACTCCGCGTCGGGGGCTCGCTTCGCTCGCGCACCCACACACCACATGTGGTGGGTGACGGCAGCAGGCGTACAAGATGCTGCGCTGGGCGAGTCCGGACCGGTTCTTGGCTCTGCTACACTGCCTTGATGGTGGGGTTGTCGTTGCCCGCTCCGTTCATCACCCAGCCAGCAGTGTGCCGCGCTGGGTGTTCTTGTTTCCGGGCAAGCGCTATCGGGGGGCCATATGGAGATCGAGCTCGGTAGGGGAAAGATGGCGCGGCGCGCCTATGGCTTCGACGAGGTTGCGCTTGTGCCCGGACGGGTGACCATCAATCCCGACGAGATCGATGTGACCTTCGCGCTCAACGGCTCGACATTCAACATCCCATTCCTGGCGGCTGCCATGGACGGCGTCGTCGACGTCAGGTTTGCCCGGGAGATGGGCCGGCTCGGTGGCGTCGCCGTGCTCAACCTCGACGGCGTGCAGACCCGCTACGAGGACCCGAGCGGCGTCCTCAAGGAGATCGCCGCCTGCAGCCCGCAGGAGATCAACGTGCTTCTCCAGAGGATCTACTCGGCGCCGGTGCAGGACGGCCTCATCGGCCAGCGCATCGAGGAGATCAAGTCAGCCGGTGTGCCCTGCGCGGTCTCGACCTCGCCGGCCCGAGCGGAGCGCCGCGCCCCGATCGTCCAGGAGGCGGGGGCGGACGTGCTCGTGGTGCAGGGCACCGTGCTCACCGCGCGCCACGTCAGCAAGAGCTACAAGCACCTCTCCTTCAAGGACCTGACGGCCTCGATCGACATCCCGGTGATCGTCGGCAACTGCGTCGACTACGCGACGGCGCTCGAGCTCATGGACACCGGCGTCAAGGGCCTGCTCGTCGGCGTCGGTCCCGGCGCCGCGTGCACCACGCGTGGCGTGCTCGGGGTTGGCGTCCCCCAGGTGACAGCCACCGCCGACTGCGCCGCCGCTCGCGACGATCACCTCCGCCGCAGCGGTGACCGGGTGGCGATCATCACCGATGGCGGCATGCGCCTCGGCGGCGACGTGGCCAAGGCGTTCGCCAGCGGCGCCGACGCGGTGATGATCGGCTCCATCTTCGCGGCGGCCACTGAGGCGGCCGGCGCCGGCAACCACTGGGGCATGGCCACGCCCGACGCCAACCTTCCCCGCGGCACGCGCATCCGCACCGGCACCAAGGGAACGCTCGAGGAGATCCTCTTCGGCCCCGCCCACGTCGACGACGGGAGCATGAACCTGGTGGGCGCGCTGAAAAGCTCGATGGGTGTGTGCGGAGCGCACGACATCCGCGACTTCCAGCGCACCGAGATGGTCATCGCACCGTCGATCAAGACCGAGGGCAAGGTGCAACAGAGAGAACAGCGCGTCGGGATGGGGGTTTGAGCCGCGGCATGGCCGTTGCTCCCCAACAGGACTCGATCGCCCCGGTGGATCCCACCGTTGCCCAGGACACCGTGCTGGTGCTCGACTTCGGCTCCCAGTACTCACAGCTGATCGCGCGCCGGGTCCGCGAGGCTCGGGTGTACTGCGAGCTGGTTCCCGGCACCATCAGCGCCGACGAGGTCCGTCGTCGCGCGCCGCGCGGGCTCATCTTCAGCGGCGGTCCCGCCTCCGTGTACGACAGCGGCGCCCCGCTGCCCGATCCGGCTGTGTACGAGCTCGACCTGCCCATCCTCGGCGTCTGCTACGGCATGCAGCTGCTCGCCCACCAGCTCGGCGGCGCCGTCAAGCCGGCGGAACGTCGCGAGTACGGCCACGCGTCGATCAGCGTCGACGAGCGCACCGGCATCTTCGAGCGGCTTCCCGCGGAGATCGACGTGTGGATGTCCCACGGCGACGTGATCACCCAGGTTCCGCCGGGATTTCGTTCGGTGGCGCACTCGCTCAACTCCCCGTTCGCGGCGATCAGCGGGCCCAACGGGCGCTTCGGCATCCAGTTCCACCCCGAGGTGGTGCACACGCCACTGGGGCGCGACATCCTGCGCAACTTCCTGATCGACGTCTGCGGGTGCGCGGGCACCTGGGAGCCGTCGTCATTCATCGAGATGGCGGTCAACGACATCCGCGCTCGCGTGGGCTCCCGGCGGGTGCTGTGCGCGCTCAGCGGCGGCGTCGATTCCGCCGTGGCGGCGACGCTGGTGCACCACGCCATCGGCGACCAGCTCACCTGCGTGTTCGTCGACAACGGGCTGCTCCGCCGAGCAGAGGGTGAGCGTGTCGTCGAGATCATGAGCCACCAACGCCACATCGACCTGGTGCACGTCGACGCCACCGATCGCTTCCTGGGCGCCCTGGCCGGCATCACCGACCCCGAGGAGAAGCGGCGCCGCATCGGCCGCACCTTCATCGAGGTCTTCGACACCCAGGCCCGTCAGCTCGGCGACATCGACTTCCTGGCCCAGGGAACCCTGTATCCCGACGTCATCGAGTCGACGTCGCACGACACACACAACGCCCAGAAGATCAAGACCCACCACAATGTCGGTGGCCTTCCCGAGGACCTGCGCTTCCAGCTCGTCGAGCCGCTGCGCTACCTCTTCAAGGACGAGGTGCGCCAGGTCGGCCTGGCGCTCGGCCTGCCCGAGGACATGGTCTGGCGCCAGCCCTTCCCCGGCCCCGGCCTCGCCATCCGCATCATCGGTGAGGTCACCTCGGAGCGGCTCGACACCCTCCGCGCCGCCGACTGGGTGGTGATCGACGAGATCAAGCGCAGTGGCCTCTATCGCAAGGTCTGGCAGAGCTTTGCCATCCTCACCCCGATCTCGTCGGTGGGCGTGATGGGCGACAACCGCACCTACGCCAACGTCGTCGCCATCCGCATCGTCGAGTCCGACGACGGCATGACCGCCGACTGGGCCAAGATCCCCTACGACGTGCTCGCCACCATCAGCCGGCGCATCGTCAACGAGGTGGCCGGGGTGAACCGAGTGGTGTACGACATCTCGAGCAAGCCGCCCTCCACCATCGAGTGGGAATAGGCCCGACGCCGCGGCGCATCCTGGTCGCCGGTTCCGGGGCCCGCGAGCACGCGCTCGCCTGGGCCTGCGCGCGCCGCCACGTCGACCTCCAGGTCACATGCGCGCCCGGCAACGGTGGCACCGCGAGCTTCGCCACCAACGTTGCCATCGCCGCCGACGATCCCCAGGCCGTCGTCCACCTGGCGCGTGAGGTGCACGCCGGGCTGGTGATCGTCGGTCCCGACGCCGCACTTGCCGCCGGCGTCGCCGACGCCTGTCGCGAGGCGCGCATCGCGGTGTTCGGCCCCAACGCCGCCGCCGCGCGCATCGAGAGCAGCAAATCCTTCGCCAAACGGCTCATGGACAGTGCCGCCATACCCACGGCGCGCTGGGCCGCGGGTGGGGCTGATGACCGCGCCGCGCTGGACGGGTTCATCGATGACCTGGACGGCCGCTGCGTGGTCAAGGCCGATGGGCTCGCGCTCGGCAAGGGTGTGATGGTGTGCGACGACGCGGCCCAGGCGCGCGCCGCCGTCGTCGCCTGCCTCGACGAGCATCGCTTCGGCAGTGCCGGCGACACCGTGCTCATCGAGGAGCGGCTCAGCGGTGCCGAGGTGAGCGTGCAGGCGCTCGTCGACGGCGCCAACATCCGCCTGCTGCCCCCGGCGCGCGACTACAAGCGCATCGGGGAAGCCGACACGGGCCCCAACACCGGCGGCATGGGGGCGGTGACGCCGCCGCCGGGGCTCGGCGACGACGTCCTCAGCGGCGTCGAGCGCGAGGTGCTCCGGCCCTGCGTCGACGCCCTCGCAGCCGCGGGCACGCCGTTCTCGGGCTGCCTCTACGCCGGTCTCATGCTCACCGCCGACGGGCCACGTGTGCTCGAGTTCAACGCGCGCTTCGGCGACCCCGAGACCCAGGTTGTCCTGCCGGTCATCGACGAGGACGCGCTCGAGCTGCTCACCGCCTGCGCCATCGGCGGCCTGGGGCGGGGCACCGTGCATCGCGGCAGCGAGCCGTCCGCTGTCGGTGTCGTGCTCGCCGCCACCGGCTACCCGGGCACGCCACGTCGCGGCGATGTCATCTCCGGGCTGAACACCCTCGACCCCGACATCCTGGCCTTCCACGCCGGGACGCGGCGCAGTGGCGACCGGCTGCTCACCGACGGCGGGCGAGTCATCACACTTGTCGCCCGCGGCGGCTCAGTCGACGCGGCCAGGCAGCGGGTGTACCGGGCGGTCACATCCGTCCACTTCGACGGCATGCAGCTTCGCCACGACATCGGGCTGGGGACGACCGCAACCGCATGACACGCAGGGCAGGAGAGACATGAGCGGCACACTGATGGTGGGCATCGTGGT
>DATBEL010000032.1:0-14555 GCA_036276135.1 Candidatus Dormiibacterota bacterium
GGTCCCCGGCCCGCGCCCCGCAACAGCCGGTTCGAGGGCGCGCAAGGCCCTATGCTCTGGGGACGTCGGGGCGTGGCGCAGCCCGGTAGCGCACCTGCTTTGGGAGCAGGGGGTCGCTGGTTCGAATCCAGTCGCCCCGACCAACTTCAACCCGAGCAAGGCGTTCGGGCACGAGCTGACTTCGCGGGCCCTTGAGGTGTGCGAGGCGCGGAGTTCCTGCGGAGGTCAACCGCGGCCGCGAAGCGCTCCGGGAGCGCCCCGTCCTGGACGCCGGCGGCGCTGCCGAGAGCTCACCGCCACCAACCCGATGGCGACGGCGCCACCGACTGCCGGCACTCCGGCCTGCGCCACGCCCGAAGTTGCCGGCGCCGGCGCGGGGCACCACGCGTTCGCCGGCACGTTGACGCACGGGTTGGGCATCGATGCCTGGGCTGGGGGCGCGGGCAGCGTGAAGATCGGGTCGGGGCGCGGGTAGTTGGCTGGGATCGGCGGGTTCGGCGGGAGCGGGCATGGGGCCGCGAGCAGCGAGCAGACGGTGGCCTGCACCGTCGGGCATGGGGCCAGCAGCTGCGACGCGCACTCCGCCTCGAACAACAGGGGCCCGACATCGCCACCGTTGGCCGTGGTGCACAGACCGTTGTGAGGCGTGTACGCGGGAAGCGTCTCGATGCCAGGCGGATCAGTCGTTGCGCTCCCCGGCGCGCCGTTGACCGGGTCCCTGTCACCCGAGAAGCAGTTGCCCGGGTTGTGCGGAAGGGTTGCCAGCCCGATGTCACCGTTGGTGGGGTTGGCGTAGCTGCCGTTGTGGGCGAACTGGTTGGCGATGCTGACGTTGCCGAAGGCCTGGTAGTAGCAGACGCCGACCGGGGGCGGGAACCAGATGCCTCCCTGGCACTGGACAGGCACCTGCGAGGGGGCCGTCTCCTGGTCGGGCAGGTCGACGACCAGTGCACCCCATGCGTTGTTGTTGGTGATCACGTTCTTGTACAGCGTGATGTCGCGGGTGCCGGCGAGGATCAGGCCCGTGCCCACCGGTCCACCGCCGGCGAGACCGCCGATGCCGTTGCCGGGGACGTCGGGATTGTTGTTGTCGTGCAGGTAGTTGTGCTCCCACACCGTGCACGAGGTGGTGCCGGTGGCGCCGGTGTGCGGCTCGTGTGGATCGGCAAGGTCGCACGCCCCCAGCTGCGGCGACGGCCAGTCATCGTTGTTCTGTGCGTTCGACACCGGCCCGGTCTTGTTCTGGTCGCACTCGGTGTTCTCGACGAGCAGGTAGCCGCCGGCGTTGGTGGTGGAGATGCACAGCGCGCTTCCCTGACCGTGGTCGTGGTTCATGACGGCATCACACCGCTGCTGGCAGGCGCCGATGTAGAAGGACGAATCCGCCATGTTGCTTGCGTAGTCCTGGGTCCAGCTGCCATGGGTGGCGTCGCTGCTGAAGATGCCGTAGCTGCCGCTGGGGTAGGAAACCCCGCAGCATGGCCCCAGCGTCCCGGCCGAGCTGCTCGAGTACGTTGATGTCGCCGTCAGGTAGGTCCCGGTGTAGCCCGACAGGCCGATGTGCCCGCCACCATCACCGCCGTTCCACCAGATCTCGTTTCCCCTCGCGCCCGATGGGCTGGTGAGGAAGTTGCAGACGGTGAGGTTGTCGATGGAGACGTTGTCGGCCGTGAAGTTCGGGCCCCACACCTCGATGCCGTTGCGTCCCTGCGCGTTGGGGCCGAGGTCCTGGTCGGCGGCGGCTGAGCTGCACGGGCGGGCGGCGGTGGGCTTGGTGCCGTCGACGATCACCGCGTTGCGGTCCATGCCACGCAGGTGAAGACCGGGGGTGGAGATCCAGACGCCGGCGGGCCAGGACGGCACCGCGTGGTCGGCGCGCTCGTGGTAGTCGCCCGGCCCGACCAGGATCCAGTCGCCCGGCTGTGCCGCACCGACCGCCGCCTGGATGGTCGAGTACTGGCCGGCGATGGAGTGGTACGTCCCCACCAGGAGCACCCGGGGAGTGCTCGCGTCCGCCGTTGAAGGGGCGACGGCCAACGCCAGGATTGGAATGATCCCGGCAGCCAGCACGGCTGAGTGCATGGGCCTGCGAGGTTGATTCCTTGTCGGCATCCCTTCCTACCCCCAAGGCTGACAGCGAACGACCACGTGCCATGTAACGACCGGGGGTGTCGAAAACCTGCGCTCGGCGCGCGGCTGGACGTGTTCAACCCTCGAGCCGCCATCGAGACACCACCAGCGGTCCTGTCAATGCGAACAGCAAGACGCTGCTGCCCAACGGTCGATGTGTTGCGCGTGAAGTACGCGGCGACGAGCCACGCATCACAACAAGTACTGGCGCCGCGCCACCGCACTGATTGGCAGGTGAAACAGACCACGCGCCGCCGGCCGCAGCCGGCAAAAGACATGGCGCTGTTGGGGAACAAGCGGCGCGTCCGCACCACGGGTGGCCGCAGCCGTCGCGGTGACGAGCGCAAATGCCCATTGCTGACAAGGGTTTTCGACCACGCATATCACCAACGCGCACCGGCAGAGCCCGACCGCCGGCGGCATGTCGCCGCCGCTCGTGATCCGACTCTCATCGATCGACGCAGTCGATTCGAAACATCGAGATACGTCCATCGACGCGACCGAGCGCAACCGAGAATGACAGCGCCCGTCGCACTGGCTATGATGTACGTGGATGGAGGGTGTGGGCGGAGGGACGCGCGTCCACGATGGTCTCCACGCGCCCACATAACCGGGATACCGACGCCATCAACCACACCTCCGAGATCCACGTCGCCGCATACTCGATGACCGTTCTGCTGCCGGACGTGGAGGAGGCGCAGCGCCTGGCCGCGGCGCTGGATGAGGTCCGGCAGGTCGACGGACCCCTGGCCGTGATCGCCGTGCCCCCCGTCCGCGGGCTGGCGTTCTTCGCCGACGCCGATCGCCAGGCAAAGATCGACCGCTGGTGGGCACACGCCATCCCGCCGAACACCATCCCGGTCCACCTCCTCGAGCACGAGGACGGGGTGGCCGCGTGGCTGCCCGGCCTGGACGGCCGGTTCGTGGTCGGTGTCGGCACGCCCGAGGACGCCGAGCTGTATGCCGGGCTGCGCAACGTGACCGTGGCCTCAGGGGATGCGCTGCTCGACATCGCCCTCGCCGTGGTTGGGCAATTCGCGTTCGAACCGGTCTTCCGCGAGGACGCCACGGTGCGCCTCGAGAAGCGCCTGCGCCGCCCGCCGACCGACGCGGGCTCTCGCTTTCGCCGGGCACGCCTTCGTCCCGCCGACGAGGTGTTCCCCGGGGCGGTGACGCGGCCGGCGCCCGGGCATCACCCCATCCCCAACGTGCCGCCCCCCGACGGCGCGTCGGTGCTCCGCGAGGATGCCCGTCCCGAGGAGCTGGTCCGCGCCCTCGCGGAGACGTTGCGCAGGTTGCAGAGTATCCGCAGCCGCACGTGACGGCTGGTCGCCGTTGATCCGGCACAATGGCGCCGTGACCAGCCAGCCGTCTCAGCGCACCCTGCGGGGTGCCATCTTCGACCTGGGTGGGGTCATGACCGAGCCGCTCGCGACGCACCGCGCGTCGATCGACGACCCCGTTCAGCTCGACCTGCTGCGCTTCTTCCTCGACGAGTTCAGGGACGTCTACCACCTGCCCACCGGGGCTCACGATCTCCACCTGCTCGAGACCGGTGCGATCTCCGACGACGAGTTCTTCGACCGCATGACCGCGCGATATGTCGCCGACGGCGGCGACCCCTCGGTGGACGCACGGATCGCCCAGAGGGTGGTGTTCGGCCGTGGGCTTGCCGCCTGCGGTGCGATGATCGACGCAGTCCGCCAGGTCAAGGGTGCCGGCTACCGTACCGCGCTGCTCACCAACATCTCGCGCAGCGGTGAGGCGGTCTGGCGCTCGCTGTTCGCGGTGGACGATCTCTTCGACGTCGTCGTCGACTCGTCGCAGGTCGGACTCCGCAAACCCGATCCAGCGATCTTCCGGCTCACCTGTGAGCGACTCGGGCTGCAGCCCGAACAGTGCCTGTTCGTCGACGACCTGCGCTGCAATGTCGATGCCGCCGCCGACCTCGGGATGACGACGCTGCAATGCAAAGACCCGGTGGTCGTCGCCGACGAGGTGGTCGAGATGCTTCTGGGTCGCCCTGCCGCCGCCGAACCGGAACGGAGCGAGAGCACACGGCGGTGAGCCGATCGCCGGTGACAGTGGTCGACCTGTCCAGCTCCGCGCCTCCCGGGATCGAGCTCGCTGCCGCGACCCACGTCGGTCCGGTACGCGAGGAGAATGAGGACACCCTCGCGGCCACCCCCATGAGCGCCGGCGCAGGCGTCGGCCTGGTCGTCGCCGACGGCATGGGTGGCCTGCCCGGTGGCGGTGAGGCCTCGGCCGCTGCCTGCGAGGCGGCCATCGCCAGCCTCGCCGCCGGCGGCGGTCCCGACGTCGCGGTGCAGAGCGGCAACACCGCGGTGGCGCGGCTGCGGGACGACATGGGCGGCCAGCCGGGGACGACCCTCACCGTGGCCGCGGTGCTCGACGGCAACGCGGTCATCGGCCACGCCGGCGACAGCCGCGCCTACCTGGTGCGCGATGGCGTCGCGGCGGTGCTGACCACCGACCACTCCTGGGTGGGCGACCAGGTGCGGTCCGGAGCCCTGGCCCCAGGGTCTGAGCGCCGTCACCCGCGCCGCAACATCATCACCATGGCAGCGATGGGCGACGCCATCGAGCCGCAGGTGGTCACGGTCGAGCTCCGCCCCGCGGACGTGCTTGCCCTGTGCAGCGACGGCTTCTGGGAGCCGCTCGAGGACGCGCACATCGCCGCGCTGCTCGAGACACCCGGCCCGCTGACCGCGGTCGTCGAACGGGCAGCCGAGGCAGCGCTCGACGCCGGCGGCACCGACAACGTGACCGTCCTGGCTCTGCGCGTCGCCCGCTGAGCCCCGGCAGCTGGCGCGGACGTTACCAATCGGCGGCCGGCCGCGTTCTGTCATCACCGCGCGTCCTTCCGCGCCCCAAGGAGACCGCCACATGCCTCGTCGCCAGCAGATCCGCGGCATCAAGATGTGCGCGTATTGCGGGGGAGGGTACGACGCCTTCAAGGCGATGGAGCTGCGCGGCCGGTACTGCTCGCCCGACTGCCTCGAGGGCGCCCGCGCCGCGCACCGCCTCACGGATGCAGCCGCCGACGGCGCGGCGGACGCACTGCCAGCCCTCGGCCCCTGACCCGCTCCCCGGCCGCGCGCACCGCGCTGACGATCGCGCAGACTCCGGGGCCATGGCACGTCTCTACGCTCAGCTCTGCGCGTTCGTCTTCCTGGTGGTCGGGGTCGGTGGGCTCGCCGCCGGCAACGCCGGGCCGCCGGCTCGCAACGGTGGTGGCAACATCGGCAGCCTCGTCCTCCACCTGACCTGGGCTCGCGATGTATTCGACATCGCGTTGCTGGCGGTGTTCATCGTGGCCGGCTTTGTCGCTTCGCGGCGGGTGGGCCGGCTGCTGGTGGGCGGCGTCGGTGCGCTGCTCCTCGCCCTGGCCGTGATCGGCTTCCTCGCCGGTGACGACGCCGGCGCAACCAGGAGCTACGCCGGCTTCCACTTCACGACGGCGCTCAACATCCTCGACCTCGTCGTCGGCGTGCTCGGCGTGCTCGCCGCCGCCGGCACCGTCGAGGAGCCTGAGCCGGCGCCGCGATCAGTGCTCCGAGGCTGACGCGGGGTCAGTGCCGGCCGTTGGTCTCGTTGTGGATGCGCACTGAGCCCTCGACTGAGACGGAATCGTCGTCGCGGCGGACGTTGGCGACCTGCTGGCGGGCCAGCTCGGCAGCGGCGCCGGCGAAGGGCGCGACGCGTCGAACCGTCCGCTCAGCCACCTGGTAGCCGTCGCGGGCGGCAGCCCCGAATGAGGACAGCTGCTGGCGCGTCTTGGTCCCCGGCTGCGGGGCGATGCAGAGGCCGACGACGACACCGGCGACGCCGCCGTGAACGAATCCCCGGACGTAGCCCATGTCGCACTCCTTGTGGCTGGGTGGGTGTGGACCATCACCCTACTACGTGAGCGCGGTCGAAGCCCACTCGCCGTCGGGGGTGATCCGCAGGTGCTCGACCGGCCGGCCCCCGACCAGGTGCTCGTCGATGATCTCGTCGACGTCCTCGGCGGTGACGTGCCCGTACCACACGCCGTCGGGGTAGACGATCAGGATCGGCCCCTGGTGGTGCTGCTGGTTGCACCCCATCCTGGTGGTGCGGACGTGGGTGAGGCCGCGGCGCTCGAGCTCGTCGCGGAGGCGGAGCAGGACGCGCTCGCTGCCCATGCCGCCGCAGTGGTGGCGACCGACGGTGGTGCAGACGAAGACGTGCAGGGGTCGCAGCCCGGTGGACGCAGCCATCGCCGACGATGGTGACGCCTGAGGCGGAGATCGCGTCCGCTGCGCGGCCGCGCCGCCGTCCGTCAGAGTCGCGATGCCATGGAGATGAGCTTCGCGTTCTTCGCCGACGCCGCGACGGTGCCCCCCGACGGCAAGTTCTACGCACTGGGCGGCGGCTTCAGCGCGCTGGCCCTGCCGTCGCTGCCGGGCATGGCCAGCTTCGCCGTCGTCGCCGGGTTCCGCTTCGGAACCGCCGACGCCGGGCAGGTCCACCTCGTCGAACTGCGCTTCGTCGACATGCTCGGCAAGCTGGTGCTGCCGCCGGCGACCATGCGATTCGAATCGGCGGGCCCGCCCCCGACCGGCACCGGTGAGGTCAGTGTCTCGACGGTCAGCGTCCTCCAACCGACCCTTGGCGAGCCGGGCGAGTATGCCGCCGAGTTCTGGCACGAGGGCGAGCTGCTGAGCTCGGTACGCCTCCATGTGCTCGAGCAGCAGCGACCCACCGCTGCGCCCGGCAGCCCCCCTCCGGCCTGAGGCGTCAGCCGGCGGGCTCGTACTCGTAGAAGCCGCGCCCGCTCTTGCGTCCCAGGTACCCGGCGGCGACCATGCGCTTGAGCAGCGGAGGCGCCGCGTAATCGCGGATCGCGTACTCCTCGTAGAGGGCGTCGCACACGAACAGCGCGGTGTCGAGACCGATGTAGTCGAGCAGCTGCAGCGGTCCCATCGGGTGACCGCAGCCGAGCTTCATGCCCTCGTCGATGTCCTCCTTGGTGGCGAAGCCGGACTCGTAGAGCCGGACCGCGTTGTTGAGGAAGGGGATGAGCAGCAGGTTGACGATGAAACCGCCGCGGTCCTGCGCGACGATGACCCGCTTGCCGAGCCTCTCGCCGAGAGCTCGCGTCTGCTCCAGGGTCTCGTCGCTGGTGGCGATGGTGCGCACCACCTCGAGGAGCTTCATCACCGGGGCGGGGTTGAAGAAGTGAGTCCCGATCACGCGGTCGGGGCGGTTGGTGGCCCGCGCGATCTCGATGATCGGCAGCGACGAGGTGTTGCTGGAGAGGATCGAGTGCTCGGGCACGATGCGATCCAGCTTGCCGAACAATTCGGTCTTGTCGGCGAGGCGCTCGACGATGGCCTCGACAACCATGTCGCAGTCACTCAACTCCTCGAGGTCGGTGCTGAAGCTGAGCTGCCCGCTGATCCTCTCGACGTCATCGTCGGTGAGCTTGCCACCCTGGCGGCCGCGCTCCAGGGAACGCTCCACCCGGCGCCGGCCGGCCTCGAGCGCCCCGGCTCCCGCCTCGGCGACACGCGTGCGCAGACCGCTGCGGGCACAGACCTCGGCGATTCCCGAGCCCATCAGCCCGGCGCCGACGATGCCGACGGTGGTGATCTCCATCTCTTTCTCTCCCACATAGCGACGCTCGTGCCGGCAAGTGTGCCAGCCGCCTCGCGGGTGGCCGAGGCTGCGCTCCTATGATGGCGGCGATGGCGACCTTCCACGTGGCCCTGGTGACCGGCGACCTGATGTTCGCCAGCCGGCTCCGAGCAGCGCTCGCGGGGAACGCGGAGGTGGACGTGGTCGCCAGCGGCGAGGTGCCTGAGGCGGCCACGGTGTTCGTCGACCTCAACGACGACGTCGAAGCCCGGCTCGAGTTGCTCTCCAGGCTGCGCGCTCGTGGCGACGTGCGCTTGATCGGCTTCTGCCAGCACGACGAGCGCAGCGTGCGCGTCCGGGCCATGGAACGAGGCGCCGACCAGGTGGTGACCAACGGCGCGCTCCAACAGGCGGCGGTGCGGCTGCTCGGGGTGGCCGCCGGTGACTGAGCTCGACGCGCGCGTGGCGTCCGAGCTGGATCGCGTCCGCGAGGAGGTGATCGAGACGCGCCGCGACCTCCATCGCCACCCCGAGCTCTCGCTCCATGAGCACCGCACCGCCGGGATCGTCGCCGGGCGCAGCCAGGACCTCGGCTTCACCGTGCGCAGCGGGGTGGGCGGCACCGGCGTGATCGCCGACCTCGAGGGCGGTGGGGGGGACGGGCCCACGCTGATGCTCCGCGCCGACATGGACGCGCTGCCGCTGCTCGAGCGAGGCGGCGGCCGGGTGGCCACCTCGGAGGTGGAGGGCGTCATGCACGCCTGCGGTCACGACGGCCACGTGGCCATCACGCTGGGCGCCGGCGACGTGCTCGCCTCGCTGCGCGACTCCTGGCGGGGGCGGCTGCGCCTCTGCTTCCAGCCCGCCGAGGAGATCGCCTCGGGCGCGGTGCCGATGATCGCCGGCGGCGCCGTCGAGGGCGTCGACCATGTCATCGGGCTGCACCTCTGGGCGCCGCTGCAGGTCGGTCAGGTCGGTGTCAAGGATGGCCCGATCTTCGGCAGTGCCGACGAGTTCGGCATCACCGTCCGCGGCCGGGGCGGGCACGGCGGCATGCCCCACACCACCATCGACCCGGTGGTGGCGGCCGCGCACGTCGTGCTCGCACTCCAGAGCATCGTCAGTCGCGAGACGTCTCCGTTCGCCCCGGCGGTGGTCACCGTCGGCCAGGTCGAGGGAGGCAGGGCCTTCAACGTCATCGCCGACGAGGTCCGTCTGCGTGGCACGGTGCGGGCAGTCGACCCCGAGGATCGCGAGCGGTTGCTGCGTCGTGTCGCCGAGGTGGCGGCGGCGATCGCCTCGGCGTCGGGCGCCACCGCGGAGTTCGAGCGTGCCGCGGGCTGCCCGCCGGTGATCAGCGACACCGCGTCGGCCGCGCTGGTGCGACGCGCGGCCGTGGCGACGGTGGGGGAGGAGAACGTGCTGACGCCCCAGCCGATCACCGTCGGCGACGACGTGGCCTGCCTCATCAACGCGGTCGGCAGCGGCTGCTACTTCGCCGTCGGCGCCGGCGACGTGGCCAAGCGCGCGGTGGCTCCCCACCACAGCGCCGACTTCGACATCGATGAGCGGGCGCTCCCGGTGGGCGTCGGCACGATGGTGCGCGCCGCGCTCGAGGTGCTGCGGTGAGCGACCCGTGGGCGCGGCTGCGCGCCGAGCGTGCCCAGCAGTACGACCGCCCTGTCGACCTGACCCCGCGGCCGGCGTCGGCATCGAGAACGCAGATCACCACCGTCATGCAGCTCTTCCATGCCAACAACGACGGCAACGTCCACGGCGGCGCGATCATGCGGGCCGTTGATGAGGCGGCCGGGATCGCTGCGATGCGTCACTGCCGCCTCCGCGTGGTCACGGCCTCGATGGACGACATGAGCTTCCTGGCGCCGGTGTACATCGGCGACCTGCTGTCGGTGCGGGCGATGGTCAACGACGCGCACCGCACCTCGATGGAGGTTGGGGTGCGGGTCGACGTCGAGAACATCGCCAGCGAGGAGTGGCGCCGCGTGGCCAGTGCCCACCTGGTGTTCGTCGCGCTCGACGTCGACGGCCAGCCGACGGCGGTGCCGCCGGTGATCGCCGAGGCCCCGGAGGAACGGCGGCGCCAGGCCCAGGCGCGCATCCGCCGCGAGCAGCGCCTGCTCCGCAAGACGGCGCTGGCCGAAGCGGTGCGGGACAGGGAGAGCGATCCGCCGCAACCCGCCCTGTAAAGTGACGGAGATGACCGAGGTCGCCGCCCCCCTGACCGCTCGCGACGCCACCGCGCCGGCTCCGACCGCGCGCCAGCACATCCGCTTCGCATTCTTCCGGGTGCGGCCGGACTGGCGGTTGCGCAAGGACGAGCAGCGTGCCGCCGACCGCGCCGAGGTCGTGGAGCTCGTCAAGGACATCGACCGGCGCGACAACGTGCTGCTGCGCACCTACAGCCTGGTTGGGACGCGCGGCGACGCCGATTTCATGGTGTGGCTGGTCAGCGACCGCGTCGAGGACCTCCACGAGTTCTCCGCTCGGCTGAACCGCACCGCGCTGGGTGGGTTCCTCGAATCGCCGTACAGCTACTTCGCCATGACCAAGCAGAGCATGTACGTCGACAAGCACCAGCATCCCAACCAGGAGGGGAGAAGCAACCGCCTGGTGATCGCCCCGACCAACCGTCGCTACCTCTTCGTGTACCCGTTCGTGAAGACGCGCGCCTGGTACCGACTGAGTCGCGACGAGCGTCAGCGGCAGATGAGCGAGCACATCGCCATGGGTCACAGGTATCCGGGCGTGAAGATCAACACGACGTACTCGTTCGGGCTGGACGACCAGGAGTTCGTGGTGGCGTTCGAGAGCGACTCGGTGGCTGACTTCCTCGACCTGGTCCAGGAGATGCGTGAGAGCGAGGCGTCGACGCACACCGTGCGCGATGTCCCGTCGTTCACCTGCATGCTGATGACGCCCGAGGATGTCCTGGAGGCGGTCGGCTAGAGCGAGGGCACGGTCCATCTCCCTGCCGGAGTGCTACCGTGCTATGTGACGCGTTTGCGTCGCCGTCAGACGAGGATGGCCGGGCCGCGCCCCGGCGGGGAGGAGGGTGCGGTGACGTCCGAGGACGAGGCCCAGGCGCTGGCCGACGCGGAGGAGGCGCTCACCCGGAAGCGTTACGAGAGGCTGCAGGCTCTCCTCGACACCTTCGAGGAGCCGATCCGGCGCGCGGACGCGATGTCGCGGCTCGAGGCGTGGCTCATCCTGCACCCGCCGCCGACACACACCGGCGAGTGATCGACCGACGGCGTCGCCAGGCCGACACGGCTGCGACCCCGAGACCGGCCAGCGCCGGCGGTGCGCCCGCGCCGACGCTCGCCTGAGGCTGCGCGGTCTGCATGCCGGGCGGAGGCTGGGTGGTATCGCAGATGTAGGGGCTGAGCATGGAGTCGGCGCTGCGCCGCGACGGGGTGCCGAGGTTGACCGTCTGGGAGGAGAGGGCGCTGCCACCGGCGGTCTGGTTGACAGTCGGCGTGGTGGTGATGCTCTGGTCGGTGGGCAGCAGCGCGTGGAAGTAGGTGAGGATGGCGCTCTGCTGCCACCAGCGGTCAAAGAAGTACGCGTGCTCGCCGTGCTGGATGAGCACGGTGCGCTGCAACGGGTTGCCCTGCTCGTAGGCGTCCATCATCGTCGCGTTGAACGGTTGCACCAGCGAATCATCCTGGCTGTAGAAGTTGAGAAGGGGGATCGCCGCGGACGTCTGCGCATGCAGAGCTGACTCGTTGACAAGGATCTGGTACGCGGTGGTCCCGTACGCCTTGGCGGCGGCACTGAGCACGGCGCAGGGGTCACCGGTGGTGTAGGGCGGTACCACCGCGGTCACCAGCGCCTCGGTCACCGGGTACGTGCACGCCGGCGTGCTGCACTGTGGCGGCACCGCCGTGCTGTAGACCTGGCTGTCCTGGTCGGCAGGGCCGCTGAAGGTGAGCGCAGCGCGGAACACGTGAGCGCTGTCGCGTGAGATGGCGAGCACGGTGTTCTGCGCGCCTTCGCTGAAGCCGACCACACCCACCGCCGTGACGCCCGGTTGCGACTTCAACCACGCCCCCGCGGTGATGATGTCCTGCGCCTCCTTCCAGCCGAAGGTCTGGGGCGTGGTGGCCGCCTCGCCGGCCTCGGCCGAGAAGTCGCGCTGGTCGAAGGCCGCGACGTTCCAGCCGTTGGCGGCGAGCATGGCCGCCCACCGGATCACGGACACATTGCCGTGCGTGTTGAAGCCGTGGGCCACGACCACACCGGGGTGCCGGCCGGCGTGCAGCGCCACCATGCCGTGGAGGAGGGCCCCGTCGGTGGAGGTGATCGTGCGGGCGGCGAACGTTGGTGGCCACGGTGGCGCGTCGGTGGCACCGGTGGGATCGCTCCCGGGGATGGACCCGGCGGTGTAGTCGTCCGCGGGTGGGGTGTTGACGACCGGCGTGGCGTTGGCGCTGAAGGCGGAGTCGGTCCCGGTGGCCAGGTACGCCGCCTGATAGGGAAGGGCCTCGACAGCGCCGACGGTCGCCGAGAAGCTGGCCGCGGCCCCGTCCGCGGCGTGGACGGTGGTCATCGGAGCCGCCAGCGCGGCGGCCGCGATCGAGGCGGCGAGCAGGAGCGGTGCGGCTCTCCTCATCAACGTTCCTTCAAACGACGGCGGGCGCCGCGATCTTGCGCGGAGCGCGCGCGGCACGCACGCATCGGACCCGACGTACCATCCCGACCACCGATGGCGAGGAACGGGTCATGACCATGATGGACGTCCAGCTCAACAACTGGCTGCTGTTCGCCCACACCCAGCGCCACAACGCCGAGGTCGAGATCGTCAGCCGGTCGGCGTCGGGCGACGTCCACCGCTACACCTACGACGACTTCGGGCGGCGCTCGCAGCAGCTCATGCATGCGCTGGACGCGCTCGAGCTGGAGCAGGGCGCAGCGGTGGCGACGCTGGCGTGGAACCACCATCGTCACCTGGAGTGCTACTTCGGCATCCCCTGCACGGGGCGCATCCTGCACACCCTCAACGTGCGCCTGGCGCCCGCTGAGCTCGCCTACATCATCCAGGACGCCGAGGACCGCTGCATCCTCGCCGACCCGGACATGCTCGGCGTGCTCGAGGAGGTGTCCGCCCTGGGCGGGCTGCGCGGTGTCGAGCGGATCGTGGTGCTCGCCGATGCCGTGCCGGAGACGTCGCTGGACGGTGTGCTCGCGTATGAGCAGCTGCTGGCAGCGCAACCCGTGCAGTACCCAGAACGCGACATCCCCGAGACGTCGCCGCTCGGCCTCTGCTACACCTCGGGCACGACGGGCCGTCCCAAGGGCGTGGTGTACACGCACCGCTCGACCTTCCTGCACGCGCTGGCGGCGACGTCGGGTGCCGCCATGAGCATCGGGCCGTCCGATTGCACGCTGCCGATCGTGCCCATGTTCCATGCCATGGCGTGGGGGATGCCACAGGGGGCAGTCGCGGTCGGTGCCAAGCAGGTGTTCGCGGCCGGTCCGCTGGACCCCGTCGCCATCGCGCAACTGCTCGTCGACGAGGCCGTGACCGTCGCGGCCGGCGTTCCCACCGTGTGGCTGGGACTGATCGACGCCCTCACCGCGCAGGGGAAGCGACCGCCGGCGTTGCGCCACTGTCTGTGCGGTGGTGCCCAGCCACCGCGCCAGCTCATCGAACGCTACCTGCGTGAGTTCGACATCCCGATCATCCAGGTGTGGGGCATGACCGAGACCTCACCGCTGGCCAGCGTCGCCTGGCCGCGCCACGCATATCGCGACCTGGCCGCGGATGAGGTGACCACCCGTGCGCGCGCCCAGGCCGGCCTGCCGCTGGTGGGCGTCGATGTCTCGGTGCGTGACGAGGCGGGCGACGAGGTCCCGGCCGACGGCGAGACCATGGGTGACCTCTACGTGCGCGGCCCCTGGGTTGCTGACAGCTATTTCAAGAACGCTGAGCCCGACAAGTTCGACGGTGGTTGGTTCCGCACCGGCGATGTCGCGATCTCGGCGCGCAACGGCTACTTCGTCATCGCCGACCGCACCAAAGACCTGATCAAGTCCGGCGGCGAGTGGATCTCGTCGGTGGACATGGAGGCGCAGATCATGGCCATGCCGCAGGTGTTCGAGGCGGCGGTGATCGCGGTCCCCAACCCCAGGTGGCAGGAGCGCCCGCTGGCCGCGATCGTGCTGCTCCCCGGCGAGACGGTGACGCTCGAGGACGTGCATGCGCATCTCAGTGACCATGGCTGGGCGCGCTGGCAGCTGCCCGACCGTGTCGAGATCATCGAGCAGGTGCCGCGAACCAGCGTGGGCAAGTTCGACAAGAAGGTGCTGCGCGCGCGGTTCGGCTGAGGGCTATTCGGGGAGGATCGCGCTGCGCCGCCGCGCGGTCTGGATCGCCTCGTCGAGCACCTCGAACACGTGCATGACGCGGACCCCGGGCGCGTACCTGGCCGCGCCGTTGCGCAGCTGGACCAGGCAGGAGACGTTCTCGGTGACCAGGACCTCGGCGCCGCTGGCCACGACGTGCGCGAACTTGCGCTCCAGGATCGCCTCACTGCGCTCCGGTTGCTCGTGGAAGTACATACCCGGACCACCGCAGCACATCGCCGACTCCTCGAGCGCGACGATCTCCAGGCGGGGGACCTCGGCCAGCAGGCGCCTTGCCGCCGATCGTGCCGGCCCGTCGATCGGCAGTGAGCAGGGCTCGTCGATGGCCACGCGCCAGCGCAGCGGGCCCAGCTCGGCGCGGTTGCCGGCGTCGTCGAGGAGCTCGGTGGCGAGCAGGGTGCGCTGCGCGACGTGCT
>DATBEL010000033.1:0-20212 GCA_036276135.1 Candidatus Dormiibacterota bacterium
CCTCCATGAACGAGCCCGCCATCAACGTCAGGGGGCTCGTCAAGTGGTTCGGCAAGGTGCACGCGCTCGACGGTGTCGACCTCGAGGCGCAACCCGGCACAGTGCTCGGCCTGCTCGGCCCCAACGGCGCCGGCAAGACAACCGCAGTGCGGGTGATGACCACGCTGCTCAAGCCGGATGCGGGCACGGTCCGGGTCGCCGGCCTCGACGTGGTCCGCGACGCGGTGCGGCTTCGTCAGCGAATCGGGCTGGCAGGCCAGTATGCGGCTGTCGACGAGAATCTCACCGGGATGGAGAACCTGGTGATGGTCGGACGGCTCTACGGTGAGAGCCGGGCGGCATCCACGCGCCGTGGCCAGGAGCTCCTCGAGCGCTTCGACCTGGTGGATGCCGCCAAGCGCGCCCTCAAGACGTATTCGGGTGGGATGCGCCGGCGGCTGGACCTGGCCGCCGCGCTCGTCGCCAGCCCGCCGGTGCTGTTCCTCGACGAACCGACCACCGGCCTGGACCCGCGCAGCCGGGTGGAGCTCTGGGAGACGGTGGAACAGCTCGTGGCCAACGGCACCACCGTGCTGCTCACCACGCAGCATCTCGACGAGGCGGATCGCCTTGCGGACACCATCGTGGTCGTCGACCACGGCAAGGTCATCGCCGAAGGCACCTCGGACCAACTCAAGGACCGCATCGCCGGCGAGCGGCTCGAGGTGCGCCTCCTGGATGCGGCCAGCGGGGCGGCGGTGGCGCGGGCACTGGCTGCGATGTCGGATCAACCCGCGGTGGTCGAGCCGCACACCGTCAGCCTGACGGTCCGCAACCGTGCGGGCGCCATCGTGGACGCGGTTCGGCTGCTCGACGCGGGCCACATCGCGGTCGACGACCTGGCAATGCGCCGCCCCACCCTCGACGACGTGTTCCTGGCCCTCACCGGCCACGTCGCTGCGATGGACGCGGCCGATGAGAAGGCGACACCGTGAGTCGCGTGGTCTCCGACACGCTTGTGATCGCGGAGCGCAACCTGGTTCGGCTGCGACGCGCGCCGGACCTGTTGCTGGCGTTCACGGTGCAGCCGATCATGTTCGTGCTGCTGTTCGTGTACGTCTTCGGCGGCGCCATCAGCACCCCGGGGTACAGCTACGCCACGTTCCTGATCCCCGGGATCGTCGTCCAGAACATCGCGTTCGGTGGCTTCGTCACCGCGGTGGGGATCAATGAGGACCTCAGGAAGGGTCTCATCGACCGATTCCGATCGCTGCCGATGGCGCGTTCGGCTGTGCTTGCCGGCCGGACGCTCGCCGACATCGCCACCAACCTGCTGTCGATCGTCGTGCTGCTCGCCACCGGCCTGATCATCGGGTTCTCGTTCAAGACGGGGGCAGCGCAGATCGTCGTCGGCATCGGGCTGCTCCTCCTCTTCGGCTACGCGTTCTCATGGGTGTTCGCACTGCTCGGCATGCTCGTCTCCTCACCGGAGGCCGCGAACTCGCTCGGGTTCATCGCCGTCTTCCCGCTGACCTTCATCTCGTCCGCCTTCGTCCCGGTGCAGTCGATGCCGGCGCCGCTGCGCGCGTTCGCCAACGTCAACCCCTTCACGGTGACCGTTGATGCGATCCGCTCGCTGTGGCTCGGTGCGCCGGCAGGAAGCAGCGTGTGGGGAGCGCTGGTGTGGGCGGTGGTGATCCTGCTGGTGTTCGCTCCGCTGGCGGTGCGACGCTACCGGCGCATCGCCGGACAATGACCACGCCGCAACCCGAATCGACTCGATGCCGCGGTCAGGCTGCCATCCCATCCACGTCGACCACGACGGGCGCGTGGTCCGACGGCAGCTTGCCCTTGCGAGCGTCGCGGTCGATGTATGCGTCCGTCAGGCACGATGCCAGGCCGTTGCCAAGCAGCACGAGGTCGATGCGCATGCCCATGCCCTTGTGGAAGTTGCCGGCGCGATAGTCCCAGTACGTGAAGGGCTCGCCCTTCATCGCCCGCGGCCTGACGTCGTGCAGCCCGAGGTCGATCAGGCGGGTCAGCGCAGCGCGTTCTGCGGGGCTGACGTGAGTCGAATCGACGAACGCGGCGGGATCCCACACGTCATCGTCGCCGGGCGCGATGTTGAAGTCCCCGCAGACCGCGGTCGGCCGGCCACTCGCCAGGTCCGACTCGAGGGCGTCGCGCAGCGCGGCCAGCCACTCCAGCTTGTAGGTGAGGTGCGGGCTGTTCAGCGCACGCCCATTGGGCACGTAGAGAGACCACACGCGCACCCCACCACAGGTCGCCGCGACGGCGCGCGCCTCCACCTCGGGGAATCCCGGCTCGCCGGCAAAACCGCGGCTGATGTCGTCGATGCCGACGGATGACAGCAGAGCCACGCCGTTCCATTGGCCGGCGCCGTGGGTGGCGACCTCGTACCCGAGCGCAGCGAACTCGTCGCGCGCGAACGCCGCGTCGCTGATCTTCGTTTCCTGCAGGCAGAGCACGTCGGGCCGGTTGCTCCCCAGCCAGTCGATGACGCGGGGCATGCGGGCGGCGAGCGAGTTCACGTTCCAGGTGGCGATCCTCATCTCCCGAGGATGGCTGGGCTGAGCTACCGCGTGCAACCTACGTCGCAGCGACGGTTGCGGACCGGCCGGCACGAGGCCAGGCCGCGACGACCACGCCGGCCACCAGGACGAATGTGAAGAGGTGCAGCGGCTTCAGCGCCAGCCCCTGGACCGAGTAGGTGTCGATCGCGGCGAGGTCGAGGAGCACGGCCCCGCCAAACAGGATGGCGGCCTGAGCGCGCACTGACTCGCGTCCTGGGGCACTCCAGGGTGCTGTGGCCGCCCGCGTGCGGCCGGCCACCAGGGCCACGAGGACGACGACGAGAAGGCAGTCCTGCGCGTACAGGTGAGGATCGAGGAGCAGGCCAAGACACACGGCGGCGAGGACGTAGCCGAGCGGGAGTGGTCGGTCGACCCAGTGCGAGCGCATCGCCCAGGCGTAGAAACCCACCAGCACAGCTGCCATCGCCACGGTGGCGGTGTCCACCGCGAGCGCGTTCTGCTGGCCGAACACGGTGGCCGCCACCCCGATCAGGCCCTCCATGTTGGGCAGGGCGCCTTCCCACGCGGTCTGCCCGGCCGCACCGGCGCCCCCGGCGTGGGCGGCGACGACGTCGCCGAGGTAGCGGGCGTAGTTGAGGTTGGACTGGACTCCGGTCCACGGCAGCGCGACGGCGGTGACCGCGATGACCGCTCCAACCATCCCCGCCGCCACCCGCCAGTGCCTCGCCAGCAGCAGCCAGATCAACACGAGCACGAGCAGCGGCGGCTTCAGCCAGAGGACGCCAAGGGCCACCCCCGCCAGCGTCTCGTGACCTCGCCGTGCCGCAACCAGCGCGCCGAGGCATCCGAGGAGAAGGACGAAGGACCACTGCCCCTCAATGACCGTCTGGTACGCGGGGAACGTGGCGAGCACCACCAGCAGCGCCAGGAGGCGGATGCGGATGTCACGGCCGGCGGTGAGCACGAGCGCGCAGGTCACGGCGAGCCCGATGCTGACCAGCAGCCAGACCAGCCGGGCCGTCGACTCCGTCAGGGTGGCCAGCGGTGAGAGGAAAGCGGCGGCGGCCGGCGGGTTGATGAACGGCATGTAGCCTGCGTAGCCAACCGGGTGTGGATACAGCTGTCGCTGCAGCGCCGTGAGGGTGCCGCCGTCGTACAGGGCCTGGGGGTGGCCGTCGCGGACGAGGGTCGCGGCCGAGTAGAAGGCGAAGAAATCGTGGTGGCCCGACGGGGTTATCGGGCCGGTCAGCTCCACGGTGGCGGACTGGATCCAGACGGCGCCAAGCCCGGCGACGGCGAGAAACCCCAGCACCAGGAGGGCCACGGCGTGTCGCCTGACCCAGGAGCGCAAGCTAGCTGCCCGCGAGGAGGTCATCGATCCAGGCCAGGGCGCTCCGCCAGGCGGGCGTCGCCGGGTCGATCGGCTCGAAATGGCCGACGTCCTCGAGGAGCATCAGGTCGCCGTGGTCGCCGGCATCGATCGCCCGCTGGTGGAAGTCGGCGCTGAGCTGCCAGGGCACCGAGTCGTCCGCCATGCCATGCAGGAGCAGGTAGGGCACGCCCAACGGCAACAGGCTGGGCGGCGACACCTCCGCGTAGAGAAGCGGCCAGCGGTCGGGCTCGCCGCCCGCGAAATCCACGGCAGCGCGGTTGCTCAGGCCGTCACGCGCAGCCCTCTCGAGGTCGCAGAGGCCGCCCAGGGCGACGACCGCCGCCGCCCCGACCGTCGGCGAGCCACGGTGTCGGTGCCGTCCGGCGGCACACAGCGCGAGATGTGCGCCCGAGGAATGCCCGACCAGGATGAGAGGGCCGAGACCCGGGCCGCGTTGGTGCGCGAGGCGGTCGAGGTACTCGATGGCTGCCGCGACGTCGTCGATGGTCCGCGGCACGCCGCCACCGCTGCCCACCCGCCGGTACTCGACATTCCAGGTGGCGATGCCGTCGGCGGCGAGGGCTGCAGCGAGTGGCTCCATGAGATCTCGCCGGTAGCGGTCGCGCCAGTAGCCTCCATGGAGCAGCACCGCGCAGGCTCGAGACGCTGCAGCCGGCAGACGAAGGTCGGCGACACACTCCGGGCTCTCACCGTATGAGTACGAGACCATCGGCGGGGGGCGTGTCACTGGGCCAACCGTACCGTGCGACCGTATCGTGATGGCCCGGCGACAGCTTGTCGCGACACTAAGCGCGTGCCCGGCCAGCCCCGCGACGTCCGACTCGGCGTGCTCACTCACCTTGGACAGCGTCTTCCCGGTATTCGAACGCCGGAGGAGGCTGCCCTCGAGGTGGTGCGCGCCGTCGCCGCGCTCGAGGTCGGCGCGGCGGTGGTGGCGGTGCATGCCGACACCGGCGTGATCCTGGCGGTGAACAGCCCAGCCGAGATTGCCGGCAGGTTGACGGCGGGGATGGCAGCGCAGCTGGTGGGGTTGCGCGTACCGATGGACGCCATCGAGTCACTGCGACAGCCCGTTCGCCTGCAGCGTCCGTACTTCGGCGTGGCCGGAGCGTCGGGCACGCTGCGGCGGCTGGCCGCCGACTCCGCCCTGGCCCAGGCGCTGCCGACCCCGTCCGCTGAGGGGGCGGTGATCACCGTGCCCATCGTTTTCCGCGACCGCGTGGTGGCAGTCCTGGCGGTCTGGGGACCGGGTTGCACTGAGGACATCACCCTCACCCTCGAAGCGGTGGCCACGATGCTGGCCGGCTCGTGGGAGACGGACAACGAGCTGGTCGTCGAGCGCTTCCCTCTCCTGGCCAGCTCTCCCGCCAAGACCGAGGAACTGCAGAGCGCCGTCGACTCTCTGCTGGTCGACGGGATGCTCGCCGCCGCCGTGCAGCCCATCGTCCGCCTCTACGATCACACGGTCATCGGCTACGAAGCGCTGGCGCGATTCTCGCCCCGCGAGCACGTGGCATCGCCCGACGACCTGTTCGCGGCGGCGTCGCTGCTGCACATGCAGGCCGACGTCGACCTGGCGTGCATGCGCGGCGCCCTCTCGGAGGCCCCCCACGTCGGCGACGCCGACCTGTTCATCAACGTGCTCATCGGGACCCTCCTCGATCGCCGCGGCATGGCGGCGCTCGACCAGGCCGTCCACGATGCGGGCGTCGATCCGCGCTCGATCGTCCTGGAGTTCAGCGAGCGTGAGCCGGTGTCGGACCTGGCCCGCCTGCAGCGCATCGCCGCCGGCCTGCGCGCGCGCGGCTTTCGCATCGCCGTCGATGACGCCGGCGCCGGCCACGCCAGCATGCGCGTCATCGCCGAGCTTCGGCCCGAGTTCATCAAGGTCGATCGGTCACTGATCCACGCCATCGAGAGCGACCGCGCCCGGCGCGCACTGGTGATGGCTCTGCTGTCGTTCAGCGGGCACATCGGCGCCAGGCTCATCGCCGAAGGCATCGAAACGCAACCGGAGCGGGAGGCGCTGATCTCGCTGGGTGTCCAGTTCGGCCAGGGCTGGCTGCTCGGCCGCCCCGTGCTCACCAAGGTCATCGACGGCCAGCGGGGCGTCGAGGTCGTCGACGCCGCCTGGTTCGCACGACGAACGGTGTCGCACACGCGTGTCGCCGCGACCGAGCCCGTCGCCGCCACGCCCGCGGCCGCGCCTGACAAACTGCCCGTGACAACGGTCACCGGACCGCGTCCGGGCCTGCCGCGAGCCCTCAGCGACGCCGCCACCGCTCTGCAGAGCGAGCACGACCCGATGCGCATCCTCGGCGTGATGTCCGAGCTGATGAGCCGGGTGGTACCGGTGTCGGAGATGGCCATCTTCATGGCGGAGTACGAGACGCACCGGCTGGTCCCGGTCATCGCCACCGGTCCGGACCGGGACGAGCTGCTCGCGGACAGCTTCTCGATGGACGCCGGCCTCACCGGCTGGGCGTTCGGTCAGGGCACACCACAGAACATCGCCGACACCTCGGCGCACCCACTGGCTCGCCAGGTGCCCGGGACACCGGTGGTCCAGGAGTCGCTGCTGCTCGTCCCACTCGTCGCCGGCGAGCACAAGCTCGGCATCATCAACTGCTGGCGCACCGGCGTGGGGCAATTCACGGAGCGCGAGCTCGAGGCAGCCTCGCTGTTCGCGCACGTCGCTGCCGCCGCCTGGCGCAACGCGCAGCTGTACGCCGAGCTGCTCAGCGCGGTGATGACCGATCCACTCACGCACCTCTACAACAGCCGCTGGCTGCGCGACAGCGGCGAGCGTGACCTGACGCGTGCGGAGCGGGACGGGCGGCCACTGGCGCTTCTGCTCATCGACCTCGACCACTTCAAGTCGGTCAACGACCACAGCGGCCACGCGGCCGGCGACCTGGTGCTGCAGCGCGTGGCCAGCAGGCTGCGCAGCACAGTGCGCGACGCCGACGCGATCGTGCGGCTTGGCGGCGAGGAGTTCGTCGCGCTGCTCCATGACTGCGACGCCGACGGCGCCGAGGTCGTGGCCGAGGCGATGCGCATGGCGGTGCGCGACATCGTGCTGCCCCAGGGGTGCGAGCTGCCCCGGCTGACCGCGTCCATCGGCATCGCGTCGTACCCCGCCAACGGCCGTGACCTCGACCAGTTGCTGGCGGCGGCCGATCGAGCCATGTACTCGGCCAAGCACGAGGGCCGTGACCAGGTGGCGAGAGCGCCGCTGGCTGCGGACGTCGGCCGGATCGTGCCACTGCCGCAGCGGTCGCGCGCGAGCGATGGTGGGCGCGCAGCGCCCGCCGCCGACTGATTCGCGACTGGTCTCAGCGCACCTTCTGGCCGGACGCCACATAAGAGCGGAGGATGTCGCGCGCGATGGCCCGGCGGTGGACCTCATCGGGCCCGTCGGCGAGCTGCAACGTCCGGGCGTGCGCATAGAACTGCGCCAGTGGGAAGTCCTGTGACACACCGGCGCCACCATGGGACTGGATGGCGCGCTCCAGCACCCACAGAGCAGCCGCCGGCGCCGCCACCTTGATCGCCGCGATCTCGCGCCGCGCCTCGCGGTTGCCGACGCGGTCCATCATCCACGCCGCCTTGAGCACCAGCAGCCGCGCCTGTTCGAGCCGGATGTACGACTCCGCGATCCACTCCTGGACGACACCCTGCTCAGCGAGAACGCGGCCGAACGCGGTGCGGGTGGTCACCCGCCTGGACATCAGGTCGAGCGCACGCGCGGCCATGCCGATGACGCGCATGCAGTGGTGGATACGGCCCGGCCCGAGGCGGGCCTGAGCGATGGCGAAGCCACTCCCCTCCTCACCGAGAAGGTTGCCTGCGGGCACACGCACCTCCTCATAGTCCAGGTCGGCGTGACCGCCGTGGGCGCCGTCGCCATAGCCGAACACGGACGTGGAGCGACGGATGTGCACGCCCTCGCTGTCGAGCGGAACGAGCACCATGCTCTGGCGTCGGTGCGGCTCCGCGTCCGGGTTGGTGACGCCCATGACGATGGCGACCTTGCAGCGCGGGCTCATCGCCCCGCTCGACCACCACTTGTGCCCGGTGATGATGTAGTCGTCGCCGTCGCGCTCGATGCGCGTCGCGATGTTGGTGGCGTCCGACGACGCCACCTCGGGCTCGGTCATCGAGAACGCAGAACGGATCTCGCCGTCGAGCAGCGGCCGCAGCCATTGCTCCTGCTGCGCTTGGGAACCGAACATGGCCAGGATCTCCATGTTGCCGGTGTCGGGCGCCGCGCAGTTGATGGCCTCAGGCGCGATCATCGGGCTCCATCCGGTGATCTCGGCCAGCGGTGCGTACTGGAGGTTGGTGAGGCCCGCTCCGAACCTCTGGTCGGGCAGGAAGAGGTTCCACAGCCCGCGCCCGCGCGCCTCGGCCTTGAGAACGTCGATGACCGGCGGCCGGTCCCACGGGTTCTCCAGGGCGCCGACCTGCTCCTCGAACACGGCCTCCGCGGGATAGACGTGCGCGTCCATGAAGTCGAGCAGCCGCCCGCGCAACTCCTCTGTCCTCGCGTCGAAATCGAAGTCCATGCGCGCTCCTCGCCCCAGCGTCTCGATGGCTCGCGCGGCGCCCGGGGGCGCTCGGCGACAGGGCATGTTCGACCTCGCCAAGCTGCTTTGTCAATCAAGCAGGCGGTATGCTTTCACCATGCAGGAGGACGACGAGCGCTGGCGCGCGCTTGGCGACTTCATCCGTGCCCAGCGCCAGCTCCGTGACCTGTCATTGCGGCAGCTCGCCGGACTGGCCAAGGTGTCCAACCCCTACCTGAGCCAGCTCGAACGCGGCATGTACCGGCCATCGGTGGACGTGCTCAGGAACATCGCGGCGGGCCTGCGCATGTCGACGGAGACGATGCTCGTTCAGGCCGGCCTGATCGCCGAGCAGGGCCAGGGCCAGGCCACCGACGTCGAGGGCGCCGTGCGCCTCGATCCCGAGCTCACCACCTCGCAGAAGGAGGCGTTGCTCGGGGTGTACCGAGGCTTCCTGAGCCGTCCCCCTCCCCCACCCCCGAGCCGGCCGCTGCCCCGCAAACGGAGCACTCAGCCGAAGCGCGCCCGTTGACATACCGCCCGATCGGTTGGCCGTCGAGGTGCAGCGAAGCCACATCGGACTGGCGGCCAACCGGGAGGTGTACCGCGTGCTCGCACCCTGCTCGCCGGCGGCGACCCGGCCGCCGCGGTGGCCGCGAAGCAGTGACGGGGCGGCCGCCCGGCCGCGATCGGGCATCATCGGCGGCGATGGCCACCGCCACAGCGCTGCACAGCGAAACCGTGCCCGCGTCGGACGACGCGATCGCGGTGACCGGGCTCGTCAAACGATATGACAAGGTGACCGCCGTCGCCGGCATCGACCTCGCGGTGGCGCGCGGAGAGATCTTCGGGTTCCTCGGCCCCAACGGCGCCGGCAAGTCCACGACGATCGCGATCCTCTGCACCCTGGTCAAGGCCACCGAGGGTTCCGCCACCGTGGCGGGCGTCGACGTCGCACACCACCCTGACGACGTCCGCGCCCGCATCGGGCTCGTCTTCCAGGATCCTTCGCTCGACATCCAGCTCACGGCGCGTGAGAACCTGACGTTCCACGCCATGGTGTACGGCGTGCCGCGCAGCGAACGGCGCGAGAGGATTGATCGCGTTCTTGCGATGGTCGATCTCTCTGACCGCGCCGACGCGGTCGTGATGACGTTTTCCGGCGGGATGAAACGCCGCCTCGAGGTGGCCCGCGGCATCCTGCACGCGCCTGAGGTGCTCTTCCTTGACGAGCCCACGCAGGGCCTCGACCCGCAGACGCGAGCCCGGCTCTGGGATCACCTGCGCGACATCAGGCGAACGACGGGGCTCACCATCTTCATGACCACGCACTACATGGAGGAGGCGGAGTGGTGCGACCGGATCGCGATCATCGACCAGGGGCGCATCGTGGCGCTGGGCACACCCGACGAGCTCAAATCCCAGGTGGGCGGCGACGTGGTCGTGGTGCAGACCGATGACAACCCCCGCGCCGCCTCGGAGATCGCCGGCAAGCTGGGGGTCACCGCCGTCGCCGACGGCGAGACGCTGCGCATCGAGGTCGCCGACGGCGCCGCGTTCGTGCCGCGGCTGATCACCGCTCTGTCGATGCCGGTCAAGACGGTGACGGTGCGACGCCCCTCGCTCGATGACGTGTTCCTCAAGCTCACCGGCCGAGCCATCCGCGAGGGTGACGCCGACGGGATGCAATCGTTCATGCGCGCGTTCGCCGCGCGGCGGCGATAGGCGATGGTCACGCAGACGACTGAGACGGTGGCGCGGCCCATCGATGCCGCCGTCGCGCGCCGCCCCCCCGGCCACGTGCGTGTGTCCACTGTCCAGGCCGTCTACATCATCTGGTATCGCGACGTGCTCCGTTACTGGCGCGACCGCACCCGGCTGGTGACGTCGCTGGCGCAGCCGCTGCTGTACCTGCTGATCTTCGGCGTCGGCCTCAGCTCTGCCATCGGACGGGGCGCGCTCGCCGGCAGCGGCGTGCCCCCGTCCTTCAGCTACATCCAGTTCATGTACCCGGGCATCATCGGCATGGCCGTTCTGTTCACGGCCATCTTCAGCGCCATGTCGGTGGTGTGGGACCGCGAGTTCGGCTTCATGCGCGAGATCCTGGTGGCGCCGATCAGCCGCTCCGCCGTCGCCCTGGGCAAGGCGCTGGGCGGCGCCACCCAGGCGACCATCCAGGGTTTGGTGATGCTGATCTTCGCGCCGATCATCGGCGTGCACCTCAGCGTGATCTCCGTCATCGAGGTGATCCCGCTGCTCTTCGTGCTCGCCTTCTCGCTGACCTGCTTCGGCGTGGCGGTCTCGGCGCGGATGCGAACCATGCAGGGGTTCCAGGTGATGATGAACTTCCTGATGATGCCGATGTTCTTCCTCAGCGGTGCGCTGTTCCCGCTGTCCGGGTTGCCGGCGTGGATGACGGTGCTGACCCGCTTCGATCCCGTGGCGTACGGCATCGCGCCGGTGCGTTCGGCGGTGCTCGGCGGTGCCGGCCTGCCCCAACCCTTCGTCGACCGTGTTGCCGCGGTGACCATCGGCGGTCACGCGGTGCCGGTGCTTGCCGACGTCGCCATCCTTCTCGCCTTCGGCATGGTGATGCTCGGTGTGGCGATGCGGGCGTTCCGGCACCGGGACTGAGTGGCTCTGGACCAGCGCCGCGCGGCGCGAGCAAGCTCATTCGGCGCTGCCGCGGCCGCGTACCAACGCGGACGCCCGCCGTACCCGGCCGAGGCGGTCGACTGGCTTCTCCCGGCCGGCGCGCAGCGCGTTCTCGACCTCGGTGCAGGGACGGGGAAGCTGACGCGTCAACTCTGTGACCGCGGCCTCGACGTCGTCGCCGTTGAACCGTCCGCCGGCATGCGCGAGCAGCTTGCGCTCAGCGTCCCGGGGGCCCGGCTGCTCGCCGGCACCGCCGAGCAGATCCCCCTTGACGACGGCGCCGTCGACGCCGTTCTCGTCGCTCAGGCCTGGCACTGGATCGACCCGGCGCGGGCGGTTCCCGAGGTGGCGCGAGTGCTGGCCCCGGGTGGCCGCCTCGGCCTGCTCTGGAACGTCCGTGACGAGAGCCACGATTGGGTCGCCGAGCTCGGCCGCATCATGCACCGTCTCGGCGACGACGAGGGCGACGATCCGCGGCCCGTTGTCGGCCCTCCGTTCGGGGCGCTCGAACGTCGCGACGTCGCCTGGCGGTTTCGGCTCGCGCGCGACGCGGTTCTCGACCTGGTGGCATCGCGCAGCTACGTGATCGTCCTGCCGCCCGACGAGCGTGACGCCGTGCTCGACGAGGTCCGTCACCTTCTCGACACCGACCCAGGTCTGGCCGGTCGCAGCGAGGTCGAGCTGCCCTACGTCACCCAGTGTTTCAGGACGGACCTGACGTGAAGGTGCTCGTCCTCGGCGGCACCGTCTTCCTCTCGCGCGCGCTGGCGGTGCACGCTCGTGAACGAGGGCACGACGTCACCTGTGCTGCACGCGGCGTCAGTGGCGAGCCTCCCGGCGGCGTGCGCTTTGTTCGCATCGATCGCGCGCTGCCTGACGGGCTGGCGCCGCTCGCCGGCCTGCACTTCGACGCGGTTGTGGACGTTGCCCGCCAATCGGTCACGCAGGTGCGCGCCGCGGTTGGCGCACTTGCTCGAGGCGCGTCGCACTGGACATATGTGTCGAGTCGTTCTGTGTACGCCGAGAAGGCCACACCCGGGCAGACCGCCACCGCCACGCTGGTCGCCGGCGACGACACCGACGAGGACGATCCCGCCAACTACGGACAGCTCAAGGTGGCGGCGGAGCGCTGCGTGCTCGACGCCGTCGGCGAGAAGGCGTTCATCCCGCGCCCCGGTCTGATCGTCGGCGAGGGCGACGTCTCCGACAGGTACGGCTACTGGCCGGCACGGATGTCACGGGGTGGCGAGGTGCTCTGCCCGGGCGACCCCAGCACGCATGTCCAGTGGATCGACGTCGCAGACCTCGCGGCGTGGATCGTCCACGCCGCCGAGCAGCGCCTGGTGGGCGTGTACGACGCCACGTGCGCGCCGGCGCCGATGGGTGAGCTGCTTGCCCGCACCGCCGCGGCGTCGGGAAGCTCGCCTGCGCTGACATGGGTTGCCAACCAGTTCCTGGTTGATCGCGGGGTGAATGCATGGATGGGGACGCGCTCGCTGCCGCTGTGGCTGCCCGACCCTCAGTACGCCGGCTACGGCGACTGGGACGTGAGCAACTCGCTCGCCCACGGCCTGACCATCCGTCCCATTGAGGACACCGCCGCCGCTGCCCTCGCCTGGGAGCGCCGGCTCGGCCTCGAGCGGCAGCGCACAACCGGGATCACCCCCGGCGAGGAGACCTCCCTGCTGAGCGAATGGGGCGCGGCCGCGCGGTGACCATGGTCGAGGGGGTGGGTCGTCGCCCTTCTCAGGCGATCCAACCGCTGGCCAGGTCGGCGATCACATGCGCCACTGCCGGTGCCGCCACACCGCCCGAGACCACCCGCAGCGATCCCAGGAAGACGCCGGCGCAGAGATCGATGGGCATCGCGCCCAGACCGTACAGCGGCAGGTGGATGACCGCGAACAGCACCGACGTGGCCGCGACGGCAACGATGTCGCCGTGCTCACCGCGCAACGCCGAGAAGAGCGCGCCGCGGAGCAGCAGCTCCTCGCCAACCGCGACCAGGCTCACCAGCGGCGCCCACCAGAGCAGCGTCGCTGACGCGGCCCGCGGACCCAGCACGAGCGCCGGCAGCCCCACCAGAGACACCGCCACCAGGGCGACACCGCCGCCGACCCCGAGAGCCACACCGCGCCAGCTGGCTCGGCCGAGGTCAGGCCGGGAGACGGCGGCGCCGCCGATCAACACGGCGCTGAACAGCAGCGCGGCGGGCGCCGACGCGGCGGGCGCGGGCGCTCCGACGGCGACGCGCCCGAGGGTGGCCGTGGCGAGCGTCAGCAACAGCACGGGCACGCGCCCGAGGCGCAGGCGCTGAGCGGCGAGGGTCACCGCTCCGGCCGCCGCGGACATGGCCACATGCACACCATGATGACCGGCAACGCTCAGGTCGCCGGGGTATCCCCGTCGATGGCGGCGTCGATGGCGATCGCCAGGTCGACATCGCGGGTGGTGAGGCCGCCGCTGACGTGCGAGTACACCTCGAGCTCGACGAAGCACCATTCGTGCAGGCGAATGTTGGGATGGTGCCGCTGCGCCTCGGCGACGGCAGCGACTCGAACGATCAGCTCCATCGCGTCCTTGAACGAGGCGAGGCGGAAGTCGCGGCGGAGGCGATCGCGCTCGACCATCCAGCCCGGGTGCGACCGCAGGGCCCGGGTTGCAGCCTCCGGGGTGATCCCCGGCGCTCGGTCAGAAGCGGCCATAGGTCGGCACCGTCGCCCCCGTGACCGAGGCCGCCTCATCGCTGCAGAGAAACGCGATCACAGCCGCGATGCTCTCTGGGGCGACCACCTTGGCAAGGTCGGCGTCGGTCATCCACGTGCGGTTGGCCGGCGTGTCGATGACGGCAGGCACCACCGCATTGACGCGAACACCCTGCTTCTTGAGCTCCGCGCTGAGCACCTGGGTCAGCCGCAGCACCGCCGCCTTGGCGACGGCGTACGCCGCCGATCCGTCGCCGCCGACCAGCGCCGCACGAGATGCAACGTTGACGATGCTGCCGCGACCGGCGCGGCTCATGCGGGTCGCCGCGGCACGGCACGACCACCAGGTGGCCTCGAGGTTGAGGGCGAACATGGCGCGCACGTCGTCGGCTGTTGAATCGATCACGCTGCCGGCGCGAAAGCCCCCGGTGACGTTGACGACGCTGCCGACCTCGCCACCGAGCGCGTCCAGCCGCACCCACAGGTCGTCGACCGCGCTCGGGTCGGTGAGGTCCGCACGCTCCCAATGGGTGGTCGGCGAAATTGCCTCGAGCTCCGCAGCCGAGCTGCGTTCCGACGCCACGCCGACAACGCGCGAGTGGCCGGCGGCAAGCGCGGCGAGCACCGCCGGACCGAGGCCGCCGCTGGCACCGCACACCACCGCAATGTCAGCCATCGCGCCGCTCCCATTCATGCCGCTACAGCACGGTTGCCAGGAACGTCTTGGTCCGTTCGTGCTGGGGATCGGCGAGGATCGCTCGCGGGGAGCCGGCTTCGACGACGACGCCACCATCCATGAACACAAGCGCATCACCGACCTCGCGGGCGAACCCCATCTCGTGGGTGACGACGACCATGGTCATGCCGTCGTGAGCGAGCCCGCGCATGACGTCGAGCACCTCCCCCACCAGCTCCGGGTCCAGCGCTGAGGTCGGCTCGTCGAAGAGCATCAGCTTGGGCTGCATGGCCAGCGCTCGCGCGATCGCGACGCGCTGCTGCTGCCCCCCTGACAGCTGCCGGGGATAGGTGTCGACCTTATCGGCGAGGCCGACGCGGTCCAGCAGCCTGCGACCGCGTTCCACCGCGACGGCCTTCGACTCGCCCTTCACTCTCATCGGAGCCTCGATCAGGTTGGCGAGGGTGGTCATGTGAGGGAAGAGGTTGAAACTCTGAAAGACCATGCCGATCTCCGACCGCTTGCGGCAGACCTCACGATCAGGCAGCTCGTAGAGCTTGTCTCCGCGTTGCGTGTAGCCCACCAGCTCGCCGTCGACCGACAGCTTGCCGGCGTCGATCTTCTCGAGATGGTTGATGCAACGAAGGAATGTGCTCTTGCCCGAGCCGGACGGCCCGATGATGCACATCACCTCCTGGGGCGCGACCTCGAGGTCGATGCCCCGCAGCACCTCGAGGCGGCCGAAGCTCTTGTGCACAGCCTGCGCCTGGACCATGGGCGTGGCCATCACCGCCCCCCTACCCGCGGTGCGGCCGGTCGGCGATGGTCACGTCCTCCACCGACAGCGGTGGTGCAGAACGGAAATGGAAGAGGGCGCGCCGCAATCGTTGCAGCGGGGTGGCCGGCAGCTGCCGGGCCGCGCCACGGGCAAAGTAGCGCTCCAGGTAGAACTGACCGAAGGTGAGAACTGAGGTCATGAACAGGTACCAGATGCTGGCGACGATGACCAGCTCGATGATGTTGAAGTTGAAGTTGGAGATCTCCTTCTGCACGAAGAACAGCTCGCCGACGGTGGCGATGTAGGCCAGCGATGAGGTCTTCAGCATCGAGATGGTTTCGTTCCCGGTGGGCGGGATGATCACCCGCATCGCCTGGGGGAGGACGACCCGGCGCATCACCTGTGGACGGGTCATGCCAAGCGCCTGCGCCGCCTCCGTCTGCCCGTGCTCGACCGAGATGATGCCGGCGCGGACGATCTCGGCCATGTAGGCGGCCTCGTTGAGACCCAGACCGAGGATGGCGGCAAGGAAGTTGGGGATCAGGCGGTTGGTGACGCCGATCCAGTGGAACGACGTGAACGGGATGCCGATGGTGATCTCGGGAAGGATGGCGGCGATGTTGAACCAGAAGAAGATCTGAACCAACACCGGCGTGCCGCGGAAGAACCAGATGTAGAACCAGCTCACCGAGGAGACGACGGGGTTCTTCGAGAGCCTCATCACCGCCAGCAGGACCCCGAGAACGACGCCGATCGCCATCGCGATCGCGGTCAGCTCGAGGGTGACGACGACGCCGTTGAGGATCTGCTGGTTGAACAGGTAGGTGCCCACCACGCCCCAGTCCAGCAGGGGCGCGGTGGCGAGGATGTCGACGGCCAGCGCCGCAAGCGCCAGCACAAGCACCGCGAACACCCAGCGCCACGGGTGCCGCACCGGGATTGCCTTGATCGCCTCCGGCCGCACCCGCGGCTCACCTGCGGTGACGTTCATCGCCAATCTTGCGATCGATGGTGCTGATCGGTCACGACGATGTGCTCGGTCAGCTCACCTCCGCAGCGCCCGTCTCAGTACGACGGCACGCAGGCTTGCGTCCCAGTTCCTGTCGAGGTGTTGAGGTTGATGCCCACCTGGCTGCTGGGGACTCCCACCGAGTTGATGTTCCACGAGCTGAGGACCTGCTTGTAGAAGCCGTTGTCGATCAGGTACTTGATGGCATCCTGGACTGCCTGCTGGAGCCCGGACTTGTGAGCCAGCGCCACGCCGTACGGGGCGATTCCGCACGTTGCGCCGCCGATCTGGAGCTTGGAGGGCCTGAGCTTGACCTCGTAGAAGGAGACCGACGCGTCGAGCCAGCCGAAGTCGGAACGGCCCGAGGTCAGCGCAGCGTCCGCCTCGGTCTGGGTGTCGAAGCTCTGCACCGTGATGTCCGGCTTGCCCGCGGTCTTGCAGTGGTCGGTGTCGCCGGAGATGGCGCCTCCGCCCGGCATCTGCCCCATGTAGCCATACGCATCCGACTCCTCGGTGGTGCCCGCCTCGACGGCCACGTTGTGGCCACACATGTCGGACGGCTGGCTGATGGTCGCCCCACCGACCTTCTCGACCCATGATTCGCCAACCTGCGCATACGTGACGAAGTCGATGCCCTTCATCTCGCGAGCCGAGGTGGGCGTGTAGCTCGACCAGCTCATCACGTACTTGGACGGGCTCTCGAGGAGGCTCGGGATGATGTCGGAGAAGGTGACGTTGTTGATGGTGCACTCGACACCCAACACCTTGCACACGTCCTTGGCCAGGTCGATGTCCCAGCCGAGCACCTGACCCGTGTTCGGATCGACGTACTCGTTGGGGGCGTAGGAGGCATCGGTGGCGATCTGGAGCGGTGCGCTCTTGAGGATCGCGCTGGGGACCTCGGCGGCAATGCTCTGCTGTCTGGACGGACCTGAGGCGCTGCTCGCCGGCGCGGACGATGGCGTCTCCGAACTGCCACATGCCGCCAGGAGCAGCGAGCCGGCTATCAGTCCGGCGATCGTGCGCCTGCGGGAACGAGTGGTCGTGCGGCCCATGTGGACCCCTCCGTGTGTGTCGGTTGCGAGACGCGGACACATGGGGACATCGGCCGCGCCAGTTCGGCCACGCCCGCGCGGCCGTGCGTGGCGCATTGTGACCGGCAGTGGAGGCACTGTCCACCCGGGGCCGGGAAGCTGGTGGTTCGCGCCACACGGATCACCCGGTGGCCCTCAGACGGGGCCGTATACAAGCAGAGGACCCGGCGCCACGACGGCGCCGGGTCCCCATGTGGTCGCGATCAGCCGGCGGCGCGAACCCGCCCGGCGCGTGGACCCTTGTCGCTCTTCTCCACCTCGAAGCTCACGGCCTCGCCGCCGTTGAGGCTGTCGAAGTCAAGCGAACTGTCGAGGCCGCTGCGATGGAAGAAGTACTCCTGTCCATCCTCTGCGGTGATGAAGCCGAAGCCCCGGTCCGATTGGACCTTCTTGATGGTGCCATTGGCCATGTCGTGTCTCCTACCCTCTCGACTCTTGAACGACGCGCGGTCCGTTCGAGAAGGCGAGGACGAAGCACGAGCGATGCCGGCAGTTGTTGCCGACCCCAGTAGTGTACCCCATGTCCCGCTTCCGTCTGATGCAGAGCCGCCGCGGCACCTCAGCGGCGCTGCTGGGAGAGGTAGACCAGGGTGGCCTTGACCCGCCGGTGGGTGTCGGGTTCCTCAGAGAGGTCGAGCTTGGAGAAGATCGAGTTGATGTGCTTCTCGACGGCGCGGTCGGTGAGAGACAGGGAGGCGGCGATGCCCGCGTTGTTCTTGCCCTGGGCGACCTCGGCGAGGACCTCGGTCTCCCGTGGGGTCAGCTGGGTGAGCGGCGAGTCCTTGGCCGCGGTGCGCGCCGCCACGAGCACCTCCACCACTCGCGGGTCGATGACCGAGCCGCCTCGGTCCACCTCGCGGATGGCGGCGACCAGCTGCGCAAGGTCGGACACGCGTTCCTTGAGCAGGTAGGCGCGCCCCGCCGCGCCGTTCTCCAGCAGAGCCAGCGCGTACTCGGGCTCGGCGAACGAGCTCAGGACCACCACGCCGACATCGGGTCGCTCGCTGCGCAGCCGGTCCGCCGCTCGCAGCCCCTCATCGGTGCCCGTCGGCGGCATGCGGATGTCGGTGATGACGACGTCCGGGCTGTGCTCCTCGATGGCACGCTCCAATGCCGGCAGGTCGCCGCACGAGGCCACCAGCTCGACCTCGTCGGCGGCGGCGAGCAGCTGTACCAGGCCCTCACGGAGGAGGTAGTTGTCCTCGGCGAGGACCACGCGGATCGGCACGATCGGAGGATAGGCGAGCAGGTGGCGCCGTGAGGAGACGGCCTGCATCACCATGGGTGTGGGGCAGGCACCATTGGTCGGACGCCGAGCGAGGGCTTATCCTCGGTGAGAGATGCCGGTCCAGGTTCTGATCGTCGACGACCAGGAGCCGTTCCGCGCCGTGGCGCGCACGGTCGTCGAGCTGACCGATGGTTTCGAGGTCGTGGGCGAAGCCGAGAACGGCGAGGAGTCGGTGCGCATGGCCCACGAGCTGCATCCAAGCCTGGTGCTCATGGATGTGAACCTGCCGGGCATCAGCGGCCTGGAGGCGACGCGGCAGATCCTCGCGGACGTCGCGACCAGGCCGGTGGTGGTGCTGGTCCTCTCCACGTACGAGGCGGCCGAGTACGGACCTCAGGCCGAGGAGGTCGGCGCCGCCTGCTTCATCCCCAAGTCGGAGTTCAGCCCGGAGCGGCTGGTCGAGGCGTGGTCGGCGGCCAGTGGCGCCACCGCGTAGACCGGGCCTCGGTCGACCGGGATGCGGCCGGCAACTGAGGTCCCGGTGCCGATGGTCGAGGTGACCTCCAACTGACCGCCGAGCGCGTCGACGCGGTCGCCCATGTTGACGAGGCCGGTGCCCGTCGGGGTGGTGGCGACGTCGAAGCCAAGGCCGTCGTCCTCGACGCTGAAAAGCAGCTCGCCGCTGTCCTCGCGCAGCCGGATCAGGACGCGCGACGCGCCTGCGTACTTCTGCACGTTCTGGAGTGCTTCGAGCACCGCGAAGTACACAGCGGCCTCCACGTCCTGTGAGTAGCGACCGAGGCCGTCGGCGTCGACGGTCACCGTGACGGTGGCCTTGCGCGCCTGCGAGGCGAGCGCGGCGCCGAGCCCCTTGTCGGCGAGCAGCGGTGGGTAGATGCCGCGCGCGAGGTCACGCAGCGTGTCGAGAGCTTCATCCGCATCCGATTTGAGCTGCTCCAGTGTGACCCTGGCCCTCTCTGGATCGCGCCCCAACAACATCTCGGCGAGGCCGAGCTTCACCTTGAGCGCGACCAGATGCTGCTGGGCGCCGTCATGGAGGTTGCGCTCGAGCCTGCGACGCGCCGCATCCTGCGCGGTGACCAACCTCTGGCGCGAAGCGCGCAGCTCTTCGAGCCGCGCCTGCAGGTCACTGGTCAGGCCGACGTTCTTGAGCACCAACCCGGCCTGCCCGGCGAGGTGGGACAGCAGGTTCTCCTCCACCGGCGTCAGCGCCTCGCCGCTGCGCTTGGTGACGCTCAACGCCCCGAGCAGCTCCCCCTGGTGTCGAACCGCAACCACTCGGTCACCAGCGCCGGATGTCGGGAGGTTTCCATCGACGGCAGCCATGGGAGCGAGGGCGGCGGCGTCGACAGGCCAGACCGCCGCGTCGCGCCATAGCGATCCGCTGCGCAGCCAGACGTCGGCGCGCTGGGCTCCCGTCCCCTCGGCGAGCACGCGCGCCATACGGGGCATGACGTCGTCGGTGGCGTACGACTCGGCGACGCGTTCGGAGAACTGCGAAAGCACCTCGTACGGCGTCGCGCGCCTGCCGTACACCAACCGGTTGGCCAC
>DATBEL010000034.1:0-7003 GCA_036276135.1 Candidatus Dormiibacterota bacterium
CAGCGAGCTGGAGCAGTAGCGGGTCACAGTGGTGCCGGGCACGTCCAGCTTGGCGAGGAGGCTGACCACGCGGCCGAGGTTGAAGCCCTGCTCGCCGCCGGGAAGGCCGCAGCCGCAGATGAGGTCCTCGATGTCGGCGCGATCGAGCTGCGGCACCTGCTCGAGCACCCTGGTGACGATGTACGCGCCGAGGTCGTCGGGGCGGACGTTGACCAGCGATCCCTTCATGGCGCGTCCGATCGGGGACCGGCCGGCGGCGACGATGACGGCTTCGGGCATCTGGCGAAGGCCTCCGAGCAAGTTGACGTGGATGTCAATTGTGGCGCGCGGGGTGCGGCGGCGGTCCGCCGGGCTATTCTCCTCACCTCGTACGCAGCTCTGCGCGCTGTTCGCTGGCGAGGAGGTCGTGGTGAAGTACTTCGTCACCGGTGCCACCGGGTTCATCGGTCGCCAACTGCTGCCGCTGCTGCTCGCCCGAGAGGGTGAGATCCACCTCCTCGTCCGGCCCGGCTCGCGGCACCGCTTCGCTGCCCTGCGCGAACAGCTCGACCCCAATGGCACCAGGTTGCATGCCGCGTTCGGTGACGTCGCCGAGCCGGGCATGGCCATCGCCAACGAGGATCGGGACAGGCTGCGCGGGGCGACGGTGTTCCACCTCGCCGCCGTCTACGACCTGACCGCGTCGGCCGAGGACACCGAGCGCGCCAACATCGCCGGCACGCGCCACACCGTCGAGCTCGCCAACGCGATCGCCGCCGAGCGCTTTCACCACGTCAGCTCGATCGCCGTCGCCGGCCGCTACAAGGGCGCATTCACCGAGGAGATGTTCGCCGAGGGCCAGGAGCTCGATCACCCGTACTTCTCCACCAAGTACGAGGCGGAGCGCATCGTCCGCGATGAGGCCCGCATCCCCTGGCGCGTCTACCGCCCGGGCATGGTGATCGGCTCGTCCCAGACCGGCGAGGCGGACCGCATCGACGGTCCGTACTACGCCTTCAAGCTGATCCAGACGCTGCGCAGCCAGTTCCCGCAATGGACGCCGTTTGTCGGGCCTGAGGGCGGTCCGTTCAACCTCGTACCGGTCGATTTCGTGGCGCGCGCCATGGACCACATCGCCCACCTCGACGGGCTCGACAATCGGGCATTCCACCTCGTCGATCCCAAGCCGCTCTCGCTCGGCGACACGCTCAACACGTTCTGCCGCGCCGCCCACGCGCCCGAGTTCGCGCTGCGGTTCGACCGCCGCATGACCAGGATGATCCCCGGCGACACCATGAAGATGGTCGGCAGCGTGCCCGCCATCCAGCGCGTCCGCACGCAGGTGCTCGACCGGCTCGGTCTCCCCGAGGCGGCACTCGCCTACATGGACTATCCCGCGACATTCGATGCCACCGCGGCGCAGACGGCGCTCGAGGGCAGCGGCATCAAGGTGCCCCGCCTGCATGACTATGCGTGGAGGGTCTGGGACTACTGGGAGCGCCACCTCGATCCCGACCTGCCCACGCAGCAGAACATCCGGCGCGTCGCCGGCAGCAAGGTGGTGCTGATCACCGGGGCGTCGAGCGGCATCGGCCGGGCCACCGCCAGCGCGCTGGCCGGCGCGGGCGCGACCATCATCGGCGTTGCCCGCGGTGTCGAGAAGCTCGAGGAGATGAAGGCCGAGGTGGAGGCGCTTGGCGGCACGGTCCATCTCTACCCGACCGACCTCAGCGACCCCGGTGCGTGCAAGGAGATGGTCGAGCGGGTCATCGCCGACCACGGCCGCGTCGATGTGGTGATCAACAGCGCCGGCCGTTCCATCAGGCGCTCGGTGATGGACTCGCTCGATCGTTTCCACGACTTCGAGCGCACCATGCAGCTGAACTACTTCGGCGCCATCGCGGTGATCATGGCAGCGCTGCCGGGGATGAAGGCACGGGGGGCGGGCCACATCCTCAACATCACCTCAATCGGCGGTCAGACGTACCCGCCACGTTTTGCCGCCTACGTTGCCAGCAAGGCCGCGCTCGATGGCTACTCGCGCTGCCTCGGGTCCGAGGTGGCGGCGGACGGCATCGACATCACCACCGTGCACATGCCGTTGGTGCGCACGCCGATGATCGCGCCGACCGGGATGTACAAGAACTTCCCGACGATCAGCCCCGAGGAGGCCGCGGACATGATCGTGCAGGCGATGATCACGCGCCCCCACGAGGTCTCCACGCGGCTCGGCAAGTTCGGCGAGCTCACCCATGCGACGCTCCCCGGCCTGCACAACGTCCTCATGAGCGCCGCCTTCCACATGCTCCCCGACAGTGGGGGCCGCTCCAAGAAGGGGGACGGAGCCGAGGGAGACGGCGCCAAGGGTGACGGGGCTGAGGAGGACGAGCCGGTCAGCGCCGAGGCATACGCCCTGGGCATGTTGATGCGGGGCATCCACCTCTGAGCGTCCCTTCCTCGCTGTGTCCATGGAGGGCGTACCATGGGTCACACCTGAGACCCGTTTGAGGTGATCGACGTGGAGGGCGCAAGAGCACCGCTTGAAGCGGTTCCGGTCGACGCGCGGCCGGATCGCTGTCCATATTCGCGTTCCTTCACGGCGGAGTTCGTCGAGAACCCCTGCTGCCCGGCCTTCCAGGCCACGACGTTCACGGTGGCCGACCTGCGCCACCGCCCTCTGAACACGACGCTGACCTGTCAGCACCTGACCGTCGGCAACGGTCAGCAGAACGGCGGCCGCTTCTACCCGCGCTGCGGCCTCGGTAGCGCGGATGACCGCCTGCGCTGGCTGGCCGGGTTCGGCAGCGCCCGCCTCGACGTCGTCCGCTCGCTCGAGGAGGAGTTCGAGGCGGAGATGGCAGAAAGGCGCGATCAACTGGTCGAGGCCAGGGAGCGGCTGCTCCCGGCCGCCGCCGGCGACTCCACCGCGCCGGCCGACTTCGAGCTGCGGCTCACCGAGTTCGTCGACGGAGCGGCGGCCTTCATCGCCGCGCGCGCGGTGCGTTTCGCGGACGTCGGCCTGCCTGCCGACCAGCTCAGCGAGCTGCTCGCGGACTGGGCGTCGACGTGGGCTCGCAGCCGCGACGGCCACGGCCCGGCGATCTCCGATCTGCCGCTCAGCATCTTCGCCCGCGAATCGCCGACGTTCGTGCCCGGCGGCAATGCCATCCAGCCCGGACCTCCGGCCGACGACGCCGGCTCGGCGGGCCTGGTGCTCGAGCACACCGCCGACCCGTGCGGGCTGCGGTTGGGTGGCAACATCGACGTCTCCAACTCGATGGTGCTGGCCGCGGCTCTGTCCGCGGCGCTGTCCGCGGCCGCCGCGAGCCTGGCCGAGGTGACAGTCGACTTCCGCGGCGTGCTCTTCTGCGACGTCAGCGGGTTGCGCGCGCTGGTGCAGGCGGCCGCTCATATCGACGGCGGCCGGCGCATCCGGGTCGTGGGCCTGCCGGATCACCTGCTCCGTGCCACCCGGCTGGCGGAGTGGGCAGCCCTTCCCGGGCTGGTCTTTGAACCATGACCACCATCACGCCCGACGTCGCCGGCCCGTTCTGCCACGAGGCGCTGTTCTATGCGGGAGGCGAGGAGTTCCTCCGCGCCACCGCGCGCTTCATCACCGACGGACTGCTGGCCGGTGAACCCACGCTGGTGGTCGTCTCCGCGGCGAAGATCGACGCCCTGCGCGCCGGCCTGCCGCCCTGCGAGGACACGGTGATCTTCGCCGACATGGCCGAGGTTGGCGCCAATCCTGGCCGGATCATTCCGGCCTGGCGTGACTTTGTCCGCGAGCACGGCGGTGCCGGCGTCCGCTTGCGAGGCATCGGCCAGCCGGTGTGGGCTGAGCGCGGTGCCGCCGAGCTCCTCGAGTGCCAGCGGCACGAAAGGCTTCTCAACATGGCCCTCGCGGACGCGGAGGGTTTCAAGCTGCTCTGTCCGTACGACGTGACCACGCTCGCACCCGCGGTGCTCGCCGAGGCAGAGCGCAGCCACCCGATCGTCCGCGATGGTCCGACGCGCCGGCGCAGTGCCGTCTACGCCCACCCCGTAGCCGGGTCCACGCTCGAGGCGCCACTGTCACACGTCCCGGTGGACGCGCGGGAGGCCCGCTTCGGTCCTGAGTCGCTGGGGCGGATTCGCACCCTGGTGGGACGCGAGGCAGCCCGGGCTGGGCTCCTCTCTGCGCGGATCGCCGAATTGGTGCTTGCCGTCAACGAGGTGGCCACCAACAGCATCACCCACGGAGGCGGCAGCGGCCGCCTGCGCGTCTGGCGTGAGTCGAACGCGCTGGTGTGCGAGGTCAGCGATCGCGGTCAGGTCGGCTCCGCGCTCGTCGATCGCCTCAGGCCAAACCCCGACCCGCAGGACAGTCGCGGCCTGTGGATCGTCAACCAACTGTGCGACCTGGTGCAGCTTCGAAGTGGCGCCATCGGTACCATCGTGCGGCTGCACATGGTGGTCGCCTGACGGACCGTTCAGCCCGTGGCGCGCAGCAGGGTGAGCTCGTCGTCGACGCCCAGAGTGCGAGCCGTCGGCGACGTCGGCACCGCGTCCTTGGCCGGGTGGGTGCGCAGCACATAGTCTGCGATCGGATTGGTGACGCCGAACCAGAACTGCTCGTTCTTGTAGTGGTGCAGGATGTGCGCGCGCCACACCGCGCGGAACACCGCCGAGCGGGGCACGTACGTCGAGTGGATCAGGAAGTGCGACCACTCGTAGCCGAACAGGAAGGTGGTCATCGTCGCAAACGCGGTCAGGCCGAGCCGGTGGTCGGGAAAGGCCAGTCCACCGACGGCGCCGAGCCCCAGGAAGAACCCGGCCAACACAGGCAGCGGGACGAACACCAGCCGAACATCTCGCGGGTCGCGGTGGTGCATGCGGTGGCGGCGGGCGAACAGGGGGTCGACCGTCCGTCCCGCGATGGTGTGGGGACGCAGGTGGAGCACGAAGACGTGCAGCAACCATTCGGCAAACGGTTCGATCACCAGGATCGATGCGGCCACCACCGGGTCCGCCAGGCTGAAGTGGCCCAGCGCGATACGCGCCAGCACGGCCCCGCCCGCCACCAGACCCATCCACCGCGGGCTGCCGTAGCCCGAGAAGGTGCGGGCCGCGGACCGCAACGTCAGGATGCGCGGGCTGGCGTCAGCTCGTCCGGCGACGTCCGCAGAGTCGACGACGATGTCCTCCACGGCGCGCAGTGTACGGCCCACCGACGGGCCCGTCGAGCCGCGCCCCGGTCACACGGAGCTCGGCAGCAGCCTCGGCGGATCGGTGGCGCTTGCGGGGCGGTCCTGGGACGCGATGACGCAGTCACGCCCGGCGCTCTTGGCGCGGTACAGCGCCGCGTCAGCAGCGGCGATCAGCCCGGCCGGGGTGTCCGCCTGGGTGGGAACGCCGCCACGCCGCCGGAGAGGGTCAGACGACGGCCCTTGGGCAGCGTCACCCGTGTGGTCACCGCCTCGCGCAGCCGATCGCACAGCTCGACGCCGGAATCGCAGTCCGTCTCCGGCATCAGGAGCAGGAATTCCTCGCCACCGTACGGCCCAGCTCTTCTGCGCGCTCGTAGAGCCGGGCGGCCTCGATGGCCGTCGCCGCCTGGCTCGACAGCGTGTCGATCAACTCCATGTCGACGGTGGACAGCTCGACGGGGTGGTCGGCTCCCGCCTCGATGACGCCGACCACCCGCGCGCCGACGATCATCGGCACCGCGATGGCGAGCGTTTGAAGGATGCTCGAGACGGGGCCGACGATCGCCTGCCGCAATGCGCGCCGCTGGCGCCACCAGAGCAGGAGGCCGCCCATCCCGACGCCCACCTCGACGACAAGACCGCCCGTGGCGAACGCGCTGGACAGGTCCTGGACGTGCGAGATGCTCGCGGCGATGGAGGCGTCGAAGCTCGTCTCCGTCACCCGGTAGCTGTCGAAGAGGATCCTCCCGGTGTCGAGGAACGCTGCCGTCGTGCTCGCCTGCGGTTGCCCGGCGATGGCGTCCTTGGCCCATCCCAACACCCAGGCACTCTGGCTCACCCGGAGCGCGACGTAGCCATCGAGCAGGGCGGAGTCGCCGGCCACCGCCTGCTGCAGCTCGATGTCACCCCTGCTCCAGCTCATCGTTGCCGGAGTGGTAGGGGTCGAGGTATGACGGCACCCCGGTCTCGAGGAACCCGCGAAGCCCGGTCTCCTCGTCGAGCATGCCCGAGTGGGCGAGGAAGAGACCCGCGGTGGCGGTGGCGTACCTGTTTGCAGCTTGGGCCCCGTACGACCGCGTTCAGGCGCGACCGTCACAGGATCGTCTGTCCACGGGTGCGTCCGCCGTACGAGCCCGTGGAACTCGGCGAGGCGTGGCTAGGGGTGCCGGTTGCGGTCCGCCCCGGTGAACGCGAGCACTGACTCGTGGAGGATGCCGTTGGTCGAGAGGCCGGTTCCCCCGAGCGGTCCATCGCCGGAGCGGTCGAGGAAGCGACCACCCGCCTCCTCCACGATCAGCGAGAGCGCGGCGTAGTCCCAGATGCAGGCGCGCGCCGTCCAGCCGATGTCGGCGGTGCCCCGGGCGACGGCGAGGTGGGACAGCACATTGCCCAGGCCTCGGGCATCCCAGCAGCGCCTGGCGATCCGGACGAGCTCGGCCTCCATGCCGGCGCGGGCGAAGCCCGACACCGAGGTGTGGGCGATCATCGCCTGCTCGATGCTGTCGACCTCGGACACGTGCACGCGACGCCCGTCGAGGGTGGTGCCGCCTCCGCGCACGGCTGCGTACCTGTGTCCGAACGCGGGGGTCGAGGCCACAGCCACCACCGACGCACCGTCGTGCTGGAGGGCGATCAGGGTGCCCCAGGTCTCGTTGCCGCGGACGAAGCTCTTGGTTCCGTCGAGCGGGTCGATCACCCAGCGCCAGCCGCTGACGGCGTCGACGTCGCCACCGAACTCCTCACCGACGATCGCGTGTCCCGGCCGGCGGGCGGCCACCAGGTCGCGGATGGCGCGCTCGATCTCGTGGTCCGCCTGCGTCACCGGCGTCAGGTCC